>JAFTEQ010000027.1 GCA_017453565.1 Bacteroidales bacterium
GGGGCCCGACGGAGACAAGTGGTCGCAGACCACGCAGGATACGTTGGGAGGGGCCGGAGCGCAGCGAGTTAAAACTCGCTAAGCGGAGTCCTCCTGGAGGGCTCCGCCCGACACTAAGTCTATAAAAAAGAGAAGCCGGCTCAAAATCGCTTGTTAGTCGGCCTCTTTGGGGAGAGGGTAACGTGAGGGAAAACGGGCGTGCAACGCCCGGAGTCCCTTCGCCCGCAAAAGGAAAAGCCGGCTCATGACCGGCTTCCTGTGCGGGCGGGGGGACTCGAACCCCCACGGATTGCTCCACCAGATCCTAAGTCTGGCTTGTCTACCATTTCAACACGCCCGCAGGTACGCAGTTGCCCAAAAGGGAGACTGCGTCCGTTCTATTTCAGGAAGTCGTGCGAGGTGGTCATGGTGCCCGGATCGAGGGCCTCGTCGAGTTTCTCACGCGACATCAGCCCCTGCTCCAGCACCAGGTCATAGACGCTCCGTCCCGTAGCAAGGGCTTCCTTGGCCACCTTGCTGGAGGCCTTGTAGCCAATGTAGGGGTTGAGCGCCGTCACAATCCCGATGGAATTGCGCACCATCTCGTAGTTGTGCTCCGCATTCACGGTAATACCCTCCACGCAACGCTCCCGCAGCGTGTGCATGGCGTTGGTGAGCCAGGTCTGGCTCTCCAGGATGGATTCGGCGATGACCGGCTCCATCACATTCAGCTGCAGTTGGCCCGCTTCGGCGGCGAAGGTTACGCAGGTATCGTTGCCGATCACCTTGAAGCACACCTGGTTGGTCACCTCGGGAATGACGGGGTTCACCTTGCCCGGCATAATGGAAGAACCGGGCGCCATGGGCGGCAGGTTGATCTCATGCAGGCCGCAGCGCGGACCGGAAGCCATGAGCCGGAGGTCGTTGCAGATCTTCGACAGTTTCACGGCAAGGCGCTTCAACGCAGCCGAATAACTCACGTAGGCTCCGGTGTCGGGCGTCGCTTCCACGAGGTCGGGCGCCTTCTCAAAATGGTCGCCGCTGAATTCGCCCAGAAGGGCGGTGCAGAGTTCCGCGAAACCGGGTACCGCGTTGAGCCCCGTACCGATGGCCGTTCCGCCCATGTTGATTTCCTTGAGCAGCACCACGTTCCTTTCCAGGTTGGCCAACTCCTCCTCGAGATTGTTTGCGAAGGCATTGAATTCCTGGCCGGAGGTCATGGGAACGGCATCCTGGAGCTGTGTGCGGCCCATCTTGAGTATGCCCTTGAACTCTTCTCCCTTGGCACGGAAGGCGGCGATGAGTTGCTGAAGGGCCTCCACCAGACGGCGGTTCATACGTACGAAGGTGTAGCGGAACGCGGTGGGATAGGCGTCGTTGGTCGACTGGGCACAGTTCACGTGGTCGTTGGGCGAGCAGTACTGGTACTCCCCTTTCCTGTGCCCCATCAACTCCAGCGCCCGGTTGGCGATCACCTCGTTGGCGTTCATGTTCACCGACGTACCGGCGCCGCCCTGCATCATGTCTACGGGGAACTGGTCGTGCAGCTTCCCGTCCACGATCTCCTTGCAGGCGGCCACGATGGCATCGGCGATCCCGCGGTCCAGCACGCCCAGGCGGGCGTTCGCCTCGGCGGCGGCCATCTTCACATAGGCAATGGCAATGATGTACTCGGGATAGTCGCACATCCGTGTGTTCGAAATCTTGTAGTTGTCGAGCGCACGCTGGGTCTGCACCCCGTAGTAGGCATCGGCAGGCACCCGCTTTTCGCCAAGCAGGTCGCTTTCAATCCTGAATTTCTGTTCTGACATATTATTTCTTTGTCTTTTCCAAAATGGCATCCACTTCCTTCAGCGCCGCTTTGTTGGCCTCTTCCATATCGGCCGAGAACGAGAGCGAGTCTACCTGGAGGTACTCGTTCATGGGCAGCACGTCGTCGGGCAGCGCGCTGGTATAACCCACTTCCAGACGCTTCTTTTCCAGCTCGCGCTGAGAACGGGCGGTCTGCTCCATGGCATTCTCCACGCCCCGGTTGTAGATGTTCTTGATGGCATCGAGGATATTGATCTGGATGGCATCGAGTTCCTGGGTAAAGACCGGGACCTTGCCGTTGCGGTACTTCGACCGGCCGAGGGAGAAACGCCATTTGTCGAGCGAGCCGTACACATTCACGCCGAAGCGGATGGGGAGGGGCGAACGGATGATGGAGGCATTGTAACGCATCGATCCGTCGAAGCCCTGGGTACCCATCAGCGCCAGCATATAGCGGTCGACACCCAGCACGAAAGGATAGATCTCCAGTTTGCTGTCTTTCACGACCGCGTTCACGTAGAGGTTCTGGATACGGCCGATATCCTTGTTCCGGAACATCAGCAGGCGCGTTATTTTGCGCAGGTCGCCGGCGTCCTCCACCATGAGGTCCTCGCCCGTGATACGAACCAGGCCGTCGAGGGTCGGCATCACCACGTTCATATTGGTATCGATCTGCGTGGTGGCCGAGACCTCGCAGCCCAGCGTCCCCTTGAACGAGCGCAGCATGGGCATCATCTGGTCTACCGCCGGGATCATCTTGATGATGCCTTCGGCCGACATCTCGCTCAGGCGCAGGTCGAGCCCCATGGAGATGTCTTTCTTGGTGCGGGTGGAATAGAAGGCGTTCAGCCCCACTTCCCCCACATTGGTGCGCGCCTCGGCGTCGGTCACCTGAAGCGTGCGTTCCCGCATGTTGATCTTTGCCTTGAACGGCTTCACAAGCAGGTCGGAATAGTCTACCCGGGCGGCATGCAGGTCCACCTCGGCGATCAGGTTGGCCGGAACCACCACCAGGGCCATCTCGTCGGAATGGAACTGGGCGTTCTTGAGCGTATCGGTCACGAAACTCTCGTCGTCTTCCTTCGCGGGTTCCCTGGCAGCGAGCGAATCGGCCATCTTGCTGCCCAGCTGGATGGCGGTCAGCAACTCGTTGGCGTTGAGCCGGTTCGACTTCACCTGCAGGCCCAGGCGGAGCAGTCCGCGACGTTGCAGGGAACGCCGCAAGCCGGTCACCTTACCCGTAGCGCTGAGGTCCGAGGTGCCGGTCGTGACGCCGAATTCATGCAGGTTCAGCACGTCGTCGTCGAAATCGCCCTTCAGGCCCGTGAGGCGGGTACGCAGCGGCAGCATAGGCGTAGCCACGAACCCCCGCTCGGCCCTGATGCTGCCGGAAGGCTTCCAGCTCCGCAGATAGCGGGCCAGGGAGGTGTCGATGCTGATGTTGATGTCCTTGCTGGCAAAGTCGCGCTCCGACAGGAAGTCGGGCAGCGGCCCCTTGAAACGGTCGTTCCGCATCCGGATCACCAGCGAGTCGCGCGGCGTGCCGGGATAGACGCGCTGCAGCGAATCGAGGAAATGCTTGCGGCGGCCACGGTCGCGCACGCGCCGTTCAGCCGCGGCGGCCACGCGGATGTTGCGGACGCCCATGCGGTTGACGCCCGACCTGAGGTAGATGCCGGCGTTCTCGCTCGAAACCTCGAGTTTCGGCACCATCCGCCCGGAATGGGCACGCACCTTCGAGAAGGTAGCGGCGTTTTTCATATCGCGCACCCGGGCCAGCAGGCCAATGCCCTGACGCAGCAGAAGGCTGTCCACGTCGACCGAAGCAAGGATCCCCTTGCTGCCCGAAGAGAGCTGCACCACGGGCCGGTCGAGCACGGCATTCAGGCTGTCGGCGGGCATGGCGAGCGAGAGGCGCGGACTCGAGATTTCGCCGTTCACGGAAGCCTTGTCGAAATGATAGCTCTGCAGTTCCGACAGACGGGCCGCGGCATCGAGCCGCAGGCTGAGGTCGCCGCTCGCCAGCAGGCCCAGCTCCTCCGGCACGAAACGCATAAGCGTATCGAGACAGGCGGCACCGCGGCTGCGCAGACGCAGGAAGGGATCTTCGCCCAGCAGGTCACGGCCCGAGCCGGAAAGGTCAAGGTCGAGCCCCTGCATGCGCAGCGAGAGCGCATCGACTCCGGCCGACAGGAACTGTTGCGGCGTGAGCGAAGCGTTGGCCGTGAGGCCCAGACGGGCCCGAAGGTCCTTGGGCAAATATCGGATGTTGCTGCCGGGAATCTTGAGCGAGAAATCCACGGCAGGCACCTGATTGTCAGAGAGATACCCATCAATATCGGCGACGGCCGAAAGATGCGCGTCGGTGCGGAAATCGGCGGCCTGCGGAATGAGCCCGGCCGCATATTCCTTCAGGATGGCACCCAGGTCGGCGTCATCGATGCGCACGCCCGCCTTCACGTAAGTGCTGTCGGCATAGAGATCAGCCCGCCCCTCGGCGTCGATGGGCAGATAGGCCACGTCGGCGTGGAAGCGGGGCACGCCCAGCTGCGTCACGCCCGGTTCCTGGTTGTAGGTGAGGCGCGTCTGCATGCCGAAGGGAATCTTGAGGTGCCCGAAGGTGCCTGAAACCACCAGCGTGCGGGCGCCGAGGCCCAGGTCGAGGGTATGATGGCGGGGATTCTCCACCGAGAGCGAATCGAGGAAGACGGCCAGGGTGTCAGCCGGCAGGCGGCCGTGCACGAAGAGGCTGTCGAGACGGAAACCCAGCTTGCGGAACTTCAGCGGACGCTCCCCGTGCGGCAGGCGCACGTCGCCACCGAGCCGCATCCGGCGGAAGGCAAGCAAGCCGTAGAGGGTGTCGGCCTGGTCGGTGAACACCACGCGCGGACGGCCTTCCACCCGAACCGGTCCCACCGAAATCCAGGGCAGGTTGGGCAGCCCCGCAGAGACAGTGTCGGCCGGCTCCTCCGGTCCGGAACGGAAGATGTTCCAGTTGGCCGCCGTGCTGTCGTAGGCGTGGGCGTAGAGGGCAAGTCCGGAAAGCGAAGCGTCGCTCAGGCGGATCCGCCCGCAGAAGATGCGCCAGAGGTTCACGGCTGCGGAGAAATGGCGGAAAGCGGCAAGGGTGTCGGCCTCTTCGCCCCGTCCGGCATCGAGCAGACGGCTCCGCCGGCCCGCAAGGTCGTAGGCGGCAAAGCGATCGTGCGGATAGGTGAGGCTCAGGCTGTCGAGGGTGACGCGCAGGCGCGGGAAACTCCGGAACACCGAAACGCGCAGCGGTCCGTGCCGGAGAGTGCCGTCGATGGAGGCGGCCGCCGTCTCATCGACCCAGCGCGTGAAACGGGCGGAATTGAGGGCGAAGTGCAGCGCGGTCATAACCACGAGCACCAGCGCGGCGAAGACGCCGCAAATCCACAGCAGGATGCGCCCTCCTTTTTTCATAACCCCTTAGAACTGTTTGAAGAAATCGTTGCCCTTGTCGTCTACCAGGATGAAGGCCGGGAAGTCCTCCACCCGGATCTTCCAGACGGCTTCCATGCCCAGTTCGGGGAATTCCACGCACTCGATGCTGCGGATGCTGCTCTGAGACAGCACTGCGGCCACGCCGCCGATGGTGCCCAGGTAGAAGCCGCCGTGCGCCTTGCAGGCGTCGGTGACCACCTGTCCGCGGTTGCCCTTCGCAATCATCACAAGCGAAGCGCCGTGGCTCTGGAACTCATCCACGTACGGGTCCATACGGTTGGCCGTAGTGGGGCCCATGCTCCCGCAGGGATAGCCTGCCGGCGTCTTGGCCGGGCCGGCGTAGAGCACCGGATGGTCCTTGAAGTAGGCCGGAAGCTCCTCGCCGGCATCGAGCCGCTCCTTCAGCCGGGCGTGGGCGATGTCGCGGGCCACGATGATGGTGCCGCGCAGGTTCACGCGGGTGCCCACCTCATACTTGGTAAGTTCCGCGCGTACGCTGTCAATGCCTTTGTCGAGATCGATCTCTATCCCCTTGGGGCCCTCGCCGGGACGGCGCAGCTCCTCGGGAATGAGTTCGGACGGATTGGTGTCGAGCTTTTCGATCCACACGCCGTCGGCGTTGATCTTGCTCTTCACGTTGCGGTCGGCCGAGCAGCTCACGCCCATACCGATGGGGCAGCTGGCGCCGTGGCGCGGGAGTCGCACCACGCGGATGTCGTGCGCCAGGTACTTGCCGCCGAACTGCGCGCCGAGACCGATCTTCTGCGCCTCTTTGAGCAACTTGGCTTCCAGATCCAGGTCGCGGAAAGCGCGGCCGGTCTCGTCGCCCGTCGTGGGCAGGCCGTCGTAGTACTTGATGCTGGCGAGCTTGACGGTAAGGAGGTTCTTCTCCGCGCTGGTGCCGCCGATCACGAAGGCGATGTGATAGGGCGGGCAGGCCGCGGTGCCCAGACTCTTCATTTTCTCCACGAGGAAGGGCAGCAGCGTACCCTCGTTCTGGATGGTCGCCTTGGTCATGGGATAGAAATAGGTCTTGTTGGCGCTGCCACCGCCCTTGGCCACCATCACGAAACGGTATTCCCCGCCCCGAGTGGCTTCGATGTCGATCTGCGCGGGGAGGTTGCACTTGGTGTTGACCTCGTTGTACATATCGAGCGGAGCATTCTGGCTGTAGCGAAGATTCTCCTGCGTGTAGGTCTCGAAAACGCCTTTCGAAAGGGCTTCTTCGTCCTCGAAACCGGTCCAGACCTGCTGGCCCTTCTCACCGTGGATAATGGCTGTGCCGGTGTCCTGGCAGAACGGGAGCACGCCCTTGACGGCCGTCTCGGCATTGCGCAGGAACTGAAGGGCCACATATTTGTCATTCTCCGATGCTTCAGGGTCCTTGAGGATGGCGGCCACCTGCTCGTTGTGGGAGCGGCGGAGCATGAACTGGCAGTCGTGGAAGGACTGCCGGGCAACCAGCGTGAGGGCTTCGGGGCTCACCTTGAGGATGGTCTTGCCCTCGAACTCGCCCGTGCCGACCAGTTTCTCCGATCCCGGGATCTTGTAGTACTCAGTGGTGTCTTCGCCCAGCTGGAACATGGGCGCATATTTGAAATCTGCCATTATAATGATACTTGCATTGTTTACAATCTAACAAAGTTAACCAATCCCTCCGCCCTTATTTCTGCATCAGGAATGACTTCATGAACGGATTGAGGTCGCCGTCCAGGACGCCCTGGGTGTCAGCTGTCTCGTAGCCGGTACGGAGGTCTTTCACCATCCGGTAGGGGTGCAGCACGTAGGAGCGGATCTGCGAGCCCCACTCGATTTTCTTCTTCTGCCCTTCCAGCTCGGCCTGCTTTTCCTGGCGCTTCTTGAGTTCGATGTCATAGAGGCGCGACTTGAGGATGAGCAGGGCCCGCTGCCGGTTGTCCTGCTGGCTGCGGGTCTCGGTGTTCTCGACCATGATGCCGGTGGGGATGTGGCGCACGCGTACGCCGGTTTCCACCTTGTTCACATTCTGGCCGCCGTGGCCGCCGGAACGGAAGGTGTCCCACTCGATGTCGGAAGGATTGATCTCGATGTTGATGCTGTCGTCTACCAGCGGGTACACGAAGACCGAGGAAAAGGTGGTCTGGCGCTTGCCCTGCGCGTTGAACGGGGAGATGCGCACCAGGCGGTGCACCCCGCTCTCGGCCTTAAGCCAGCCGTAGGCGTAGTCGCCCTCGTACTGGATGGTGGCGCTCTTGATGCCGGCCTCGTCGCCCTCGATGTTCTCGGTGACGGTCATCTTGAAGCCGTTGCGTTCGCCCCAGCGCAGGTACATACGCATGAGCATAGCCGACCAGTCGTTGGCCTCCGTTCCGCCGGCGCCCGAATTGATGGTGAGCACGGCGCCCAGGCTGTCGCCCTCGTCACCCAGCATATTGCGGAACTCCAGGTCCTCCACCAGCGTGGCGGCACGGGCGTAGGCCGCGTCGAGTTCCTTCACCTCCTCGCTTCCCTCACCCGATTCGGGGTTGGCGGCCAGCGCCTCGGCGGCGAACTCAAGCAGGACCTCCACATCGTCCGTGGCGGATGAGGCCCGGTCGAACGCGCTCACCCAGGCTTTCACGGAGTTCATCTCCTTGAGGAAAGCCTCGGCCGCCTTGGGATTGTCCCAGAAACCAGATTCCTGGCTCTGTCGCTCTTTCTCCCCAACCTCGGCGCGTTTGGCCGGCAGATCGAGGCTCTTCTCGAGCGCCCCCAGACGGGTGCGCAAATCTTTTATCTGGTCCTGACTGGTCATTCTCTTTCTTTAATCAACAAATATAGTCATTTTTCGCTATCTTTGCATAAGATGGCTGCTATCGGGATTATGGACTCCGGCGTGGGCGGTCTCTCGGTCTTCCGGGAGATCAGGGCCCTGCTTCCGCGTGAACGTTACCTCTACTACGCCGACAACGCCCACTGTCCCTACGGAGAGAAGTCTCCGGAGTTCATCCGTGAACGCCTGCGTTTCATCACCCGTTTCTTCCTGGAACGTGGGGCACAGGCCGTGGTCCTTGCGTGCAACACGGCCACATCGGCCGCCATCGCCACCCTCCGCAGCAATTACGACATCCCCTTCGTGGGGATGGAGCCGGCCGTGAAACCCGCAGCCCTGAATACCCGGAGCGGAGTGATCGGGGTGCTGGCCACCGCAGGAACCCTGCGGGGCGGCAAATACCAGAGCGTGAAGGCCAACTACGCGGAAGGCGTGCAAGTGATCGAGCGCGTGGGCGAGGGATTCGTGGAGCTGGTGGAGCGCGGCATCGCCGACGGCCCTGTTGCGGAGCAAACCGTCCGGGCGAGCCTCGCTCCCCTGCTGGATGCGGGCGCGGACGCCGTCGTACTTGGCTGCACCCATTACCCCTTCCTTCTGGAGACACTGCGCAAGGTGGCAAGCGATCTGGGCAAGCCGGACACCGTATTCATAGACCCTGCGCCCGCCGTAGCCCGACGCCTGCAGCAGGTGCTGCGCGAACAGGGCATCGCCGAGGAAGACCCCCGTCCCGGCACGGAATACTTCAGTTCCGGCCCCGGAGAGACCCTTCGGAAAATGGCCGCATCCATTGAATAACCATGATTAATCTATACCATATGGGAATAAAGAAACTGCTTCTCTGCTGCCTGGCCCTGAGCCTGGCCACGCTCGCGTTCGCCCAGGACCTCGTGCCGGCGAAAGACAAAGCCACCAAGAGATACGGCTACCATATTAAAGGCAAGGACAAGACCTGGGTCATCAAGCCCGTCTACGAAGATGCCAAACGCTTCTCCAACGGCTTTGCCGAGGTGAAGACCGGAGGCCTCTGGGGTGTCATCGACCTCCAGGGCCGGCCCGTGCTTCCGCCTGTCTACGACAAGATCGGGGGCTTCAGCAGAAACGGCCAGTGCGAGGTGGTGCAGAAGGTGAACGGCATCAAGCTCCACGGCGTGGCCGACTGGAACGGCCGCATCATCATCCCCGTAGAATGCCGCTCGGTGAGCGTTCCCAAAAGCGAACCGGTGCTCTATGCCAAATACGACACCGCCCTGCCCGACTTCGGCGTGGAGCAGCTCTGGGGCGTCTACGACCTGGAAGGCCGGGAGATCTTCGCGCCGCAGTTCAGCGGCATCCCCACCTTCAGCGGCGGAGCGGGTGTAGCGAAAGCGGCCCCCAGCGGCCTCTACGGCGCCATCTCCATGGACGGACAGGTCCTTCTCCCCTTCCAGTACCTCAACATCACGCGCGGCACCTACAGCGTAAAAACGCTCGGGACCGATTTCTCGCACGGCGAGTTCACCCCCGATATGCGCAGCGGCAAGACGGTCCCCCATCCCGGAGCCGTCATCCCCTACGATCCGCAGAACGATCCCATCCGCGCCGCGGCCTGGCAGGCGGGTCCCATCGGCCGTCGCCTCTACCGCAACAACGTGAAACGCGCCGACGTGAGCCTCAACCAGCGCTTCCCAAAGGTGAGTTGCAGCGAACTCAGCATCGACTGGGGCGCCGCCCGGTTCATCCGGCTCGAACCCTGCGTGGTGCCCGCCGGACTGCCCCACGCCATGCGCTATGCCTCGGGCAATCGCTACTATACCCTCAAGGCCCTGCTCTATGAGGCCGACGGCCGCCTCGTGCGCGAAGTCTCCAGCACCGGCTGGCTCGAAGGCGTCTGTGCCGAGGGCGCCCTCTACAACGCCGGCGGCACCGGCTACTGGTTCATCCCCTGGGACCCCAACGCCTATGCCATCTCTTCCTATTTGATGAGCGTCACTGACTACCGTCCGCTGGGCGACGGCGACGTCTTCACCGGCCTGGGCCTGAACGTATCGGAAGTGACCAGACTGCAGTCGCTCTACAACTTTTCCAAGCGCTGCCAGGAGATCTACGAGGGCGAGAACGTGGGCCTATACACCTATCTCCCCATTGCGGGTAACCCGAGCTTTGCCCGGCAGGAGCGCGAAGTGAACCGCTCCCGTATCACCATGCACCGTTTCCATATGGACGAAGTGGTGAACTGCAAGGTCAAGAAGAAAGGGGAAGAGTTCTGGGCCGAACTTTCGGGCGACCTGGTGCTCCGCTTCAAGGAAAAGTTCGAAGACCCCTACTATACCGCCGAGGGCACGGAACTCATCTACTGGGGTCCCAACAACGCCCGCACCGTCCGTCTTGAACTGGAAGCCCTGGGAGGCAAGTCCGACGGCACGGTCGACGACCTGCGTCACACCGGCATCTCCTACGGGATTGTGCTGAACATGTACGAGGAAGACGGCCGTTTCCTGCGCACGCTCGCAAGGGCTCCCTTCGTCGACTTCGAACAGAATGGCATCCTCATTCTCGACAAACCGGGCATCGCCCTGCTGATGCCCATGCATGGCCCGGCCGACCGGCCCATAGCCCTCAAGCCCCTGCCCCACACCCTTTCCGCCCTGGAGCACTCCTACCGTGAACCGGGCAGGACACTGCCCCACGGCGCCTCCGGTAAGGGCCAGTTCCACGGCAGCTACGGCCCGCCCAGCCATCTGGGCGGCGGCGCTTCCGGTTCCCGCAGCGGCCTCGGCCAACCCGGCGGAGCGCAGCCCCAGGGCAACCCGCTCCAGCAGCCCGGCGGAGTCCAGCCGCCCCACAGCAATCCCCAGCACGGCGCCGGTCAGCATCGGCCGTAAGATTGGTCCTTGCTCCGGCCTTGGGCCGGTTTGCGGAATCGGCTCTAGAGGCAGGTTCACGGTATCGGCCCTAAGGCCAGTATGGAGCGTCGGGCGCGTGAGATGTTATGTCCTGAGCTACAATAGTTTAGCGTTCCATAATGCCCCATTTTAGGGCATTTTCTTTTGGTATCACACTGATCGTTAACCCCATACGCCCCACGCTGGCAAGCGCAGATCGAGCCGCTACGTCAAGCTCGGCGCAGCGATGGCTTATTGCTGCCAGAGGTCGAATATGCCGACAGGTCTACAAAAACACCTGCGGACCTGGCGGAGAAAACTGGCTCAGAAAGCCTTCTATGGCACATTAACCCGACAGGTCCGAACCATTTGGAACAGACCTGGCGGATTTCTCCAAGATTTAGCTGAGTGATTACGGCCCGCCGCTGCGGGAGGCTCCGGCCTTCCGCCAGAGGGCGAGGTTCCGGCGATCCTCAGACCGCCCGGCGGAGAGCGGGACGGAGCGCGGAACGCGATGTCGGTAGCTCGGGAGCCGCGGGGGTAGCGAACGCAGCGCCAGCGGACGTGAGCGAACAAGGGGGCAACACCCCCTAAAACAAAAAAAACCGACCCAGACGGAGGGCACTGAAAAAGTCCCTATAGAGGTCGCCTAGAAATTTCGAGGAAATGTTCAATTTATTTGGATATTTCCTCGATTTTTTGTAACTTAACCTTTGGAAATCAAAGAGTTATGTTACCTATCCAAGGCGAAATACA
>JAFTEQ010000028.1 GCA_017453565.1 Bacteroidales bacterium
CGGGAAGAGCACCTTGGCCGACCGGCTGCTGGAACTCACGCAGACGCTGAGCGAGCGGGACATGGAGGCGCAGGTCCTCGACGACATGGACCTGGAGCGCGAGAAGGGCATCACCATCAAGAGCCACGCGATCCAGATGCAGTACAAGGGCTATACCCTCAATCTGATTGACACTCCGGGTCACGTGGACTTCAGTTACGAGGTGAGCCGCAGCATCGCTTCCTGCGAGGGGGCGCTGCTGGTGGTGGACGCTTCACAGGGGGTTCAGGCGCAGACGATCGCGAACCTCTATCATGCGATAGACCATAACCTGGAGATCATACCGGTCCTCAACAAGATCGATATGGATTCGGCCCAGCCGGATGTGGTGGCCGACCAGATTATCGACCTCATTGGCTGCCGGCAGGAGGAGATCTTCCGTATCTCCGCCCGTACCGGCGAGGGGGTGGCGCCCATCCTGGATGCCATCGTAGAGAAGATACCGGCACCGCAGGGCGATCCAGATGCGCCCCTGCAGGCCCTCATCTTCGATTCCGTGTTCAATCCTTTCCGCGGGGTGATCGCCTATTTCAAGGTGAAGAACGGCAGGGTCCGTACCGGCCAGAAGGTGAAGTTCTTCGCGACGGGGATGGAGTACGAGGCAGATGAGGTGGGAATCCTGAAGTTGAAACTCCAGCCCACGAAGGAGATCGGCTGCGGCGATGTGGGCTACATCATTTCCGGCATCAAGAGTGCCAAGGAAGTGAAGGTGGGCGACACCATCACCTCGGCCGAGAACCCCTGCAGCGAGGCCATCGCCGGGTTCGAGGAGGTGAAACCCATGGTTTTCGCGGGCATGTACCCCGTGCAGGCCGACAAGTTCGAGGAACTCCGCACCGTGCTCGAGAAGTTCCAGCTCAACGACGCGTCGTTCGTCTACGAACCCGAATCGTCGCTGGCGCTGGGTTCCGGCTTCCGCTGCGGTTTCCTGGGGCTGCTCCACCTCGAGATCGTGCAGGAGCGCCTGTTCCGCGAGTTCGACATGGACGTGATCACCACCGTGCCCAACGTATCTTATAAGGTATACACCACCCAGGGCGAGGTGCTCGATGTGCACAACCCTTCTGGTCTTCCGGCCCCCACGCTCATCGAGCACATCGAGGAGCCGTACATCCGCGCCCAGATCATCTCCAAGGCTGAGTTCTTCGGGCCGGTCATGAAACTGTGCCTCGACAAACGAGGCACGCTGGTGGGGCAGCACTACATTACGGCCGACCGGGTGGAACTCAACTACGACCTGCCCCTGTCGGAGATCGTGTTCGACTTCTACGACAAACTCAAGTCCATTTCCAAGGGTTACGCCTCGTTCGACTACCACCTCATCGGTTTCCGTCCGGCGCGCCTGGTGAAACTCGACATCCTGCTGAACGGAGAGCCGGCCGACGCCCTCTCCACCCTCATCCACGAGGACAACGCCTACGATTTCGGGCGCAAAATGTGCGTGAAACTCAAGGACCTCATCCCCCGCCAGCAGTTCGACATTCCGGTGCAGGCGGCCATCGGGGCCAAGATCATTGCCCGCGAGACGGTGAAACAGGTGCGCAAGGACGTGCTCGCCAAGTGCTATGGCGGCGACGTGACGCGCAAGCGCAAGCTCCTTGAGAAGCAGAAGGAGGGAAAGAAACGGATGCGTCAGATCGGCACCGTTCAGGTGCCGCAGAGCGCCTTCATGGCGGTGCTCAAACTGGATTAGAAACTGTAGCTGACCGAGAAATTGACGGTGAAGGGAATGATATACGTTCCCGCCAGGAGATAGTCGGTCAGGTCGATATCGGCACCCAGCGTGTCGGCAGCGTCGATTTTTCCCTTGGCTCCCTTTGCTCCGAGCAGGTTCACCATGTCCACCGCTACGTTGCAGCCGGGCAGCAGTTTGTAACTCACGCCGGCGAAGGTTTCCCAGTGCCCGTCGAAAGCAACGGTATTCGTCTTGTTGGCGTACTGCTTGCTGAAATAGCGCAGGCTGCCCCAGACGCGGAATTTCTTCCAGCTGTAGGACGGGTCGATTTCGGCCAGTACACGGGAAAGGCCCGAGTAGTAATAGCCGGTGTAGTCCATGGTGAAGGGCCCGTCGCTGAAGTCGCCGTGGGCAATGAGGTTCGTGTATTTGGGTTCCTGCAGTGTGAGGAGGGCGTGCAGGTTGAACCCGCCCTTATGCAGCGTGGCTTCATTGGTCCAGCCAAAGGTCCCGTACGAGACGTCCGCCAGATAAATGACCGATTCGGAAACTCCGCCGACTAGGCGGGAGAGGGTTGTGGTACTGTTGCCGTGGGCGGAATGGATATAGGACACCGCAGAACTGAGGTCGAGCCAGTCGTTGTTCCATACCAGCCCCACACGGCCGAGTTGCCCGACCGCCGGCTTGGGGTTGGGTGCGTTGGAGGAGAAGTGGTGGATCATGATCCGATGCCGCTGGGTGTAGATATACTCGGCCATACCGTAAAGGCAGTCTCCAATCTTGTAATCACCCTTGAGCAGTGCGGCAAAGTTGGGTCCGTCGGTGCGGATATGGTTCGGATGCGCTGTTCCGTTCTTGATGAAGAACCCGTCCGTACGGGTGTTGGCCGTCTGGCCGGAAAGGTTGTAGGCGCTCCAGGTATCCACATGCAGCCAGCCCGCACGCAGGCCCGTCTGCAGGCTCAGGCGGCTGTTCACGGCCCACTTGTCCATGGCGAACACGCACAGGTCATTGCTCCAGCCGTCGGCATAGACCATGCCTTTGTTGAGATTCCAACTGTCTTTGCCGTCGAGGTACAGGCGCACCGGATTGACTTCCACCGTATGCGCAAACGATGCGTATGAGGTATATACGAACTGTTTGTCAAAGAAATTGTACAGGCCCAGCGTGAGGTCGTGCGCACCCAGGGTGCGCGACAGGGTCGCGTTTCCGATTACATCATACAGGGCATCTTTTTGGAAATTGACGTTGCGTCCCTGCATGGGGCCGGAATACGCAGTACCGTCGACGAGGGTCACAGCCTTGCCCGAGGAGCTCATTCCCCCCGTAATCTGGCTGATGTTCCCGACACTCCAGCCGAAGAAGTGGAAATCGGGAGCCAGGCAGAGGTGCAGCCCGGCCTGGAGTTTCCATCCGGCCACGTCATCGATGCGAAGCAGCGTAGACACGTCATGGATGACCTTGTCACCCAGCTCGCCCAGGACGTGCGCCTTGAAGGGCTTGCCCGTGTAGCCGTCCACGAAGGAGACGAGGTCATCGGTGGGGAAATAGTTGTCCAGGCCCATGCGGAATCCGTCATAAGACCTGACGCTTCCGTCCCCTACATAATAGAAGGGGGCGACCAGAAGTTTTGAGGAAATGTCCCGGTTGAACGAGACCTTGTAGAGCAGCGACAGTTCCCCGCCGGACCAGCGTTTGGTCAAGGCGCCGCGGAACACCTCCATGTCGTTCACATATTTAAGTTGTACGGGCCGGGTGCTGCCCGGATCCTTGTTGACATAGGCCGAAACCATGTAGTAGAAACCCTTCCCGAGCGGGCCGCTGAGGGCAAGATCGGCCTTAATTCGGCCAAAACTACTGGATGCCGCCGTGATGCTCCCTTCGAAGCGGTCGCCGCCCAGTTTGCTATAGCTGTCAAGCATCGCGCCTATGCGGCCCAGGTAGATGGCGCCGTCTTCGAGCGGCTTGATGCTGCGCGAAGAGTAGGAGTGTCCTCCGGCCCAATGGTGGAACTGGTAGATGGGATAGTCCACATAGTTCATGAGCATTCCGTCTTCCACCACTACCGTACCCATATCGCCCGGGGACAGGCCGATGTTTATTTCGCGGGGTTTGTTGGACGCTTCTGCGTTAAGCATTACGTTGCGCTCGCCGCTCTGTTGGACGGCCGTGCTGTCCGGGGTTTGTACGCCGACGAGGCCGACAAGAATCAAGGATAAAAGCATAATGTGCAAAAATAATTATATTTGCATAAAGATAAAAGAAAGCAGTTATGAAATCTATCCTGGTACTCGGCCTCGGAACAGGCGAAATTATCGTCATCTGCCTCGTCGTGCTGCTGCTTTTCGGCGGCAAGAAGATTCCCGAGCTCATGAAGGGCATCGGCAAGGGTGTACGCAGCTTCAAGGAAGGCGTGAACGACATCCAGAAGGATATCGACAAGGTGGACGAGCAGTCCGGCAACTACGAGAAATAGTCCCGCTGTGGAGGAAATGACGTTCTGGGACCATCTGGAGGCGCTCCGATGGTGCTTTTTTCGCGTATTGATCGCCCTTGTGGCGGTCTTCGTGGGCGTGTTCGCCGTCCTTCCCTCCATCTTCGACGACTTCATCCTCGGTGCGGCGAGCGCCGACTTCTTCGCCTACCGTCTGCTGGGCCGGGTCCTGGGTGCGGGGAGCGACGTGCAGATCATCAACATCAACGTGGCCTCGCAGTTCCTCACCCACATGAGCACCTCGCTCTGGATCGCCCTGCTGGTGGTCTTCCCCTATCTGCTCTACCAGCTCTGGGTGTTTGTGAAACCGGCCCTCTATCCGGGCGAGCTGCGGGGTGTGCGCACCGCCTTCCTGGGCGGGACGCTCCTTTTCTACCTGGGCTGCGCCCTTTCCTACACCGTCATTTTCCCCATCACCTTCAAGTTCCTCACCCAGTACAAGGTGAGCGCCGACATCGTGAACCAGATTTCGCTCAATTCCTACATGTCGGTGTTCCTCACCATGATCTTCGTGATGGGGGTGGTGTTCGAGCTCCCGGTGCTGGCCTGGATGCTTTCGGCCCTCGGGGTGCTGCACAAGGGGGTACTGAAGCGTTTCCGCAAGCATGCTGTGGTGGCGCTGCTGGTGCTGGCCGCCATCATCACGCCCACGGGCGACCCGTTCACCCTTTCGGTGGTGTTCCTGCCGCTCTATCTGCTCTATGAATTCTCCATCCTGATCGTCCGTCCCGATGAGGAAGAGGACGACAAGCCGGCGCCAGAGCCCGATCAGGGCACGGGGTCATAGCCCGAGCCACCCCAGGGGTGGCAGCGCATTATCCTTTTGAAACTGAGCCAGAATCCTTTCAGGGGCCCGTATTTACGGAAGGCCTCCAGCGCGTATTGGGAGCAGGTGGGGGTGAAGCGGCAAGTAGGCGGCTTGAGCGGCGAGATGCACAGCTGGTAGAACTTGATGAGCAGCACGAAGGGGGCTGCGAGGATCCTGCGCAGGCTCATGGCTGCGGCTCCTCCCCGGTCCGTTCCGCCTTGAGGGAGATTGAGCCGAGCAGTTCGGCCATCTCGAGTCGGATCGTCGCGCTGTCGAGCAGCTCGGGCGTGCTGTAGGACACCAGGAAATCGATGCCCTGCACGGCTAGAAGGCCTTTTTGCGTGCGGTAGGCCTCGCGCAGGCGGCGCTTCAGGAGATTGCGCAGTACCGCCCGTTTGAAGAGGCGTTTGGGCACGCTCACCATGATGCGGTTGGGGCCCTCGTCCCCGCGCCGTACCCAGCACCAGCGCAGATGCGCCGTACCGCCCCGGCGGCCGTCGGACATCAGGCGCTCGATGGCCTTCGTTCCGGACAGCCGCTCCGTCTTGGGAAGCGAATTGTCCTGGAGCGGGGTCATACCATTATTTGTTTTCGAGGAAACGCTCGATGGCTTTGGCGGCCGAGGGAACTTCGGGCGTGGGCGCCTGGATGGCAATCTCCAGCCCTGCCTCCTGCATGGCGCGGACGATGCTCTTGCCGTAGGAGACGAACTTCACCGAACCCTGCTTGAAGTCGGGGAAGTTGGCGTAGAGCGACTTGACGTCGTTGGGGTTGTAGAGGACCACCAGGTCGTAGGCGGCGAGGTCGAGGTCGCTCAGGTCTTGCGGGACCGATTTTACCATCACGGCCGTGCTGAAGCTGAGTTTGCTCTTCTCGAACAGGGAGGTGATGACATCGGAGTTGGAGCCTTCCGCCTTGGTGATGAGGAAGTTCTCCCCCTTGTGCTTGCTGCCGATCTGGGCCACGATGCTCTCGGGCGTGCCGTCACCGTAGAAGATCTTGCGCTTGCGGTAGACGATGTGCTTCTGGAGATACATGGCCACCACCTCGGTGGTGCAGAAATATTTCATGGTCTCGGGGACCTTGAAACGAAGCTCTTCGCAGAGTTTGAAATAGGCGTCGATGGTGAAACGCGACGAAAAGACAATGGCGGTGTATTCCGGGAGGTTGATCCGCTGTTCACGGAATTCCCGGGAGGAAAGGGGCTCGATGAGGTAAAAGGGACGGAAAACGATTTCTGCGCCGAACCGCTCCTGCAGTGGCTCATAGGCCGTCATTTTGGCGGGTGCCTGCTGTGAGACGAGTATCTTCATGGTAGGTGCTCCTTCTGCTAAAGGACTACGGCAGAGGCGACAAGCGCGGCGGCCGGAATCCATTCAAGGGCGCAAAGGTACAAAAAAGTTGAAAAACCGCCCACTTTCGCCCGCAAAATTTGTCCGCTCCTCCCAAGCGACACACCGAACATAACTGCCGTTTCCACAAGCAATATGAGGCGGATAACGCTGTCGGGCGCCGAGCAAAGGAAGCGCGCGATACAGAGGGAGCAGAACTGCAGGGCCACGAGGACCACGAAACAGTTGAATAGATTGCGGTGCAGGGCGCTGCGCTCTTCCGCGTCGAGCCGCGGGGGCCGGGCGGCGAAGACGAGCAGTTCCACCAGTTTGCGCAGCAGCAGCCAGGCGACGAGTACGCCGATGAGTGCGGGCGCCCGCCAGCCGGGGTTGATGGCCTCCAGGAATTGGGGGCTATAGAGCGCGTAGCGGTCGGCCATGAGGCAGAAGGGCAGCAGGGCCAGGATGGCGATGGTGTTGCGGCTGCGCGCCTGATGCAGGCTGTGCTCGAGCGAGAGGTTGGGGCGGACCCGCGTGACGCACTCCAGCAGGAGCGGCATGAGGCGGATGATATCACTCAGAAACAGGAACAGCAGCACGGCGGCCGCCACCGTCAGGATCCCGTTGAGGGGGATGTCCGACCAGGCCGGGGGACCCGCGGGGGCCTCCGCAGCCTGCAGTCTGAGGGTGCCGAAGGGATCGCTCATCAGTTGCCCCGTTTAGCCTGGTAGCCCATCTGTTGCAGGAGGGCCGTAACCTTGTCGCGCAGGTCGCCCTGGATGGTAATCTCCCCGTCTTTGGCCGTGCCACCCACGCCGCATTTGACCTTGAGCGTCTTGCCCAGCGCCGCGAGGTCGGCCTCGCTTCCCACGAAACCTTTCACCAGCGTAACCTGCTTGCCGGCGCGGGCGCGTCGGTCTATGGTCACGATGAGCCGCTGCCGCTCCGGAGGAAGGGTCTGCACCACTTCTTCGGCGGCCTGCGTGTATTGAAAGTCGGGATTGGTGGAGTAGACCACCCCGAGCCTCTTTTTCCAGTCGTTATCTGCCATTGCGCCACGATTTTTGCAAAGATAACGATTTCCTTTCTTATCTTTGTACGTTATGATGGATCGGAAACAATTCAAGCTCTGGAACAGGCTCTGCGCGGCCGCCGCATTCGTGGTGTCGGCCGTCACCTATCTGCTGACCATAGAGCCGTCGGCGTCGTTCTGGGACTGCGGCGAGTTCATCGCCTCGTCCTACAAACTGGAGGTGGGACATCCTCCGGGGAACCCCGTTTTCCAGATCTTCGCCCGCTTCTTCACCCTGTTCGGCGACAACATGCACGCGGCCATCCTGGTGAACGCCATGAGCGCCCTGTGCTCGGCCCTCACCATCTTCTTCCTCTACCTCACCATCGTGTGGCTGGTCAGGCGCCTGGTCCTTTCGGCCGATGCCAAAGCCTGCACCCCGGCGCAGGCCGTGACCATCCTGGGATCGGGTCTGGTGGGTTCCCTGGCCTACTGCTTCTCCGACACCTTCTGGTTCTCGGCCGTGGAAGGGGAGGTCTATGCCATGAGTTCCCTGTTCACCGCCGCCGTATTCTGGGCCATGACGCGCTGGTACGATCAGGCCGACGAACCCCGTTCGGGCCGCTGGATCGTGCTCATCTCCTTCCTGATGGGCCTCTCCATCGGGGTGCACCTGCTCAACCTGCTGGCCATCCCGGCCCTGGTGTTCCTCTTCTTCTACCGCCGTCGTGAAGACCGGCCCTACACGCCCTGGGAGTATGTGAAGATCTTCGGCGTGGGCGTGGTCATCCTGGCCGTAATCCTCTTCCTCATCATTCCCTGGCTGCCCAAGCTGGCCGCCTATTTCGACCTCTTCTTCGTGAACGTGCTGGGGCTGCCCTACAACAGCGGCGCCGCCTTCTTCGTGCTGGGCATCCTGGGGCTCTGTTTCTGGGGGCTGTTCGTTACTCAGAAGCGTGGGAAGGCCTTCCTCAACACGGCCCTGCTGTGCCTGACCACCATCATCATCGGCTTCTCGGTGTTCAGCGTAGATGTGATCCGCTCCTGCGCCAAGACGCCCACCAACGAGTATCAGCCCGACAACGCCTTCACCCTGGTGCGGTACCTGAGCCGCGAGCAGTACGGCAGCACCCCGCTTCTCTACGGGCAGTATTACGATGCCCCCTACTCCCTCAAGACCACCCGCTACTGGGCTCCGCTCGATGGGAAATACAAGAAGGTGGAGGGTCCCGTGGACGCGCACTACGACGCCGCGGGCAAGATGCTCTTCCCCCGTATGTGGAGCAACGCCGATCCGCGCTACATCGACTTCTACGAGGCCTACACGGGCGGAAAAGGCCGTGCGGTCCCGGGCGCGCAGCACCGCAAACCCTCCATGGGCGACAACCTCCGGTTCTTCTTCGACTACCAGCTGGGCTGGATGTACCTGCGCTACTTCATGTGGAACTTCGTGGGGCGTCAGAACGAGGTGCACAGTCCTTCGCCCGGTAATATCTTCTATGGTAACTGGGAAAGCGGCGTGAAGTGGCTCGACGACTTCCGGCTGGGCGACCAGAGCGACGCGCCCGCCGTCCTCAGGGACAACAAGGGTAAGAACCATTACTACTTCCTGCCGCTGTTGCTGGGCCTGCTGGGGCTCTGCTTCCAGTTCCGGCGCGACCGCCGCGGTTGCTGGCTCACCTTCCTCATGTTCTTCATGACGGGCGTGGCCATCGTGGTCTACCTCAATCAGCCGCCCTATCAGGTGCGGGAGCGCGACTACGCCTACGCGGGTTCGTTCTATTTCTTCTGCGTGTGGATCGGTCTGGCGGTGGCTGCCGTCTCGGAGTGGCTGACCGATGCCTTCGGGCGCCGTTTCGCCCTGCCGTCGTCCTGCATCGCCACGGCCGCCTGCCTTTGCGTGCCGGCCCTCATGGCGGCGCAGAACTGGGATGACCATGACCGTTCGAACCGCGCCACCGCGGTGGAACTGGGCCGCAACTACCTGGAGTCGGTGGGGCCGAACGGCATCCTCGTGACCCACGGCGACAATGACACTTTCCCGCTCTGGTACGCTCAGGAGGTGGAGGACATCCGCACCGACGTGCGCATCTGCAACACCTCGCTCCTGGGGACCGACTGGCACAACGACCAGATGCGCTATGCGGTGAACAAGTCGGTGGCCCTGCCCATCTCGGTGCCGCACGAGCAGTACCTCTACGGGACCAACGAATACATCCCCATTTTCGATACGCGTGAAGAGGAGATGTCCATTGCGGACGTGATGAAACTCTTCAAGCACCCGCAGGTGAAGGTGGCTCTCTCGAGCGGGCGCAAGGTCGACTACATCGCCTCGCGCAAGATTTCGGTGCCGGTGAACAAGGAGAATGCCCTGCGCTATGGGCTCGTGGCCGAGGCTGACGCGGACCGCATTCCGGAGAAGATCGTGCTCGAGATCCCCAAAGACAAGGACTACCTCACCAAACCCGAACTCTTCATGCTCGACCTGCTGTCGGGCTACAAGTGGGACCGTCCGCTGCACCTGCTCAACATGGGCGGCGACCTCAACATCGGCCTCAAGGAGTACTTTGAGTATCAGGGCTATTCGGTGCGGCTCACCCCCATCCGCAACCGCCCGCAAAGCACCCGTCCCGGCCATGTGGACACCGACCGGCTCTACCGCCTCATGACGCAGACCTTCCGCTGGGACGCCCTCTCGCGCGACGACTATTTCATCGACTACCAGAACCTCTACACCCACCTGGGCGTGATGTCGGTGCGTTCGCTTTTCGTGAGCTGCGCCAACGCCTTCATGGAGGCGGGCCAGGACGACCGGGCCGTGGAGATGCTCGACAAATGCTGCTCGGTCATGCGCAACTATCCCATCTGCTCCACGCCCATCGGTTTCTCGGGCAACGACTATGTGGTGGTGCTCATGATTGAGGATTACTTCAAGCTCGGCCGCACGGATCAGGGATTGAAACTTGCCGTGGAGATGGGTGACCGCCTGCTGGAGGCGGCCCGCTTCTTCCTGGAGTATTACGAGTTTGCCAAAAACGAGTTCGAACTCTGCGGCAACTACATTTATTTCTTGTCCGACGTGCTCAAGCAGGCAGGCGAAAAAGACTTGGCGGACCAGGTCACCGACAACTTCGCCAAGATGATCAAGTCGGCTGTAGGAGAAGAATCATGAACAAGAGACTTCTTTCACTCGACGCGCTGCGCGGTTTCGACATGATGTTCATCGTGGGCCTTTTCGCCCTGTTCTATTATATCATTGACGTGCGCGGATATACGAAATGGACCCTCCCGTTCGCGGTGGTGGGACTTAATTCCATCACCATCTACCTGGCCTGGCGCATCATTCCCTTCCGGAAAATCGCCGAGTTCTTCCTGGGGGGCCTGGCCGGCCTGTGTCCCGACAAGATCGGGGCGCTGATTATGGCCATTGGGGCTTTCGCCGCGGGCTGGCTGTTCCTGTATTTCCTCTATCGCAAAAAAGTATTCCTTAAGGTATGAATAAGGTTCTCGGTGTATTGAGTTTGGCCTGCGTCCTGCTGCTGGCGGGCTGCAAGGCGGCCGACAAGCGTGCGGACATAGAAAAAGAGGTAGAAGAGGTCCTCGCGCAGATGACCCTCGACGAAAAGATTGCGGTGCTCCACGCGCAGTCCAAGTTCTCCGCGCGTGGCGTGCCGCGCCTGGGCATCCCGGAACTCTGGTGTGACGACGGCCCGCACGGGGTTCGTCCCGACACATTCTGGGACAAATGGGCTTCGGCCGGACAAACCAACGACAGCTGTACCGCCTATCCGTCCCTGACCTGCCTTGCGGCCAGCTGGAACCGTGACCTGGCCTACCGCTATGGCCGGAGCGTGGGGGAAGAAGCCCGCTACCGCAAGAAGAACGTGCTGCTGGGCCCCGGAGTCAATATCTGCCGGACCCCGCTTAACGGAAGAAATTTCGAGTATATGGGGGAAGACCCCTATCTGGCCGGAGAATTGGCGGCGCGCTACGTGCAGGGCGTCCAGAGCAACAAGGTGGCGGCCTGCGTGAAGCATTTTGCGCTGAACAATCAGGAGTGCCACCGCATGGACGGGAACGTGAACGTGGACGACCGCACCCTCTATGAGATTTATCTCCCCGCTTTCAAGAAGGCCGTCCAGCAGGGTGGCGCCTGGTCGATCATGGCGGCGTACAACCAGTATGACGGCGCGTTCGCCTGCCACAATGCCCGGCTGATCAAGGATATCCTCAAAGGAGAATGGGGCTTCGACGGTGCCGCCATCAGCGACTGGGGCGGTGTGCACGATACCGAAGGCGCCGCCAGGGGCGGTCTGGACATCGAATTCGGGACCGCCGGTGCCTACAACGATTATTATCTGGCCGAGCCGTACAAGGCCCGGATCGTTTCCGGCGAACTGTCGGAGGATGAGCTCAACGACAAGGTCCGCAGGGCCCTGCGGCTCAACTTCCGCACCCGGGCGGACGGATACAGCGGCTCCTTCCTCTCTCCGGAGCATACGGCCGACAGCAGAAGGATTGGCGGAGAAGGCATCGTCCTCCTGCGGAACAACGGGGTGCTGCCCTTGGCCGGGAATGCCCGCAAGATCGTGGTCCTGGGCGAGAACGCCATCCGTCCCATGGTAGTGGGCGGCAGTTCTTCCTCGCTCAAGACGCAGCACGAGATCTCTCCCCTGCAAGGCATCCGGGACGCTTTCCCCGAAGCGGAAGTGGTGTATTGCAGGACTTATTATTCCGGAATGCCTACGCCTGGCAGTTACAACTACAGCCAATACGACATTACGGAAACCCGTCCTGCCGGAGAACTCCTTACCGAGGCGCTCGCTGCGGTGGAAGATGCCGACTACGTGATTTTCGTGGGCGGACTCAACAAGAACGAGACCCAGGATTGCGAGGGTGAAGACAGGCTCTCGTACGAACTGCCGTTCGGGCAGAATGCCATCATAGAGCGCCTTGCTGCGGTAAGGCCCGACCTGGTGTTCGTGAATATCTCCGGCTCGCCCGTGGCCCTGCCCTTCGCCGAAAAGGTGGGTGCCGTGGTGCAGGCATGGTACCTCGGCAGTGAAACCGGCAACGCCCTGGCCGACGTGCTTTCGGGCGCGGTGAACCCTTCCGGAAAACTGCCCTTCTCCTTCCCCGTATCGCTGGAAGAAGGCCCCCTGAAGACCGAGCGCCAGTATCCCGGCTCTGCCGACGAAAAGGGTGTCTGGCAGGTCTATTACGAGGAAGGTATCTACGTGGGCTATCGCTGGTACGACCTGCACGGCGGCGTGCAGTTCCCCTTCGGTTACGGCCTGAGCTACACAACGTTCGAGTATGGCCAGGCGAAGGCTTCCGCCAAGGTCATGAAAGACAGGCTGACCGTCAGCATCCCGCTTACGAACACGGGCGACCGGGCCGGTGCCGAGGTGGTGCAGCTCTACATCGCCGACGAGGAGGCCTCGGTAGACCGTCCCGTCAAGGAACTCAAGGGTTTCGAGAAAGTCTGGCTGGAGCCGGGCGAAACCAAGACCGTTTCCTTCACCATCGGGCGCGACGCCCTCAGCTTCTTCGATGCTTCCAGGCACGAATGGGTGGCGGAACCGGGCGTCTTCAAGGCCCTTGTGGGCGCCTCCAGCGCCGATATCCGGAGCGAAGTGGAATTCCGTCTCAAATAGATGCGCAGCAAGATGCACCTTGTCCGCCCGGCCGCGCTGCTGTGTGCGCTGGCGCTTCTTCTGACGGGCTGCGCTTCGTCCCGCCGGATGCAGCGCCTGGTGGTGGGTACCTACACTATGCGCTCGTCGGCACAGGGAGTTTATCTCTATTCCTTTAACCCCCGGAACGCCGACACGCGTCTTCTTTCCTGCGCCCCTTCCGGCAATCCGTCTTTCGTGACCGTCAGTTCCGATAGAAAGTACGTCTATGCGGTGAACGAGTTCCACGACGGTCGCGAGGGCCTGAGCGCCTTCTGGCTTGAGGGCGATTCCCTCCGTCCGGTGCAGCGCGTGTTGTTCAAGGATGCGGGTGTGGACGGCAGGAGCGCCTGCAACATCCTGCAGACGGGAAACGCCCTCGTGAGTTCCAACTATAGCGGAGGGACAGTTGCGGCCTACGCCCTGGCGGACGACGGCCGGATTGGGGGACTTCTGCAGTCCTTCGGACGGGAAGGCGCGCGCATGCACTGCGCCGTGCCCTCTCCGGACGGGAAATACCTTTTTGTCTGCAATCTGGGAAACGACTGCGTGCACCGCTTCGAGCCGGGTGCGGAGGGGCCCCTGTGCAAGCCCGTTACGGCCTGGCAGAACGAAGATCCCGTCCGTTTCGGGCCGCGCCATATGGTGTTCAGCCCCGACGGCCGTTTCGCCTGCCTGCTCTGTGAACTGGGTGACCGGCTGGTGGTTTTCCGCTATGAAGACGGCGTCCTCACGCCCATCCAGACCCTGATGGCCTACGACGGTGAAGGCCACGCCAGCGCCGACATCCACTTTTCACCCGACGGCCGCTTCCTCTACACCAGCCACCGCCGTCAGAAAGACGGCATCGCCATTTTCTCGGTAGACCGTGAATCGGGATTGGTAACGCCTGTGGGCTATCAGAAAACGGGCGCGCATCCGCGCAATTTCGCCATCTCGCCCGACGGCCGTTTCCTGCTCTGCGCCTGCCGCGACAGCAACTGCATCGAGATATACTCCGTCGACCGCCGCAGCGGAGCCCTCCGCCCCAGCGGAAAAAGCATTCGTGTGGGCGCCCCGGTCTGCGTGCAGTTTACCTTTTGAGCCGCACTACGATGGAAAGGGGAAGGATCTTGCCCGAGCGGTCGCGCAGGGCGAGTTCGCCCGATTCAAGGCCGGCCACGGGGCCGGAACCCAAACCCAGGGCTTCGCGCACCAGGGTCTCGCCCAGCAGGGCGCTGTAGCCGTTTGAATAGAGGTTGAGCACCAGGAAACTGTCTTCGGGCTCCAGGATGGCGCCCACGGTGCGCAGCATCTCGAAAAGACACTCGTCCAGTTTCCATTTCTCCCCGTCGGGCCCGTGCCCGTAGGCGGGCGGATCGAGGATGATGCCCTGGTAGCGCTTGCCGCGCCTGGCTTCCCGGGCGGCGAATTTCATGGCGTCTTCCACTACCCAGCGGATGCCGTCCAGGCCGCTTGCTTCCATGTTGCCCCGGGCCCAGGTAACCACCTGACGCACGGACTCGAGGTGCGTCACATCGGCCCCGGCGGCCTTGGCCGCAAGCGATGCGCCGCCCGTGTAGGCAAAGAGGTTGAGCACTTTGGGTGCCTCCGCTCCCGGCCGGACCAGGGCTCTGGTATTGCGGTAGATATATTCCCAGTTGGGCGCCTGTTCGGGGAAGACCCCCACGTGCTTGAACGAGGTGAGGCCCAGGCGCAGGTCGAAGCGCGGTCCGCCGTCGGAGCAGCCCGGGTAGCGGATGTACCACTGGTCGTCCATCTTTTTCAGACGGTCCCAGCTGCCGCTGTCTTCCTTTCCCGCCTTGCCGAATCCGGCGCCCGGCGTGAAACGGGTGTGCGACAGGCGTGCCCATTCCGCCTCGGACAGGGTCTTGTCCCAGAGGGCTTTCGGTTCGGGCCGGGCGAGCACATAGGCGCCGAAGCGCTCCAGTTTTTCGCCGTCGCCGGAGTCGATCAGTTCGTAGTCTTTCCAGTCGGGATTCGGATATTCGGTCATAGCAGGGCAAAGATACGAAGAGCGCGCAGATTTCTCAACGTTTTTTGTTACCTTTGCGCCCGGAATAGTAGTAAATACCTAAATATTATGCAGCAGTTCATCGACAAATACGACTTCGCGGGCAAGAAAGCCATCGTGCGGGTCGATTTCAACGTTCCCCTCGACGAGAACTTCAACATTACGGACGACACCCGCATCCGTGCGGCCATCCCCACGCTCAAGAAGGTGCTCGCCGGCGGCGGTTCGCTCATCATCATGTCGCATCTGGGGCGTCCGAAAGGCGTCACCGACAAGTTCTCCCTGAAGCACATCGTGGACCATGTGTCCATGTGTCTGGGCGTGCTGGTTCAGTTCGCCCCTGACTACCAGAAGGCCGATGCACAGGTGGCCGCCCTCAAGCCGGGCGAGGCGCTGCTGCTCGAGAACCTGCGTTTCTATGCCGAAGAGGAAGGCAAGCCCCGCGGACTCGCCGAGGATGCCTCCGACGAGGAGAAGAAGGCCGCCAAGGCCGCGGTGAAAGAGAGCCAGAAAGCCTTCGTGGCCAAGCTCGCCTCCTACGCCGACTGCTATATCAACGACGCATTCGGCACCGCCCACCGCGCCCACGCCTCCACCGCCCTCATTGCCAAGTTCTTCCCGGACGACAAGATGTTCGGCTACCTGATGGAAGGCGAGATCAAGGCCATCGACAACGTGCTCAAGAACGCCAAGCGTCCCTTCACCGCTATCATCGGCGGCAGCAAGGTGTCGAGCAAGCTTGCCGTGCTGGAAAACCTCCTTACCAAGGTGGACAACCTCATCATCGGCGGCGGCATGGGCTACACCTTCATCAAGGCCGAGGGCGGCCGTATCGGGAATTCGCTCCACGAGGACGAACTCATCCCGCAGGCGCAGGAGATTCTGGCCAAGGCCAAGGAGCGCGGCGTGAACATCTCGCTTTCGGTGCAGACCCGCGTGGCGAACGAATTCAGCAACGACTCGGCAACGCAGCTGGTTCCCTCGCACGAGATCCCCGAGGGCTGGGAAGGCATGGACGCCGGTCCCGAGTCGCTCGAAATCTGGAAGAAGATCATCCTTTCCTCCAAGACCATTCTCTGGAACGGTCCTGTGGGCGTGTTCGAGATGCCTTCGTTTGCAAAGGGAACGCTGCAGATTGCGCAGGACCTGGCCGAGGCTACGGCTGCGGGCGCCTACACGCTCGTGGGCGGCGGCGACAGCGTGGCTGCCGTGACGCAGATGGGCTTCGCCGACAAGGTGAGCTACGTCTCCACCGGCGGCGGCGCCATGCTTGAGGCTATTGAAGGCAAGGAACTCCCCGGTATCGCCGCTATCCGCGAATAATCAATCTGCTTTATATGAAAAAGTTCTTCATCTCCCTGGCGCTGCTTCTGGCGCTGGCGTCCACTGCCTTGAACGGACAGGAAAAGAATTACCAGGTTTCATTCAAGTACCTGGCAACAAGCCTTACCTTCTCCGGTTTCGGGCTGTCGTTCTCGTACCCGGGGTTTGGTCTTGAAGCGCTCACAACCAGTCCGCTTCCTTTTAACAACGCATTCCTTAACTACGGGCTGGGATTGACCTACTATACGCGCCCGGAAGTTGCCGACGAAGAGTCGACGTTCAATTTTCGTGCGTCTGTTCCTATTGATCTCTCACTCCGCTTTCCCGTTAATGAGAAGATCGCCCTATTCCCATTCTTAGGCGTGGATCCGTTGATCAACTTGGGGAATAAATACAAAGGGACCGACGAAGACGGAGATTCTTTCACCACGAGCATGTTTCAAGTGGGGACGCATTTTGGTGTCACCACCCAGTACGACCGATTCCTGATTAAACTGGGGTACTATTCCGACCTTTCGCCGTACGTAATCACTGACACCTACACCGACGACTATGACGGCTCAACCGTGACGGACAAAGAGAAGTTTACAATGAAGGGAGTGTTCTTCTCTGTCGGATATAGCTTCTAGCTCTCCGGCGTTCCCGCCATCGATTCGGAGGGTGTATTCTAAGACTTTTGCAAGGAATACGCCCTCTTTTTTTATTCTTTTTTGAAGGAGGCACCGCCGCCGGAATATACGATCTCCGGCGGCTACAGACCGGGAGCTGCGGGGAGCTCACCCGAAGGGCTCTCCTCGCTCCCGGCAGTTGCCGGTGTGATCCTACTTTTTGTCCATTAGTGAAAAACAGGGGCAAATCCATCCTACTTTTTGTCCACATGACCGAGTTTTTCAGCGCTCGCCGCAACGTAGATTGCTATTATTCAAGTAGATAAGGTTTTTGTGTCTATGAAAACCAGCGATACAAAAGCCGTATCTCTTTTATAACTAATGGATTGCGTTGCGGCCTTATTTTTTTTGTTGTCGGAAACAGAAATATTATTACCTATACCCTCTGCCAAAACGAGAATTCTCACTATCTTCCCGGCAGACTATGAAAAACAATCTTTGTTCTTGGCAAAATGTGCCTCGGCACATCTATATGAAGGGAGAAAACGGGCAAGGTATTTTTTACAACACTGAAGACTGTCTGTTTTTCTTAACCTTGTTCAGCGTTCTGGTGCGAAGATATTCCGTTCGGACATTGGGTTTCTGCATCATGTTCAACCACGTTCACGCGTTGCTCCGTTTTCCGGATAAGGAAACTCAAGTATCCTTCTTAACACGTCTGACCCAGTCTTTCGTACATGGTTATAATGTTGAATATGGTCGTACTGGGGCCCTCTTCCTCCATTCTTATGGGCATGCCCCTAAAGAAACCGCCAAAACAGTCCGATCCTGTATAGCATATATTGGGAACAACCCCGTAGCCGGTCGCCTGACACGACGAGCGCAAGATTATCGTTGGAATCTGTGCGCATACGCAGAGTCAACGTATCCTTTTTCGGCTTCCGTTTCTATGAAAACCGCCGCAAACCCGCTACGACGAGCCTTTAGATATGTTGATACACTCTACAAAATGGGGCAACCCCTTAGTTATGGAGCGCAACGAATCATATTCAATAAACTCTCCACAGATGGGAGAAAGAGCATCATAGACCGGATTGTCACCCGGTATAACTTTCTTGACTATTCTGCATGGGAACGCTTATTCGGCTCCAAGTCAAAAGCTCTTTTTGCCATGGAAGCCAATACGGGTACTGAATACGATTTGCCAGAAGACTGGGAGGACTATTCAATGTACCGGAGAATGCTGCAGATAGCTCGGGAATATCAGTTATTATCAGCTGGCCACGGGGTGGATTCTTTGACAGACAATGAAAAGGTGAAACTATGGAAACTCATTTCCAATCATCTCACCCCAAAAGAAAGACAAATCCGAAAGTTCTTGCATCTCTTCGATTAGGATAGCATATTGTTATGGTGGAGGCCAAAATCTTGATTATCAATATACAAACCGTTTGGGGTTGGCCAAAAGAAGCGACACAAAACAACGAATCGCCAGTAAATCAAGAATTTACGCAGCAGCCCAACGTAACGGAGCCGGGGCGGCCCTCCGAGAGAGGCTCTCCCGCCAGGGAATCATCCGCCTCTCGAGGAAGGCCGTGCCGGCGAAGAGCGCAGGGACGCAGATGCCGCCGGATGCAGGCCGCACTTCAAAGGGGGGGCAGCTGCGAGGATGCAGGGCAGGTTCTAACGGAGAACCAAGTGGGCGCAGCTGGGAAGGGCGATGCGCTGGAGGCCTTTGCGGAGGGCCGGCGCCTGGATGGGGCGGCCATAGAGGTCGAAAGCCTGCACGCTGCGGGGCTTCCAGGCAAGGTCGAGGATGAGCTGGTCCGTCTCGCCGGCGTTGACAACCAGCACCTGCTGTCCCTGGGCGGGAACGGCTCCGTCCTTGCCGCAGACCGGCACCACGATGCCGTCCTGATAGCTGGTGATGACGGTTTCCCTGTCGTTGCCCGCCGCAATGAGCGGATAGCCCGATTCGGGATGATAGGGCCGCAGCCAGCCCTTGAGCAGGGCGTCGCGGTGTTCGCGGGTGAAGGCGATCCAGTGCGCCACCACGTCGCGGTGGCTCTGTGGCACGTCACGCAGCATGGCGGAATACTGGATGACGCCGTAGAGCGAGGCGAGCAGGGCCCGGGCCACGCCTTCGGGCGATTCCTGCAGGTGCCACTCGATCATATCGGAATGCACGGCCGTGCGGGGCGCGCCCACCCGGAGGTTGCAGATGCCGATGCGGTTGGCCCAGAGGTCGCCCGGGCAGTCGGAGACGCGGAACATATTGCCGTACTGGGCAATGGCGGGCCCCACGTATTTCTGGCGGAATTCCAGCAGGATGCCGGGCCGGATGGCGGTGAGGGCGTCACGCACGTCCTTCATAAGCACGTTCACTGCGTCGGGGATGGTTTTGATGTCGCGCCCGTCGCCCGGTTTCATCTCGGGCAGGCCCTGGCGGCGCTGGGTGAAGTTGTTGATGAAATCGAGCTTGAGCCCGTCGAGCCCCCAGTCCTGCACCGCCTTCACGTAGGTGTCGATGAGGAACTGCCGCACCTCGGGGAAACGGGGGTCGAGCACGTGGTATTTCCCCCAGTCCACGCGGTAGAGATACTTCCCCTTGAAGCGCTCGAAGTTCATGCTCTTCTCGCCGATGGCCGGCACCGAGTACCAGATCATATATTTGATACCCATCGCCTGCACCCGTTTCACGTGGGCCGGGAAATCGGGGAAGCGCCGGCGGGAAATCTGCCAGTCGCCGCAGTAGGGATAGCCTCCGCCGGTGTCGTCGGTCTGCCAGCCGTCGTCCACGATGAGGGTCTTCATACCCAGCCGGGCGGCAATGGCGCACTCCTCCTCAATATCCTTCTGGAAGACGTTCTGATGGAATTGATACCAGCTGGAGTAGAGGGGCTCGTAGGCCGCTTCGGGCACCGGACAGGGCTTGAGGCCCGCCGTTTCGCTCATCCAGAGCGAGGCTTCCCGGGCCGCATCGGACCAGAAGACGTCGCGCGCATCGAGCAGAAGCGTCACCTTGTAGTGGGTGATGGGCGATTCCTGATGGGGGAAGAAGCCGAAGTCGCCGCAGAGCACGCAATCCTGCTCCTGAACGCCCAGGCGGGCTTCCACCTCGCGCAGTACCTCGCTCGTGGCGAGGGTGAGGCGGTTGCGGTTGTTGTCGTTGAAATAGGTATAGAGCGGCATGCCCCAGGCCAGGTCGGTCACGCGCCACGATTCCCATTGCGGGCTGCCCCAGCTGGGGGCCAGCATGAAGCGCTCCTTGTCGTTGATGTTCCAGATGTGGTGCACGTCCTGCTGCGGCAGCCGGAACGAGAGCAGGAAATGCGGCGGCACGGCCTCGCGGGGCGTGGCCATCTCTACGGTCACATACTCTTTCCCGCCTTCCGCCCGGGCGGAGAGGATGAAGCGCCAGCTTCCGGGCTGGTTGCAGGAGAGGGTGACGGTGCCTACGGTCTGCGTGACCACTTTCTTTTCAACGGCGCGGCCCACCAGGGCAAAACCCAGCAGGCAGCAGCATACAAGAAGTTTTTTCATATCCTGTATCTATTTCTTTTTAAGCGGAATCTCTGCGGCGGCGGGCTCGCGTTTCACGGCGCCGTAGATCAAAAGGCCCAGACCCAGGGCGATGAACGGCAGGCTGAGCAGCTGCCCCATGTTGAGGGCCATATCTTCCTCGAAGCCCACCTGCGGTTCCTTGATGAACTCGATGAGGAAACGCATCCCGAAGCAGCCCAGGAAGAAGAGGCCGCTGAGCGTCCCTCGGAAAAGCCGCGCGAGCCGGTGGCGGTAGAGCCAGAGCAGGCCCAGACCCAGCAGCAGGTAGGAGAATGATTCGTACAACTGGGTGGGATGCTTGGGTTCGGTCTCGCCCCGCAGGTCGAAGATGATGCCCCAGGGGAGGGTGGTCACGTCGCCGTAGATCTCGGAATTGAAGAGGTTGCCCAGGCGGATGAACGCGCCCGCGAAGGCCACGGTGATGACCAAGCGGTCCAGCAGCCAGAGGAAGTCGAACCCGTTGCGCGGGCCGTACTTGCGGGCGAACCAGATCATGGCGAGGATGATGGCAATGGCGCCCCCGTGGCTGGCGAGGCCGCCTTTCCAGGGCATGAAGATCTCCCAGAAGGCTTGCCAGTTGGTCATCCCCGAGCGGGCGACGGCAGGGTCGACCTTCCCGCCGAAGAAGTCTACGAACGGTGCCAGGTAGTAGTCGGGCTGATAGAAGAGGCAGTGCCCCAGGCGGGCGCCCACGATGGTGGCGATGAGCAGGGTGTAGAGCAGCGGATCGAGCAGGGCTTCACTCACCCGTTCGCGGCGGAAGAAGCTGCGGAACAGGTACCATCCCAGGATGAATCCGGAGATGAACAGCAGCGAATACCAGCGCAGTTCCACGCTGCCGATGCTGAAAATGACGGGATTGACGTGCCAGTGCATACAAGTCTTTTCGCAAAGATAAGATTAATTTGCCGAAAAAAACTATCTTTGTTTCGAGACCGCCATTACGATAATCCGATGGAGCATTTTCTTATTATTCTGGCCACTTTTCTAGTGTCCGTTCAGTGGTCGGGGGACTTGTCGGCCGAAGTTCCTTCCGAAACACGCAATACTCCTCTACATAAATCTGTTGGGCATGCCCGATCCGTTGGGTTCTCTCCAATTGATACTACCCGCTGTCCGGGTAGTATCTCTCTTTCGTCTGGCGTGTCCAAGATGGGTGCCAGAACCTACTCCATCCCCGTTACCCTGCCGGTCAACGCGAGCGCTATGTCGGATCTGGCCCTGGTATACGACAGCCAGTCCGCTGCGGGCGATGCCGGGTGGGGATGGAATGTGGGTGGAGTGTCTCGCATCTCTATTGCCCAGAAAACGACGTACTATGACGGGAAGGCGGAGGCCCCGGTCCGTCCGGACACCACCGCTGCCTGGCGCCTCGACGGCGAGCCGCTCGTGCGCAATGCCACGGCGTCGATGGCTGCAGCCTACCCTTGGGAGACGGCACACGGGCACGTTATGGTGCGGCCAAACTGCCGTGCCGACGGGATTGTGGAGACCTTCGATGTCCTGCGCCCCGACGGGACCGGCGCCACGTATGGCATGGCGTCGACGGCCGGACTCACGCCTTATTATCCCGTCTCCGAGTACCGGGATGCCTTCGGCAACACCTCTACCTATACATACCTGCGTGATATGGGGCGGCTGTACCTTACCCGGGTTGATTACAAACGCGGGAACACCCCGGTCGGATCCGTCACCCTGTCTTACCTGACGGACATGTCCGTCCCGTTCCAGCACTACGCGGGATTTGACATCTCCTCCCGCCGTCGCCTTTCATCCATCGCTACGGTGGAAGCCGGCGGGGATACCGTGCGCGTCCTTACACCCGCCTATGGAAGCGTAGCCGGCCATCCGGTGCTGAGCAGTCTTTCCTGCGGCAATGGAGCCGGCGGCATGCTCAACCCGCTTCAGTTTTCTTATGGAGACGCTTCCGTGGAGACGGGCGATTTCCTTTCCCCGGAAACCATCACCATCTCGGGCGTCCCCAGTACGAATAATATCGTTCAGCGCGGGAAGCTCGTCCCGGGCAGCTTTGAGGACGGATTCCTCATCTATCCCAAGAAGAGCAGCTACTCCAGTTCGGATAAGCTCTATTTCGTGCCGACAGCACGTGGGGGAGTCGTCCGTCCCTATGCCGTCCCTGATGGCTTTCTGGGCGCCGCCGTAGCCGACGTAAACGGAGACGGGACAGACGAGATTGTTGTCATCAGCCTCTCAAAAACTCTGTCCCAAGGGGTAGAGGTCCCTTGGTTTAATGCGTTGATCTATAGCTATAACAGCAACACTACATACTTTTCTTCGCGTACAGTCACGCTTCCTCTCCCTTTTTCCTCCATGTCCGGGATTTCCTTGGATGTGAACTTCGGAGACTTTACCGGAGCGGGGCGCATCCAGTTGCTCGCGTCCTTTTCTGCGAAAACGGTTTTCTCTCCATCAGTGTTGTTGTCCAAAGCGGCGGTAATCAACCTCAATACCGGTGCCGCCGATGCCTCCTATGCCGACTTTTTCGACAGTTCCGACCTGTACGATGCGAGCACCCATTCCCTGTATGCGGCAGACCTTGATTCCGACGGAGTCTCAGAGATTCTCCGACCTCTTTCGGGATACACGCAGGTTTGGCGTAGGGAGGCTGCCGGCTTTGTCCACAAGTCCGATATCTCCAACCTTGGGCTGAATTTGTTCTCCGACGAGAGGGTGCTGTTCGGCGACCTGAATGCGGACGGCTATCCCGATCTTGCCCTTTCTCCCGAGGAGAACTCCGGGCAATGGATTTTCTTGCGCAATACCGGAACGGCGTTTAGCCGCGACACGCTCCTTCTTCACACCCGTCCCTCCGACGAAGACTACCTGCTGCAGGACCTGAACAATGACGGCTATGCCGACCTTGTCTGCCACGACAGCGGGCGCTTGCGCTTCTATCTGAATCAGGGATATCTTTTCCCCATCACGCCGACAGAGTCCTCCGCTTCGGTGACGGGCAAAGGGAAGATGCTCCCGGTGAATGTGGGCGCCGGCGAACTGCCCAACGACTTTGTCATCGTGAATGCAAGCGGGACCTCCGCCAAGTCTTTCCTGTTCGACTCCGACGTGCGTCGCAGTCTTACACTCACCTCCCTTCGCGACGGTCTGGGTGCCGAGGCGGAGAATGACTATGCCTGTATGTCCGGAAACACGGGCGTTTATGATCCCACGCTCATAGGGTTTTATACGGGCAGCGGGTTCGCCCGTTTTATGGCTCCTTTCTATCTGCTGCGCGAGGCGCGGAGTTATGCTCCGGGCGGGACGAATGCAGTGCGCGATACGCTTTCCCGCGTACGCTGTTCCTACCGTTCCGCCGGCGTCCATACCCTGGGCATCGGCCCGCTCGGCTTCGGCCAGACCACGACGGAGAACCTTCTCTCGGAGATGGGAGGCACGGAAGTGACGGTGGAGCAGCGGAACCTGAACCAACTTGGCGTGACGACATCCGTCTCCCGTTCGCTCGACAGGGCGGGCAATGCTGAGGCATTGTCTCTGGTGAGCAATACCTATGTCGGTTACATCCATACCTATGGGAAAATGTCTCCCCGGCTCTACTCTTCCGAGACGCGCGATTGGCTGACCGGCCATACCGAAACGACCTGGGCACTGGACTACGATGAATACGATGTCCCGCACACTTCCGCGAAGGTCCGGTCTGTTTTCCAGGATGCCGTTTCCGACTCGACTTGGCTGAACCGGACAAACATCCTGGATCCGGTCTCCGGCCGTCTGGTCATCGGTCGCGTTTCATCGGAACGCACGGTCTCCAGACGGTACCAGACTGTTGGGAGTGATGTGTCCCGTCCCGTTCTGGAAACCGGGCGGGTATACACTTACGATGCGTACGGCTTGCCATCGGAGGTGCGGGACTATGCATATAATAACGAAACTCCTCCATACCTTTCCGCGCTTGTCGGGAGGGAGTGCCATAGCTGGTCGTCAACCGGCAATCCGCTCACGGAGGCCGTGTACCGACAGAACAATACGGCACCTTCCGACAGCACTGCCTACGGCTATGACCCTGCCGGCGTCCGGGCCGTGTCGGTTACCGATGCCCTTGGGCACACCACGTCCCTGTCTGACTTCGACCGTTACGGCCGCCCCCGACTCGCCACGGATTACCGCGGCCGCCAGACGCGCACCTGTTATGACGCCTGGGGCGCGGAGACCTCCGTCACCCGGCCCGACGGTACGTGCGACTCCGTCCGTACGGCCTGGTGCGGCACCGGGGAGCCTGGCGTCTGGAAGGAGATCCGGCTCCGGAGCGGGGCCCCGCCGGAAGTGTCGTACCACGATGCCGCGGGCAGGGAACTGCGCCGTAGCGTCCGCCGTTTCGACGGCCGCTGGCTGCACTCCGACACGGAGTACGACCGCACCGGTGCCGTGGTCCGCAGTTCCCTCCCGCACTTTGCGGACTCCACCGTGGTGTGGGCGACCAGGACCTACGACGACTACCACCGCCTCGAGAGCGACGGTCACGGCGATGGTTCCGTTGATTTCTATTATTACGAGGACAACGCCGTGCAGTGCTACAGCGATTCGGAGACCTGGCGCTGGTACGGCGCCGACGGGAGCGTCATCCGCGCCGAGGACTACGAGGGTACGGTCCTGCTGGCCTACCGGCCCGACGGAAGCCTGCTCTATACGCTCACGCCCGGGCGTCCGGCGAGCCAGAGGGTAAGGAGGGACGTCAGCTATGACCTGCTTGGAAGACGGACCGCTCTGACGGACCCATCGGCCGGGACGCACAGCTGGTCGCGCAGCAACCTCTCCGACGGAGGAGAGCAACTCGTCCATACGTCACGGGACGGGTCTGTCCGGACGGTCTCGGACCGCCTTGGCCGGGTTGTCTCCGAGATCCTGGATACGGCTGCCGTAGGCGGCCTCTCTGCGGCATACAGCTACGATGCCGACGGCCTTCCTGTGTCCGTGTCCGGTTCCAACGGTACGGGTGTGACCTATGCCCGCGACAGCCTGGGCCGTGTAACCAGCGAAACGCGGACCGGCCTGGACGGCCTGTGGCTGAAGAAGGACTATACGTATGACGGCGACGCCCGGATTGCCTCGGTCGCCTACAGCTCTTCCCTTTCTGGCCCCATCGCTACGCTCTCATACACCTACACGGGTGGGTACAACACCAAGGTCTGTTTGGGCGATACGACCACGGTGTGGCAGCTCCAGGCCGAGGACGCCCTGGGTCTTCCCCGCACTGCGAAGACGGCGGGGGGGATGCAGCGCCGTTACACGCACGATGCCGCCGGCCAAATCATCCGCCGCGAGGCCGGCACGGTGCAGGACGAGTCCTATGGCTATTGGATTCAAGGACGCGTGGTGAGCAGGAGCGATTCTGTCCGGGATGTCTGGGATTGGTTTGGTTACGACGATGCCGGACGACTCTACCAGACGGAACGCGAAGGGGAGCTTTGGTATACGATTCTTGGGAACTCCGGAGGTGACGACGTCCAGACCTTCTCCTATACGGATGCATCGGACATCTACCGGGTGACGGGCATCCAGTCCACTCTCGAGCCGTCGCTGACACTGCGCCCCTACAAGATCTCCTACACGCCGTTCGCCCGGCCCAGGATCATTCGCGAGAGCGGGAAGAAATACCGGGCCGACATCGATTACGGCCCCGACCGGCAGCGGGTGCGGATGGTGCTGCGCGATACGACCTATTACTTGCCGCTGCTCAAGCGGTATTACCTGGGCGAGTACGAGGCGGAAGCCGTCCCCGGTACGGGCGGCCAGACCAATTGGCGTGAGTGGATCTATCTTGACGGCGACGCCTACACGGCCCCGGCGGTGTATGTGAACGAGGGGGGCAGCTGGACGCTCTATAACCTTTGCCGTGACGTTGTGGGAAGCGTCACGGAGGTAGTGAAGGCGGACGGGACGCTCGTTGCCGCCTGTGCCTACGACGCCTGGGGCCGTCCGAGGGACCCCGACACACTGGAACCCTATGCCTCGGGTTCGGAACCGGATCCGTTCCTCTGGCGCGGTTTCACGGGACACGAGCAGCTGCCGTTCTTCGGGCTGGTGAATATGAACGCGCGGCTCTACGACCCCATCCGCCGCCAGTTCCTCTCGGCCGACCCGAACATCCAGAACCCCTTCTCCACGGCCGGCTACAACCGCTACATCTACGCGAACAATCTCCCGCTCACCTATGTGGATAGGGATGGGGAGTCGATTATTCTTGCAGCAGCGTTGATTGGAGCTGCTATTGGGATGGCTGGAGGAGGCGTACAAGGATATAGAATTGCCCAAGCACGAGGACTAACTGGTCGTGAAATGCTTGGCTATGTTGCTGGCGGAGCCTTGATTGGTGGCGCTGCCGGCGCTTTGGGCGGAATAGTTGGCGGGGCCGTTTCTTCGGCTATTGCTGTAGGTGGTTTCGTAGCAGGAGCGTCTTCTGGCCTTGCTGCCGGAGCAACTTCTGGTTTTTTGAACGGGTTTGGAATGTCTCTTCTTGCCGGCAATGATTTGGTTGATGCGTCTTTTGATGGTCTGGTATATGCGGCTAGGGGTGCGGTTTCAGGAGTGGTAATCGGAGGTCTTGCCGGGGGATTAAGAGAGGCTATTCGTCATCGTTCGTTCTGGAACGGGAAAGTTGACCCCGTTAAGGAAATCGCGAGATCGGTGAAGAATAATATGCATAACTGGGATCCTCCAATGGATATGACCTCTTACGAAAAAGGAGAATACGGTTCATCATTTGTAAAAAATAGCATCGAAGCTAAAGGATATTCAGTTGAACGTGAAGTGCCTCTGAGGTTAGGAAAGACACAGGTAAGAGTTGATCTGATGACCGAGATGAATAATCGACCTGTTTTTATAGAAGTAAAGAATGGCCCGCATGCAGGACTGACACACAATCAAGAAATTGTTTATCCTAAGCTGTTATATGAGAATCCATCTCTTGATCCAGTTAAACCGTTTACAGTTGGAGGGAAATCATTTGATTCTTCGTTTAAGAACTATTATTTTGTAATCATCAAATTGAATTTTTAATGAAGAATCCAGTTAAAACACTAATACGAGAGTCTCTGATAAATGAGATGAAAGAAAGAGGTTTTGAGCCATGCTCGGGGGAGCCTTGCTCTCTAATACATAACAAGAATAACGAACAATCATTTGTTATTTCTTTTCGAATTGTTTGGTCCCATGGTTTTTATTATGTGGAGACATATCCGGGTATAGTTTATCATCGGGTAGAAGATATCCGTTTAATGCTTTTTCAGATGTCAAAAACGCCCATGTCACTTACTTGTCACCCCACAATAGTGTGTTCTCTGGAGTTTATTGTATACAAAAAACAAGGTGTCAGAGTTCAATGGAGAACAAAAACAGAGGAGGGCGTAAGTGCACTAGTCCATGAAATAATTGGAGCTGTTGAGCAATATGCTTTTCCGTTCTATAAAGAGTTTGGCGATTTGGAGAGTTTGATGAGAATAATGACAGTCAAACTTAATCCCAATCGATTGGTCGATGTAGACGATTGTTATACTTACCCAATTGTCTTATATCTTTTAGGTAAACGGATAAAAGGTCGAATGATTGTCAATCAGTTTCGTTGGTTGGGGTTATATGATGATTGCCCGTGTTTCCCCGAAAACTACAAGAAACTACTTTCAGGATCCTTTGTTGATACTACTAAAAAGCCACTCCTGAGCTCATATTCTTTGAGAAAAATGTCGAAAGTAATACACACAGACCTCGAAGCGTTGCTTTCTCGCAATGGCTTTGTAAAACGCCCCAAGGGGCCTTATTATTATCGGAGCGCGGAAGACGATGTTCACTATCAACTTGGACTCTCAGTATCGGAGACGGGTGACGGAGTCCATATTATCCCGAGCGTAGGCGTGGTTTATGATAAGTTGAATACTCTATATGAACAGTTGTGCTCGTTTTCATATCCTACGTACTCGGCAACGATTGCCGTCCACGACATGAATCTTATCATTCCGTTACGTGAAGGAGTGAATAGACAACAAGTCTCCGGTCGTCTTCCGAAAAAACATAAGGTGGGACGAAAAGAATGGTGTATTACTCATCTTGATGAGAGACAGTATGTTTATGCAGATATGATCCGATGTTTTAATCAGTATGCATTACCGTTCTTTCAATACTATGGACAGTTTGACCATATGCTCGAATCTTTGCTGAAGAATGAACAGTCGGATACAGCACGGGGCCTTTATGCCCCGGCCGCATTCTATCTACTTGGTGATTACAAGAAAGGGATGCGTGAAATGAGGCGAGGAATGCGAAAGGGTGTTTATGGCCCATACATTTTTTCTTCATATCCGGAGAATTATCTTAAATTGCTTTCAGATGCAAAATGTCAGAATCAGAGGAATCTTCTAGACCACGGAGAGTAAAACCCAATGTAATTCGCTTGCTGTGGAATAGAATTTGCAGGCACGCACGCGTCTTAAAACAGTAGTGTCATGAAGTTTCTCAAGGCTGTCCCCGTGCTTTTCGGGCTGGTTTTCCTGCCCGTCGCGGCCGGGGCGCAATACAGGACCGACGCCTCCGCGCAGGCTGCTGCCGGCGCGTCGTCCGATACCCTGGTCCTTTCGCTGGAACAGGCCCTCAAGATCGCCCTTGGCGAAAATGTGGCCGTGAAGGTGGCCGACCAGGAGATTGAACGTCAGGAATATGCCCGCAAGGGCAGTTATGCCGCCCTTTTCCCGCAAGTGAGCGGCACGGGTTCGTATCAGCGCACCATCAAGAAGCAGGTGATGTATATGGGCGGAGGGGACGATGAGGACGGCGGAGGCATGGCTTCCATGTTCACCGACATCATGAACCCCATCTACACGGCCCTCGGACTGCTGGCCGCCAACACGGGTACCGACATTTCGGGCGCCTTCGCGCCGGCTCCTGCTGCCTCGACTTCCTCTTCGGACGGCGGTTTCGAGGTGGGGCGCATGAATACCTATTCCGTGGGTGTATCGGCCGGAATGCCGCTGGTGAACGCCCAGCTCTGGGAGAGCATCCGCCTCTCGGGCGACCAGGTGGAACTGGCTGTGGAACAGGCCCGTTCGTCGCGTCTTGACATGGTGACCCAAGTGAAGCAGGCCTACTACGGCGTGCTCTTCGCCAAGGAAGCCTTCAACGTCTACAAGACCGTCTATGAGAACGCCATGGAGAATTTCGCGCAGACCGAGCGGAAGTTCAAGGTGCAGAAGGCTTCGGAACTGGAACTGTCGCGTGCCGCTTCCACCGTGGCGAACGCCATTCCCAACGTGTACAACGCCGAAAGCAACGTGATGCTGGGCCTCTGGCAGCTCAAGGCCGTCATGGGTCTCAGTCTCGACCGTCCCGTGGACGTGTCGGGCAAGCTTTCCGACTATGCCGGCACCATGTTCCGCGACCTGCACCAGAACGATTCCGTTTCGCTCGACGGCAACAGCGCCCTGCGTCAGCTTGCCCTGCAGGCCGAGATGCTTTCGCGCAGCATCCGTGTGCAGCAGTACGCCTACCTGCCCACGCTCAGCACCAGTTTCTCTTACAGTTTCATCTCCATGAACGACGACTTCAAGTTCAGCGAATACCGCTGGACGCCCTATTCGTTCGTGGGGCTGAGCCTGAACATCCCCATTTTCTCGGGCGGAAAGAACCTCAGCAGCGTGCGCCAGGCAAAGGTGCAGAAGGCCGAACTCGAGCTCCAGCGGGTGAATACCGAGCGTCAGCTCAAGATCGCCATCCGCCAGTACCTCAATACCATGGAGACGGCCATGAAGAGCCACGACGCGGCCCGCGAGGCGGTGGAACTGGCGCAGAAGGCCTACGACATCTCGGCCAAGAGCTACCAGGTGGGCAAGAGTACGCTCACCGACCTCAACGATGCCCAGCTCGTGCTGACCCAGGCCCTGCTGGCGCAGAATCAGGCCGTCTACAACTTCATCGTAGCCAAGTCGAACCTCGAGCAGACGCTCGGGGCCGACTTCCTCTCGTCCGACGGGAAAGTGGACCTGCAGGGATCGTATGGAAAATAAAACAGACAGAGATATGAGAAAGATCGTTTTCGTTTTGCCGTTCCTTGCCCTTGTGGCCTGTGGGCCCAGGGGTGGAAAGGGGACCGCAGCCGCACCCGTGGCCGCCCAGGCGCCCGCCGAGATTGTGCGCAACGTGGAAGTGGCCGTCGCCACCGCCCGCGATGTGCCCCAGGAAAGTGCCTACTCCTCCACGGTGCTGGCCTACGCCACCAACAACATCATGCCCCAGCAGGGGGGCCGCATCCGCAAGATCCGCGCGGAAGTGGGCGACTATGTGCAGAAGGGGCAGATTCTGGCCGAGATGGACCGCTTGCAGCTGGACCAGCTGGCCCTGCAGGTCAAGAACGACGAGGTGGAATACGCCCGTCTGAAGAGCCTCTACGAGGAGGGCGGCGTGTCGCAGTCCGACTTCGAAACGGCCGAACTGGGTTACAAGCTTCGCAAGAGCAACTACGACAATCTGCTGGAAAACACCATCTTGCGCAGTCCCATCACGGGATATGTGACCGCACGCAATTTCGATGCGGGCGACATGTTCGCCATGACCGCGCCGCTCTTCACGGTGCAGCAAGTGGTGCCGGTGAAGCTTCTGGTGGGTATTTCCGAGAGCGAGTACGCCCAGGTGAAGAAGGGCGACGAGGTGAGCCTCACCGTGGATGCCCTGCCCGGCAGGACCTTCAAGGGCCGTATCAACCGCATCTATCCCACCGTCAACGCCGCCACGCACACGGTGAGCACCGAGGTGGTGGTTCCCAACGGCGACCGGGCGCTCCGTCCGGGGATGTACGCCCGTGTGGCCGTTAACTTCGGCACCCGGCGCAACATCGTGCTGCCCGACCGGGCTATCGTGAAGCAGGAGGGGACGGGACAGCGCTTTGTATATATCCTCGCGGAAGACAGTACCGTACGCTTCGTGCCCGTGGGCATCGGCCGCCACATCGGCGCCGAATACGAGGTGATTTCCGGCCTCGAGGAGGGGAGCAGCGTGGTGGTGAAAGGCCATTCGGGCCTCAAGGACGGAAGCAAGGTGCAGGTCATTAACAACTAGACTATGAGCATCTTCCGAACAGCCGTAAGCAAACCGGTCACCACCGGGCTCATTTTCCTGGCCTTCGCCATCCTGGGCCTGTTCTCGCTCACGCGCCTGCCGGTGGACAACTTCCCCGACATCGAGTCCAACGTGATCATGGTGCTGTCGTCCTACCCGGGCGCCTCGGCCGAGGATGTGGAGAACAACCTCACCAAGGTGCTCGAGAACTCGCTCAACGGCGTGGCCGACCTCAAGGACATCACCTCCAGCTCGCGCGAGAACATTTCCATCCTCACGCTCGAGTTCGAGTACGGGACCGACATCGACGAGGCCACCAACGACGTGCGCGACAAGCTCGACATGATCAGCCAGACCCTGCCCGACGGGGCCTCCACGCCCTTCCTCTTCAAGTTCAGCGTGGACGACATGCCCATCGTCATCATGGCGGCCACGGCCGTGCAGAGCGTGTCGGCCATCGACAAGATCCTCGACGACCGCGTGGCCACCCCGCTGGCCCGTGTGTCGGGTGTGGGTACCGTTTCGGTGGTGGGTGCGCCCAAGCGTGAGATTCAGGTCTACTGCGACCCGGTGAAGCTGCAGGCCTACAACCTCAGCATCGCGGGCATCTCGCAGATTATTGCCGCAGAGAACCGGAACGTTCCCTCGGGGAGCATCGACATCGGTTCCGACACCTATTCGCTCCGTATCAAGAAGGAATTTGCCGACCCGTCCGAACTGCTCGACGTGATCGTGGGCTCCTACGGGGGCAGCGCCGTGTACCTGCGTGACGTGGCCCGCATCGACGACACGCTCGAGGAGAAGTCGCAGGAGTCCTACACCAACGGCACCCGCGGCGCCCAGATCATCATCCAGAAGCAGTCGGGCTACAACACCGTGAACGTAATCAGGAAGGTGAAGAAGGAGATGGAGAAGATCCAGCCCAATCTGCCCTCCGACGTGAAGATCACCACGGTGATGGACAGTTCAGACAATATCCTTCGCACCATCCATTCGCTCGAGGAGACCATCCTCATCACCTTCATCGTGGTGATGTTGGTGGTGTTCCTGTTCCTGGGCCGCTGGAGGGGCACCTTCATTGTGGTGCTCTCCATCCCGGTGGCGCTGCTGGCTTCGCTCATGTATCTCTTTGGGACAGGCAACACGCTGAATATCATCTCTATGAGCGCGCTCGCCATAGCCATCGGCATGGTGGTGGACGATGCCATCGTGGTGCTGGAGAACGTGACCACCCACCTGGAACGGGGCGAGAAACCCCGGGAGGCCGCCGTACACGGAACGGCCGAGGTGGGTATCTCGGTCATCGCTTCCACCCTCACCATGCTCTGCGTGTTCCTGCCACTCACGATGCTTTCCGGTATGGCCGGCATCATGTTCAAGCAGCTGGGCTGGATTGTGAGCATCATCATGATCGTGTCTACCACGGCGGCGCTCACGCTCGTGCCCATGCTCTGTTCGGTCCTGCTGGCCCGTCCGCACAGGGAAGGTCGCTTCCACAAAGCTCTCTTCGGGCCCGTGAACAAGGTGCTGAACGCCATTGCCCGCGGCTACGGCCGACTCATTTCGGGCTGCATGAAGCGCAAGCGCCTGGTGCTGTTGGGCTCGCTCGTCGTCTTTGTCCTGGTGCTGGCGGCCTATCTGCCGCACATGAAGACCGAGTTCTTCCCGCAGTCCGACGGCGGCCGCTTGCAGGCCAGCATCGAGCTGCCCATCGGCACGGCGCAGGACGTGACCCGCGACGTGGCCGCCCGCATCTACGAGAAGCTGGTGGCCGACGTGCCCGAAATCCAGGTGCTCAGCTACCGCTTCGGCCAGGCCGATACCGACAATGCCTTCGCCTCCATGCAGAACAACGGGACCTATCTCATCACCATGAACATCAACATCGGGTCCATGGAGAACCGTTCCCGCACCATCTGGGAGATTGCCGACATTATCCGTGCCGACCTTCGTCTGTTCCCCGAACTGAACAAGTTCAACGTCTCCGACGGCTTCGGGATGGGCGGTGCCGCCTCGGTGCAGCTTGAGATCTACGGTTACGACTTCGAGGAGACGGAACATGCGGCCCGTTCGCTGCGCGAGAAGATGATGGCGAGCGGCAACTTCACCCAGGTTATCCTGAGCCGCGACCAGTATACGCCTGAGTATGAGGTTGATTTCGACCGCCAGAAGCTGGCGCTCAACGGCCTCACCTCGGTGACGGCTGCCGCTGCGGTGAGCGCCGCCATGAGCGGTACGGTGGCCTCGTTCTACCGTGAGTACGGCGACGAGTACAACATCCGCGTGCGCTATGCCCCCGAGTTCCGCAGGAGTATCGAGGATATTGAGAACATCGTGGTCTACAATCCTGCCGGGCAGGCCATCCGCGTCCGCGACCTGGGCCGGATCGTGGAATCGAAGGTTCCGCCCACCATCCAGCGCAAGAACCGCGACCGCTACATTTTGGTGACGGGCATCATGGCCCAGGGACACCCGCTCAGCGACGGCGTGCAGACCGTGCAGGCCGCCTTCGAGGAAGAACCCCTTCCCGACGGGATGAGCTGGCGTATCGGCGGTGACTACGAGGACCAACAGGACATGTTCTCCGACATGATCCTTCTCATGCTGCTCATCGTGATCCTGGTCTACATGGTCATGGCTTCGCAGTTCGAGTCGTTCACCGGCCCGCTGGTCATCATGGTGTCCATCCCCTTCGCCTTCACGGGCGTGGCCCTGGGCAATATGATCCACGGGATGGCCGTAGGCATCATGTCCATGATCGGTATCGTCATTCTGCTGGGTATCGTGGTGAAGAACGGTATCGTGCTCATCGACTACACCATCCTCTGCCAGGAGCGGGGCATGGGTGTGCGTGAAGCCTCCATTACCGCGGCCCGCAGCCGTCTGCGCCCCATCCTCATGACCACGCTCACCACCGTGCTGGGTATGCTGCCCATGGCCATGGGCCGGGGCGAGGGCTCCGAAATGTGGAACGGCCTGGGTGTGACCGTGGCCTGGGGTCTGAGCATCTCGACCGTCATCACGCTTGTGATCATTCCTACGCTCTACAGTGCCGTCATCGAACGCCGTGAGCGCAAAAAACTTAAAAAACAAAAGGTATGAAAGCCGTTTTCGTGGCCTACAACCAGGCCTATAACCAAGAAATCGTAGACCTTTTCGAGGCGCTCGGACAGCGCGGCTACACCGTCTGGGAAGATGCCGGCGGTCGGGGAAGCCGGGGCGGGGAGCCCCATCTGGGCAGTCACGCCTGGCCCACGCAGAACCATGCCCTGCTCTCCGTGGTGGAGGACGACGTGGCCGACGCCGTGCTCGACGCCATCCGCGCCAAGGACGGCGAGACCCCCAACCTGGGTCTGCGCGCCTTTGTGTGGAATATTGAAAAGATGTATTAAAATTTTTATATTTGCCCTATGCAAGTAATCACTCCCAATAACCTCGCGGAGATCCTTTCCGCAAAGCCGGTGGCCCTGGTAGACTTCTGGGCAACCTGGTGCGGCCCCTGCCGCATGCTTTCCCCCACCGTGGACGACATTGCCCAGGCCTATGAGGGCAAGGTCACCGTGGCCAAGTGCAACGTGGACGACTGTGCCGAGATTGCCGAGCAGTTCGGCATCCGCAGCATCCCCACCCTCATCTTCTTCAAGGATGGCGTACCGGCCGAGAAGACCGTGGGCGTGGTGTCCCGCGCCGATATCGAGAAGATCCTCGACAGCCTCATTTAAAAATTTCAATACGCACAATACCATGAAACGTATCCTTTCTTTGGCCGCTGCGCTGCTTCTGGCACTGGGTGCCCGGGCGCAGGTGGGCATCATGGGCGGTATCACCTCCTATGCCACCGACATTTCCTCGGCTGTGGCCACCGCAGAAGATATCACCACCTACCACGTGGGCGTGGCGTTCAAGCTCCCGCTTATGGGGGGCCTCGTGCTCCAGCCCGGTATCCTCTACAACATCAAGGGTACCCAGCTGGGCGTAGCCAGTACCGACAATTTCAAGGCCGACATGAACACCGGATTCCTGGAGATCCCGGTGCAGCTCCAGCTCGGTTTCAATGTGGGCGCTTTCCGTCCGTTCGTGTTTGCGGAACCCTTCGTGGGCTACGCCATCACCAATGAGACCAAGACCTCGGTGATTGTGGCTGCCACCGGCGCGGAAACCACCGACACGAGCAACAACTGGGACAATGTGAAGAACCGCCTCGAGTACGGCGTGGGCCTGGGTGTGGGCATCGAGATTTTCGAGCGCCTGCAGGTGGGCGTGAAGTACTACTGGGACATGGGCAAGTTGTACGACGACAACATGGAGCTCAATACCAGCCTCGCTTCCGTCACCACCGACATCCAGCAGAACCAGTGTACCGGCATCGCGGCGACGGCCATCATCTTCTTCTAACATCCGTCGGCGCCTATGACCGAAAAGAGGGCGGTGTTTTTTTGCTCCGCCAGCGACCGCATCCATCCCAAATACAACCAAGCTGCACGTGAGATTGTCCGTGCGGCTTGTTTGTCTGGATACACCATCGTGTCGGGCGGTTCATACCGGGGTACGATGGGTGCGGTCTGCGACGAGGCCCTCTCCTGCGGCGCGCCTTGCGTGGGCGTGATTCCCCGCTTCATGAAGGGTTGGGAGTACGAGGGGCTCACGCAGCTCCTCTGGACCGATACCATGGCGGAGCGCAAGGCCCTGATGCGGGCAGGCGCCCACGTAGCCCTGGCCCTCCCGGGCGGGATCGGGACCACCGACGAACTCATCGAAACCCTGGTGTTGCGCAAGCTCGGCCGCTACGACGGCCGGATCGCCGCCTTCAATCTGGACGGATTCTTCGAACCCCTGATCACCCTGTTCGACCACTTTGTGCGCGACGGAATGTTGGAGCCGGCCGACCGGGCTCTGATCGAATTCCCCAAAACCGTGGCCGAAGCCGCTGCCCTGTTTGAATAGTATGGAACGAAACGAAGTCATTACCTGGCTCGGTGCCGACTGGGACCGCTATCAAAGTGCCGCCCGTGCGGCGCTGGGGACCGATGTGCCCCTGCTGCAGGAGGTGAATGACAACGTGCTCGCCCATTCGGGCAAGATGCTCCGGCCTATGCTGGCCCTGCTCTGCGCCCGAGCCTGTCCGCCCGGAGCGGCGAACGAGGATTCCATCCGTTTTGCGACCGCCCTGGAGCTGCTGCACAACGCTACGCTCCTGCACGACGACGTAGCCGACCGGAGCGAGGAACGCCGGGGCGTACCTACCGTGGCTTCGCTCATCGGGCCGTCTCCCGCCGTGCTGGTGGGTGACTTTTGGCTGGCCCGGGCCGTGCATCTGGTAGTGCGCACCCATCATTTCGAATGGGCTGTAGGTGCTTTCTCCAAGACGCTTACCGACCTTGCCGAGGGCGAGATGCTCCAGCAGCAGAAGGCCGGCAGTTGCGACACCACCCAGGCCGACTACGAAAGGATCATTTTCTGCAAGACCGCCTCGCTTTTCCGGCTCTGCTGCCAGGCGGGCGCCCGTTCGGTCGATGCGCCGGGGGCTGTGGAAAAGGCGCTGGCGGCCTACGGGGAGGCAGTCGGCATGGCCTTCCAGATCAGGGACGATATCTTCGACTACGAAGGTGGCGCCATCGGCAAGCCGGTGGGGCAGGACCTGATGGAGCGGAAGATTACCGCCCCGCTGCTGGAAGCGTTGAAGGGCAGCGCGCGCGAGCGGGAAATCCGTTCGCTCATCTGCACGCTCCCGGAGCATCCGGAGCATCTGGCGCAGATTCAGGCTTTCGTGGTGGAGCGGGGCGGCCTGGCGGGGGCCCGCGCGCAGCTCGACCGACACATCGCCCGGGCCCTGGAGGCGCTGGAGGCGGTGCCCGCATCGGAGGCGCGCGAATTCCTCACACAGGCAGCCCGTTACATTGGAGACAGGAACACATGAAATACAGTCAGGTACAGGGAAACGAGGTGCTGAAAAAGACCTTTGCCGGGATGATTCGTTCCGGCCATATCCCGCACGCCATCCTCCTGCATGAAGATGACGGCGGGGGCGGTATCCCCCTGGCCCTTGCCTTCCTGCAGGACCTGTACTGTCACGAGCGCGCCGAAGCGGACAGTTGCGGCCTCTGCCCCAACTGCAACAAGATGGAGAAACTCATCCATCCCGACGTGCATTTCGTCTTTCCCGTCACGGCGGCCACGCCCTGCATCGGCCTGCTTCCCGAGTGGCGGAAGCTGGTGCTGGAGAACCCGCAGTTCACGGAGGCCGACCTGCAGGTGGCCCTTGGCATAGAGGGGAAGGCCACGCTCATCAACGTGGCAGCCGCCAAAAACATCCTCGAGACGCTCTCGCTCTCGGCCCTGGAGGGCGGCTACAGCTCCATCGTCATCTATCTGCCCGAGAAGATGAACACCGAGGCGGCCAACCGCCTGCTCAAGATCATCGAGGAGCCGTCGGAGCTCATCCAGTTCGTGCTGGTGACCCACGCCCCCGAAAAGGTGCTGCCCACCATCCGCTCCCGCTGCCAGCAGTTCCGTCTGGAGCCGCTGCGGGGCGGCGCCGGGCTGCAGTTTTCCGATCCGGGACTCTTCGATGCCCTTATGGACGCCCTGCTTGCGCGAGACCTGAGTGCGGCGCTCGAGGCGTCCGAAGCGGTGGCTTCCCTTCCCTCGCGCGACGCCCTCAAGACTTTCTGCCGCTACGCCTCCGGGCGCTTCCGCGAACTGTTCCTCCTTCAGCAGGGGCTCGACGCCCTCTCTGCGGGCGAAGACAGGCTGCGCGACTGGGCATCCCGCTGCCGCAAGACCTTCCCGCGCAAGGCGCTGGAGGCGACCGACCGCTGCCTGCGCCAGATTGAACGCAACGTGAACGCCAAAATCGCCTTTGCCGATTTTGCCGACAGACTCTATATGAACGTATAGCTTTTATGGAAAAAGAAACGATACAATACGACTGCAACCGGGGCTGCGTTATCGTGCGCGACGAGAAAACGGGCGAAAAGTCCTTCTCGTACCGCCAGGGGTGCTGCAAACTGATGGACCACGACTACCTCAAGGGAGTGGTGGACCAGAGCACGCGCGGCCTTTTCGAAGTGCGCTTTAAAAATACCCGCAAGGGTATCTACGTGAACGATTCCGGCCAGAACGTGAAGATTGGCGATATGGTCATCGTGGAGGCTGCGAGCGGCTACGACCTGGGTATCGTGACGCTTGAGGGGCCCGTGATCGCCCGCCAGATGAAGTGCAAGGGGATCGACCCGGCGGCGGGGGAGTTCAAGAAAATCTACCGCAAGGCCAAGCCGACCGACATCGAGAAATGGCAGGAGGCCATCGCCCGCGAGCAGGAGACTATGATCCAGGCGCGCCGCATCGCCGCTGAAATGGGACTCGAGATGAAGATCGGCGACGTGGAGTTCCAGGGCGACGGGTCCAAGGCCATCTTCTACTATATCGCCGACGGGCGGGTCGACTTCCGCCAGCTCATCAAGGTTTTTGCCGAGGAGTTCCGCATCCGCATCGAGATGAAACAGATCGGCGCGCGCCAGGAAGCCGGCCTCATCGGCGGCCTGGGCATCTGCGGCCGCGAACTCTGCTGCGCCAACTACATCACGCACTTCCAGAGTATCTCCACCTCGGCGGCGCGCTGTCAGGACCTCTCGCTCAACCCGCAGAAACTGGCGGGCCAGTGCGGCAAGCTCAAATGCTGCCTCAACTACGAGGTAGCCGTCTATCAGGACGCCCATTCCCGCATCCCGCACCTGAGCGAGCCGCTGCAGTTCGAGGACGGCGAGGTCTATCTGCGCAAGACCGATATCCTCAAGGAAGTGATGTATTTCTCGTACGAGAAAGGGAGCGACGCCGACCTCATCGCCCTCGACGCTTCCGACGTGCGCGAGATCATCATGATGAACCGCAACGGCATCAAGCCCGCTTCGCTCAAGCAGGAGCCCGAGCCCTCCGCGCCCGAATTTGTGACGGCCGTGGGCGACGACAGCATCTCCCGTTTCGATACGCCCAAGCGCCGTAAAGGTCGCGGCGGGCGGAACAGGAGGGGCCGCGGCGGCAACAAAACGGAGCGTTGAGATGAGACGCTGGCTGCTTCCTCTTCTGTGCTGCGCCTTCCTGACCTGCTGCTGCACGCCGCCTGCAGGGATGGAGGAGTTCATTCCCGCATCGCAGGCGGAAAACGACTGCTACAACTTTTCGCTCGACCTCAGCGACAGCCTGGCTTATTACGATGTCATCCTCTATACCCGTTCCGACGACCCGAAGCCGGAAAAGGACTTCGTAGCCATTTATGCGCTCTGGTATTCGCCCGACTCGCTGCTCACGCATGCCGAACGCTTCGCCCTGCCCACCGGCGGACGGCGCGGTAAGGTGAGCGTGTACCGGGAAGACCTGCATCTGCGCCCCGGGGTGTGGCGGCTCATGTTGAACCACGAGCCGGGCGAGCCGTCCATCCGCGGCATCGGGCTGAGTTTGAAGAAGCACGAAAACCCTTATGGGACACGATAAACTCCGTAAGTTCGCCGAAAACGAAAGCTTTGGCTGCCTGCTGCAACCCTCTGCGCAGGAGGTGCTGGCCCGTGGCTTCTCGCAGTTGCAGGACCATCCCGTGAAGGGACACTGGCGCGAGCGGATGTTCGGCGGAGCGGAGGGAGAACTGGTGCTGGAACTGGGCTGCGGCAAAGGGGAGTACACCCTCGAACTGGCCCGGCGCAACCCGGACCGCTGCTATGTGGGGGTGGACATCAAGGGGGCGCGGCTCTGGCGCGGGGCCAAGACTGCAACCGAGGAGCGGCTGCCCAATGTGGCCTTCCTGCGCACCCGCATCGAATTCATCACGGCCTTTTTCGCTCCGGGCGAGGTGTCCGAGATCTGGCTCACCTTTTCCGACCCCCAGATGAAACGCGAGAACAGCCGCCTCTCCTCGCCCCTTTTCCTGGAGCGCTACCGCTCCTTCATGAAGTCGGGGGGCGTGATTCACCTCAAGACCGACAGCCGCTTCCTGCACGAATACACCAAGGCCGTGGTGGAGCAGAACGGCCTCCGGCAACTCTGCTGCACGCCCGACCTCTACGGGTCAGACGCGCCGGTCCCCGAGGCGGTGCGTGAGGTGCAGACCTTCTACGAGCGGATGTTCCTCGATATGGGCCTGCCCATCACCTATCTGTCCTTTGTGATTGACCACGACGGGCCTTACCGCTATCCCGAATTTGACGCCGCTTTCTGGCGCGCCGCCGAAGGCCCACGCAGGTCTTTCAGCCATCAGGCACCGAAGAAAGATTCCCGGGGCTAGCTCCGTTTTCGCATACTGCGTCTCCGCCTTCCCTGCGTCGGCCTCTGGCCCCTGCAGTCCCCCGGGGGAGTTCGCTTCGCTCACCCCACCGTCTTCGACGGTCCCCCCGCTTCCGTGCCGCGGGTGGCACGTCCCCCGGGGGACTTCATCCGTATCAGAGCCCCGTTATCTGCTTCTAGCCTCCGGGCGTGGTGAAATCCATTTCTGACCAGTCCGATTGTAGATACTTTGGACCTCCTTCTCCTCCGGGAAGGATGGTATTTTGGTCAACACCACAGACTTGGAAATGATATGTCTTATTTGACTTGAGTTTATCAAAGCTGAGACTGTTTTCTTGCGTGGAACCACTAAGGCGATGGTAATCTTCCGTTTGAATGTCGGCTTCTAAAACGTATAGGTAGTGGGTGGCCTGCTTGATGTGCCCCCATTGAATGGCGACGGAGTTCTCAGTTATGCTCTTAATCTGTAAATCATCCGGCTTTTGGAGATATGTTGTGCCCTTTTGAGAACAAGCACCGATTACACATAGCAGGATAATAATGATAAAACGATTCATATATAGTGGAATTTGTGAACGAATGCTTTAATAAATAACCGAATAACCGGATATAATCTTTCGCTTATATATAAAATTAGCTGAACCATCATCAAGTTGTGCCTCCCAATCCCCGGAAATAGTATACCAGGTTCCATCATTATAGCCTCCCCAACCCCAATTCATATGATAATATGCAATGAATGGCGTTCCATATGTGATGGTGACATATTCTGGAGGATTGGGCAAAAGTCCCCCAATACCTTCGTCATACACAAATCTATACGTCATTCTCGTTCTTTCTCGATTACGAATATAACCATCTATGATAAAGGAATGACCAAATAGATAGAACAAGCCAAAGAATGAAGTCTTCCGTTCGCACGTATAATTACTGGCGTGTTATTCATTAACGATGCGTTGACACTTGTTTCCGAATAAGAGGTGTATGAACAGTCTAATCCATATAACTGAAACACTGACACAAGATCTGAAGTATGCGCCTCAGAACCAGTATCGCCAAACAACATTTGCACCATACTACCGATATTAGCAATAAGGATTGCTGCGTTTTTGTGTGGCCACGTATCCATGCTTTGCTAAACTAAAGTGCTCCACCCATATTGCTGCATCACGAAATTAGGTAGGGACAGTCGTTAATTGTTGAAAACTTTCTAACAAATTGATTGATAAATTGTTAGAAATTTTGTATCTTTGATATGAGGAAATAAAATTCCTCCGAACACCGTAGGAAAGTGAATTTCGGAGGAATCGATTATCAAAA
>JAFTEQ010000005.1 GCA_017453565.1 Bacteroidales bacterium
GCGACCAGGGCGGCGAGCCCGGCATGAACCACAAGGGCCTGGTGACCTTTGACAGAAAAACCTGCAAGGACAGCTTTTATCTCTACAAGGCCTGGTGGTCGAAGGAGCCCTTTGTGCACATCTGCTCCAAGCGCTTTGTTGACCGCACCGAGAGTAAGATCGAGGTCAAGGTCTACTCGAATCTCAACGAGGTGACGCTGCTTGTAAACGGCGACAAGCTGGAAACCAGGCACGGCGAGCACGTTTTCACCTTCACGGTGCCCATGAGCGCGGAGACGAAGCTCCGCGCCGTCAGCGGCGAGTGCGCCGACGAGGCCGTGTTCCGCAAGGTCTCGAAGCCCAACCCTGCTTATGTCCTGAAGGACGCGGGCGACAAGGGCGCCAACTGGGCCAACAAGGAGTAAGCCGATGAAGCAGCAGGCCTTCAATCCCTATCTCCCCAGCTGGGAGTACGTTCCCGACGGGGAACCTCACGTCTTTGGCGACCGGGTCTATGTCTACGGCAGTCACGACGCCTTCGGCGCGCCGATCTTTTGCGTCAACGACTATGTCTGCTGGTCGGCCCCGGTGGACGACCTCTCGGACTGGCGCTGTGAGGGCGTGATCTACAAAAAGAACCAGGACCCGGGCAATCCCCTGGGCATACGCAGCCTCTATGCGCCGGATGTGACCCGGGGGCCGGACGGGCGCTATTATCTCTACTACGCCTTTGATTTTCTCGGTGAGATGGGCGTGGCGGTCTGCGATACGCCCGCGGGGAAGTACGAGTTTTACGGCAAGGTCCGCCACAACAACGGCAGGGTCTGGGGCAAGCAGTCGGGTGAGCAGTTCCCCTTTGACCCCGGTGTGCTGACGGACGAGGACGGGCGTGTGTGGCTCTATTCCGGCTTTGCCACCAAGGTACCCTTTGTCGCCTCCCGCTGGCACGATCTCCGCAACGACGGCGGCGTGGTGATGGAGCTGGAGCCGGACATGATGACGATCAAAGCCGAACCGAAGCTGCTCTTCCCGACCAAGGGCAAGCCCGGCGCATTTCCGCATGCCTTTTTCGAGGCTTCCAGCATCCGAAAGGTGGGCGGGAAATACTGCTTCGTCTACTCCAGCCAGTATAACCACGACCTGTGCTACGCCATGTCGGACCGTCCCGACGGCAGCTTTAAATACGGCGGCGTGCTGGTGGATCTGGGAGACCTGTACTTAAACGGCAACACCGACGAGAGCCACGCGAGCAACTATCTGGGCAACACCCACGGCGGGCTCTTGAACATCGGTGAGGACTGGTATATCTTCTACCACCGCCAGACAAACCGCAGCTCCTACGCCCGCCAGGCCTGCGCCGAGAAGCTGGAGCGGACGCCGGACTGCGGCTTCCGGCAGGCGGAATTGACCTCCTGCGGCTTAAACGGCGGCCCGCTGAAGGGGAAGGGCAAGTACGAGGCCCGCATCGCCTGCAACCTCTGGGCCAAGGACCACGCCACCGGGCGTGTGGACGGTGCGAACCCGAAGAAGCGGCTCCGGGATCACCCCTATTTCACCCAGTCCGGCAAGGACCGGGAGGAAAACGGAGACCAGTACATCGCCAATATGCGCGACGGCGCGACGGCGGGCTTTAAGTATTTCCTGTTCGACGGGACGGAAACGCGTATCCGCGCCGAGGGACGCGGCAGCGGCGGCTTCCTGGTCTCGGACGGGCAGAAAACCGTGGCCGACGTGCCTGTGAACGGCGAGGGAGCATTTCGTATCGACGCGGGCGTTCATCCGCTCTTCTTTGAATACCGGGGCGAAGGCCCGGCAGATTTTCTTTCTTTCGAGATCAGATAGAGGAGGACAAAAGCATGGAAAGCACACAGGCCGTCAACCGCGCCAAGCAGTGGCAGGTCGCGCTGTTCCCCTTCAACAACGCCGCGACCAACGTATACTTCGCCTTTTATACCTATTTCACCTATTACGCGATCATGTACCTGTCCGGCTCCACCGCCGCCGCCCTGGGCGGGACGGTAGCCAGCGCCGCCGTCGTCCTGGCGATCAGCACCTTCAACAGCCTCTTCGCACCGCTGATGCGTGTGTTTGACGGCATCACCGACCCGATCTGCGGCTCCCTGATGGACAGAACGCAGTCCCGCTTCGGCAAATTCCGCCCCTTCATGGTCGTCGGAAACTGCCTGCTCGCCCTGTCTCTGCTGCTGATGATGGTCTTCTTCCGCGGCCTGCCGGACGGCATGGGGACGCTCCGCTGGGTCGTGTACATCGTCAGCTACATCGTCTATGTCATCGGCTACACCGCCCAGTGCGCCTGCACCAAGGCGGGGCAGACCTGCCTGACCAATGACCCGAAGCAGCGCAGCCAGTTCGTGATCTGGAACATGA
>JAFTEQ010000029.1 GCA_017453565.1 Bacteroidales bacterium
CCCGGGAAGAGGGGTTTGATGAAATTGCGGAGAAGTTCGAGATGGTGGGGGCCATTGAAAAGCACCACGAGGAGCGCTACCGCAAGCTCCTGAAGAACATCGAGGACAAGAAGGTCTTTTCGAAGGACGGCGACGCCATCTGGCAGTGCGGCAACTGCGGCCACATTGTGGTGGGCAAGCAGGCGCCGGAGGTCTGCCCGGTCTGCGACCACCCGCAGAGCTATTTCCAGGTGCTGGCGCAGAATTATTAAGAAGAACAGAACAAATAGTTTCTCCCATGAACAAAGCCTACGGTTTTTTGCGGGTGGCGGCGGTGTCGCCCCGTGTGGCGCTCTCCGACCCCGAGACCAACGCGAGCCGGATCATTGATCTGAGCCGACGGATTTATGCGGAGCAGACGCCGTCCGTGCTGGTTTTCCCGGAGTTGAGCGTGACGGGCTACAGCTGCGGCGACCTCTTTGGCCAGCATCTTCTGTTGGATGGGGCTGAGCGGGCGTTGGAGCGCATTCTGCGCGAGACGGCCGAGCTGCCGGCGCTGATTGCCGTGGGCGTGCCCGTGCCTTACGCCGGGCGGCTCTTCAACTGCGCGGCCCTGCTGCGGGGCGGGGAACTCCTGGGACTGGTGCCCAAGACCTACCTCCCCAATGCCGCCGAGTTTCAGGAGATCCGCTGGTTTGAGTCGGCGGCGGCGCTGGGCGATTCTTTGGCGGAAGTCTGTTTTGCCGGGCAGCATTGCCTGCTGGGAACCGCGCAGCTCTTCCGTGTGGGCGATGCCCTTGTGGGAGTGGAGATCTGCCAGGACCTCTGGGTGCCGGTTCCGCCCTGCACCCGGGCGGCCCTTGCCGGAGCGCAAGTGATCCTGAACCTTTCGGCCAGCAACGAGACCGTTGTAAAGCACAGCTTTAGAAGGCAGCTCGTAAGCGCCACGTCTGCAAGGCTTAACGCGGCCTACGTCTATGCCTCCTGCGGCTATGGTGAATCTACCCAGGACCTGGTCTGGGGCGGCTCTTCGCTCATCTATGAGTGCGGAACCCTGCTGGCAGAGAGTCCCCGTTTTGCGTCGGACTCGACTTGGATTACCGCCGATATAGATATAGAAAAACTTGATATAACACGGCAGAAAGCCACGAATTTCAAGGATATAAGAAAAGAGAACCGTGTCTATCAGGTTATGGACGGGGGCCCCGCGGCCGACACCGACTTCGAAGCCGGGCTCCTTCGTCCGCTCGATCCCCATCCCTTCGTGCCTGCCGACCCGCAGGAGCTCTCGGCCCGCTGCCGCGAAATCCTCAGCATCCAGGTGACCGGCCTTGCGACCCGCCTGGAGCACGTGGGCTGCAAGACGGCCGTAATTGGCATTTCGGGCGGTCTGGACTCCACTCTGGCGCTTCTGGTGGCCGTTCTGGCCGCTGACCGGCTGAAATGGGAGCGGAAGCGCATCATCGGTGTAACCATGCCCGGATTCGGCACCACGGGGCGCACCAAAGGCAATGCAGATGCGCTCATGGAGGGACTGGGCATCAGCAGGAAGGAGGTATCGATCGTGCCGGCCGTGACGGGCCATCTCAAGGATCTGGGACACCCGCTTGAGGAGCACGACGCCACCTACGAAAACGCCCAGGCGCGTGAGCGTACGCAGATCCTGATGGACCTGGCGGGGCAGGAGGGCGGCCTCGTGGTAGGAACGGGCGACCTTTCGGAACTGGCCATGGGCTGGTGCACCTTCAACGGTGACCACATGGCCATGTACGGCGTGAACGCCGGCGTGCCCAAAACCCTGGTGCAGGCCCTTGTACGCCATGCGGCGGAGGAGGCCTTCCCCGAATTGAAGGCGGTGCTGCTCGACATCGTTGATACGCCCATCAGTCCTGAACTCACGCCGGCCGCGGCGGACGGGACCATCCTGCAGGTGACGGAAGACCTCATCGGGCCCTACGAACTGCACGATTTCTTCCTCTATCATTTCTTCCGCTGGGGCTACGCGCCCGGGAAGCTGCTTTTCCTGGCCTCCAAGGCCTTTGAAGGGCGCTACGGGAGGGAAGTGCTGCAAAAGTGGCTGGATGTCTTCCTGAAGCGTTTCTTTGCCCAGCAGTACAAGCGCTCCTGCCTTCCCGACGGGCCCAAGCTGGGTTCGGTGAGCCTTTCGCCGCGGGGCGACTGGCGCATGCCGTCCGATGCCTCGGCCGCGCTCTGGCGCAAACAATTGGAAGAAGCGTAAAAAAACGCAAAAAGATTTGGATAATTGGGGCGAAACGCATACCTTTGCAGTCCCAATTCGGAGACTCGTTAGCTCAGTTGGTAGAGCACAACACTTTTAATGTTGGGGTCTCGGGTTCGAGCCCCGAACGGGTCACAGAGAAGTTTGACATCTTGCACCCTTAGCTCAGCTGGTAGAGCAACTGACTCTTAATCAGTGGGTCTAGGGTTCGAATCCCTAAGGGTGCACAGAGAAGGGGCGCGGCCGCAAGGTCACGCCCCTTCTGCTTTTGCTGCAGTTGCCGCGGGGGCGGGGCCGGTCACCGGAAGCCCGTAGCCACCCACGGCTCGTAAGTGGGAGGGGCCCGCCGCAAAGCGGTGGGAGGGAGAGCGCAGCGAAGGCTGACGGGACCGGCCTCGCCAGCGCGGCTGCTATCGCGGTATGCGGCGGCCGGTGAGGGCCTCGATGGCCTCGAAACTCCCCAGGTCGCTCCAGGGCCAGTCGGCCGCGAGGGTGTAGACTTCGGTCGATTTCTCCATGACGGCATAGTCGATGGAGATGTTCTCGCAGGTAGGGAAGAGACGCTCCACGGCGGCCTGTTCCTGCGGGGTGTAGAAGCTGGGGGAGAGGGCGTCCATAACGCCGGCGATCTGCGGCGCGTGGCGCCGGATCTCGGCCTCGATGGTGGCCGCGTTCCAGACAAAAATGCCCGCGTTCCAGTAGTAGCCGCCGCGCGCCAGATACCCCTTCGCCGTCTCGAGATCGGGCTTCTCCTTGAAGGCCGCGACGCGCACGGGAACGGCCGCTTCGCCCATCAATTCCGGCTCCGAAACCTGGATATAACCATAGCCCGTATGGGGTTTATCGGGTTTTATCCCTATACAAACGATGGCATTCTTGTCGGCCGTGAAACTGAGGGCTCGACGCATTGTAACTGCAAAGAAATCAATAGATGAAACAAAAGCGTCAGAAGGGGTAACAATTATGTTAGCCCCCGAAAAGCGCTTCAAAATCTTCCAACAGGCCCAGGCAATGCAGGGGGCGGTGTTCCGGGCGGCCGGTTCGGGCAGGATCTGCTCGTCCGGGATGTCGGGAAGCTGCTCGTGAATGAAGGGAATGTAGCGCTCCGAGGTCACCACCCAGAAGCGGGCCGAGGGGTCCACTTCGCGGAAGCGTTCATAGGTACTTTGGATGAGCGTCTGCCCGCTGCCCAGCAGGTCGAGAAATTGCTTGGGATGCTCGGTGGTACTCAGCGGATAGAGGCGGCTGCCTACTCCGCCGGCCATGATGACGATGTGGTTGTTGGTCATAGTCTTCATTTCTGCTTTGCAAAGATAGGCATTTTCCATTTTCTTTGTTAACTTTGTCCAAACGTGTACGACCCATGAAGAACCTCTACGAGGAACTCTGCAAAGATTATCGTTTTCGGGAAGGCCTGCATACCTGCATCAACTGCGGTACCTGCACGGCCATCTGTCCCGCCGCGGAGTTCTACAGGTACGACCCCCGCAAGATCCTCGATACCGTGCAGCGCCGGGGCGACGACGAGATTGAGACCCTCCTGAAGAGCGATACCATCTGGTACTGCGGGGAGTGTATGTCCTGTATGACGCGCTGTCCGCGCAAGAACGGGGCGGGCCTGGTCATTATGGCCCTGCGGAACCTCTCCGCCCGGCTCGGCTATTTCACCGAATCGGAGAAGGGGCGTCAGCTCTATCCGCTCACCAAAGTGCTGAACGGCAATGTGTTGAACCTTGGATACTGCGTGCACGCCTCTACCTTTGCCTATGAAGACCATCCCGAGTCGGGGCCGGTCTTCGAATGGGTGCTGAACCATAAGGAGGACGTTTATGCCCGTCTGGGCGCCAATTACGGTCAGGAAGGCCCCGGAGCTATGCGCAAGATTCCGCAGGAAGATCTCGACGAACTCAAGGCCATCTACGACGAAACGGGCGGCACGGAGCGGTTGGAACTCGTGGAAAAGTACTCCCTCGCCAAGGCGAAGGAGATGGGCATGACGCCAGACGAATACCTCAAATATACCTTTACACACTGCTCTCCGGGGCATTTCAACAGCGAAGAGGCATGATTTACCAGGGCAAGCAGAAAATCTGGTCCGACTACCAGAAAGAGATTCCGGACGACCACTGGTTCTATGTGCGCAGTTGCATCCGGCAGAACTTCTTCCCGGCTTCGGAGGCCTATTTCGTGAAGGTGGTGCGCGACCTCCTGGGCCGCGACCTCTACGAAACCCCGCACCACACCACCTGCGGCGGCATCGCCTACCACAGCGACACCATTCCCCAGGAGACGGCCATGACCATTGTGGCGCGCCAGTTTTCCCTTATGAAAGAGGCAGGTTATAAGAATCTGGTAACCAGCTGTATAACTTCTTTCGGCAACTACTGTGAGATCCTGGAAACCTGGCGCGAGTTCCCCGAGTTGGAGGCCCGCATCAGGGAGCATCTCTGGAAGGCCTGCCGGCGTGAATTCGACAAGCCGGAGTATGTCTGCCATGCCAGCGACGTGATCTACAAACTCCGCAACGAGATCGCCGCGCGGGCGAAGTTCCGCCTGGTGAACAAAGAGACGGGGGAACCGCTCAGGGTGGTGGAACACATTGGCTGTCACTATAATAAGATGTTTCCGTCGAAGGGCGTGGGTGGGGCCGAATACCCCTATGTACTCTGCGGTATGGTGGAGTCGTGGGGCGGGCAGGTCATCGATTACCCCGAGCGCCGGCACTGCTGCGGTTTCGGCTTCAGGCAGTATCTGGTAAAGGCCAACCGGGGTTATTCCATGTCCAATTCGCACAAGAAGTTCGAGTCTATGGAGCCCTTCCGGCCCGATATGATCATCACCAACTGCCCCGGCTGCCCCTATTTCCTGGACCGCTGGCAGTATGTGGTGGCCGAGACACAGGGCAAGACCTACGGCCAGGGCGGTTTCGGCATCCCGGTCTTTACCTATGAAGAAGTGGCCGGCCTGGTGCTGGGCTACGACCCCTGGGACCTGGGCCTGCAGGTGCACCAGGTGGCCCCGGAGCCCCTGCTCGACAAGATGGGCGTGCCCTTTAATCCGGAAACCAAATACTTGGGCCTGAATAAGAAAGATATTCTCAGGCCAAGTCTTCCTTCAGGTCTAAAATGCTTCTGACCCCATGAAAGAAAACGTCATCATCCTAGGCGGCGGAATCGCCGGAATGGAGGCGGCCCGGCAGCTGTTGCTCCTGGGCGAACGGCCCGTAATCGTGGAGCGGGCGGACCATCTGGGCGGCCACGTGGCCGACTGGCACCGCCTGTTTCCCGACAAGAGCCCCGCGGAAGACCTGCTGGAAGGCCTCCGTCCTGGCCTGGAAGGGGCCGAAATCCATCTGGGCACCACGGTTTCCTCGCTCAACGCGCTCAAGGACGGCTACAACCTCACCCTGTCCGACGGCAGCAAGCTCCACGGCCGGGCGCTCCTCTTTGCCACGGGCTTTGAACTCTTCGCTGCTGAGCGCAAGGAAGAATATGGTTATGGTATTTACAATCAGGTTATAACCAATCGCGACCTGGAGCGTTGGTTTAATACTGGGAAAGACTCGCGCCTCTCGGGCCGGCCCCTTTCGAAAATCGGCTTCGTGCACTGCGTGGGCTCGCGTGACCTCAAGGCCGGGAACCCCCAGTGCAGCAAGGTCTGCTGCATGACCGCCATCAAGCAGGCCATCGAACTCAAGGAACGCTTCCCCTTCGCCGAGGTCTACTGCTTCTACATGGACCTGCGTCTCTTCGGGAAGAAGTACGAAGACTTCTACATTGGCGCCCAGCGCGACTGGGGCATCCATTTCATCCGCGGACGCGTGTCCGAGGTGGCCGAGACCCTCGACGGCCGGGTGGTGGTGAAGGCCGAGGACACCCTATCGGGCCGGCCGCTCAAAGTGAGCCTCGACCTCCTGGTGCTGATGGCCGGCATGCTGCCCAACCCCAGCGCCACGGCCCTGGCGCGGCAGATCCGCCTCGACGTAGACGACGACGGGTTCCTGCGGAGCCGCGACAACCTGGCGGGCATCATCGCCTCCAACCGGCCCGGCGTGTTCTATGCCGGCGCCTGCACGGGCACCAAGACCGTTCCGGAAACCCTCGCCGAGGCCCGCAGCGCGGCCCTCGCCATCCATAACTATCTGCAGGACGCCAAATGACCGATTTCGGCTACACCCTTTCGCGCAGTTCCACCGTGAACCTCGACGAGGCCGACCGCTCGCTCTGGCTCCGGCTCGAAAAGCTGGAACCCGACCTGCGGCTCTGCATGGCCTGCGGCAGCTGCAGCGCTTCCTGCACGGCAGCCGAACTGGGCGGGATGAGCCTGCGGAAGGTCATCCTCGATCTCGACCGCGGGCGCGACCCGGCGCCCATCGTAAGCGCCTGCATGCTCTGCGGCAAGTGCAGCATGGTCTGCCCGCGCGGCATCAACACCCGTCATCTCATCCTGAGTCTCTGCCGTATCTACGAGAAGAAATGAACGACCGCATCGCATCCGGATTCGCACCTTTCGTCATCCCCTTCGTGGTGGGGATGGTCTTCGTGCTGGGCTACTGCTTCTATGCGCTGGTGAAGATCCTGCTGCAGCTCCCGCGTGAAGACCGGGTGCGTTTCCTTCGTTCGCTCGTGACGCCGCGCTGCATCTGGAAGAACGTGCGCGACATCTTCTGCGACTGCCTGCTGCACGTCAAGCTCTGGCGGCGCAATCCGCTGCTGGGCTATATGCATTCCAGCATCGCCTTCGGCTGGTTCATGCTCATCGTGCTGGGTCACGTGGAGGTGATGCTCTTCGTGCCGCACCGCATCCATTTCCTCTACTATCCCATTTTCTTCAATTATTTCGTAGCGGAGACTTCCGAGACCATCCAGGGCGCGGCGCTCTTCTTCCTCATGGACTTCTTCCTGCTCATCGTCCTGAGCGGAATAGCCCTGGCCATGATCAAGCGCGTGCGTTCCCGCTGGTTCGGCCTGCGGCGCACCACCCGGCCCAGCCTGCTCGACCGCGTGGGCCTCTATTCGCTCTGGAGCATCTTCCCGCTGCGTCTGCTGGCCGAGGGCTTCACCGCCCACATCAGCGGCGGGAGTTTCCTCATCGTGCCGCTCAACTGGCTGTTCCGCCAGTTCCTGGGCAACGACATGAACATGCTGCCCACCTGGTGGGCCTATTCGGCGGCCCTCTGCGTCTTCATGTGCGTGCTGCCGTTCACCCGTTACATGCATATTCCGGCCGAGATGCTGCTCATCCCCATGCGCAACGCGGGTCTCACCATCCGCCATCCCCGCAGGGGCCTGGCGCGGGTGGAGGTCTTCTCCTGCCCGGGTTGCGGCGTGTGCATCGACGCCTGCCCCATGACGGTGAAGAAGGCCAACACGAGGGACGCCACGGTCTACCTGAACCGGCAGATCCGCCGGGGCAACGAGCGCCGCATCGAGGAGATCAGCGACAAATGTCTGCTCTGCGGCAAGTGTACGGCCGTCTGTCAGGTGGGGGTGGAAGGGCCCATGCTGCGCGTGGCGCAGCGGGCAACACGCCATTACGGCCTGGAACCCGATTTTTCGGGCCTCGACACCGCGCCGGTACAGAATAACATGGAACGCTTCGAAGGCGCCCCGGAAGGGGAGCGGGTGGCCTATTTCGCGGGCTGCATGACCCAGCTCACCCCGGGCATCAGCCGGAGCGTGGAGTCGGTCCTGAAGAAAGCCGGGGTGGATTACCGGTTCATCGACCGCGACGGAGGCATCTGCTGCGGCCGTCCGATGCTCACCGCGGGCCGTTTCCACCAGGCCTGGCAGCTCATCCGGAAGAACAGCGAACTCATCCGCTCGAGCGGCTGCAACGTGCTGCTGCTCTCTTGCCCCATCTGTTATAAGGTCTTCCGCGAGCACTATCGCCTGGAGGGCATCCGTGTGGTGCACCACAGCGATTACTTCCACGAACTCATGGAACAGGGTCGCCTGCGGGTGGAGAAGGGCGACCTCACCTATGTGTTCCACGACCCCTGCGAGCTGGGCCGCGGATCGGGCATCTACGAGCAGCCGCGCCGCGTGCTGGGCTGCGCGGGCTACCTCACCGAGGCGGAAAAGAACCGCAGGGAGAGCATCTGCTGTGGGGGGAGTCTGGGGAGCCTGACGCTAGGCTTCTCGCAGCGTGAAGACATTACGAAAGCCGCCCTCCGGAATCTGACGGAAGGCGGCCCCGATGTGGTGGTGACGGCTTGTCCGCTCTGCCGGAGCACCTTCCGCCGCTATGCGGACCGGCCCGTATGGGACCTTGCCGAGGCGCTCGACAAACAGAGTACCTAGACCACCTTCACCTTGAAGATAGCCTTGTGGATCTCGCCCTTTCCGATGAGGGGCGCGTGGGCCGTTTCGGGGGCGAAGGTAATCACCTCGCCGGGCTGGGCCGTGATGGTGAAGTCGACAGGATCCTTGTAGAAAAGGATGTCCTTTTCGGGGTTCATCTCGCCGTCGGGCTGCTTGCAGTCCTTGCGGGCCTTGATGCCGAAGCTCTCGGGTCCGGAAAGGGGAACCTGGATGTCGATGTACTTGTCGTGCACCTCCAGACGGGCTTCCTGCGGGGTCTTGAGCTTGCTGTCCACGATGTTCACCCAGAGATTGTCTCCGTCGATCACGTGTTTGCCGGGCTCCAGGGCGCGCAGGTCGTGCTCCTTGAGGTACTGGATGGCCTTCGCGTAGAAGGGATTGGTCATGAGTCTTGCTTCCATGATATTATTGGTTTTTTGGTTGAGTTTCTTCCTGGTTTTCGAGGAAGGAGAGCGCCTCCCGCAGCAGGACCTGGAGGTCCGCGGCCTGTTTGAGGCATTCGAGCGGGAATCCGTAGGCCGCCACGCGGTAGCCCGCACCCTTGTGGAAGACGGCCGCGGGGATGAGGCTGTCGGCGTAGCGGAGGGCGATGCGGCCCTCGTAGCGGCTCGCCGGGCGGATGCCGTCGGGGTTCTCCACGCAGTAGCAGCGCTCGTTGGGGCTGTTCCAGAAGGGGAGGCGCTGTCCGGCCGCGGCGGCGACGCAGCCCTCGTGCGAGGCCCTGCCCGTCACATAACGGTAGCCCAGCACGTTGGTGACGAAGGCCTGCGCATCGTTGCGGTACTCGTCCGCATCGTCCAGGGGATAGAGTTCGTCCCAGACATCGGTGGCGATGTTGGCGCCCGACAGCAGGACGTTTCCGCCCGCAGTGGTGTAGGCATCGAGCAACTGTCTGATTTCCCTGGGGAAGACCCGGTGCCGCGGCAGGGCTTGACGGCCGTTACCGACGGGCGTTCCGGCCTGTTTGCCGCAGAGGAGGTCGAGTACCGGGAAATCGGCCTGCGGCACGCTCTCGCGGCGAAGGAACGCGGCCCGGCTCTCGGAACCGAAACCCCGGCCCAGGGCAAGCAGGGCCCGTCCGTGCACGGCGGGGTAGTCGAAATGGTTGCCCGCCACCTTGCGTCCGGCCATCCAGCTTTCGCTGGCGCCGAACCCGGGACTGTAGTTGCTGGCGAAGGGCTGCTCGCGTCGGTATTCATAGCTGCCGCCCGTGAAGCCCAGTTCATCGCCCCAGGCTAGTCCGCCGTCGAGCCGGTGGTCGAAACCCGCATAAGAGGGCGTGTCGAACCAGGCGGGCGGGGCGATTCGGGTGAAGTTGTTCACGATGAGGACGTTGCCCTTGTCGCTTTCAGCCTGAGGCAGGGCGGCGGAAAGGATTTCAGAGGGGAAACTCCGGCCGCCTTCACCCACGGCTTCGATGCGGAAGGAGTAGAGGGTTCCGCGTTTGGCGGGGACCCGGAGTGTCGGTTCCGTCACGCGCACGCCCGCATCGAAAGCTCCGTCGTCCAGGCGGGTGTAAACGAGGTAGGATTTGGCGCTTGCGGTGGGTTCCAGCGGATCGGGCGTGGGCTCCCATTTGAGGCGGATGGCCTCTTCGCCCGGGATGGGGAGGGCCGAGAAGGCCTGCACGGGCAGGGGCTGCACGGCGTAGGGGTAGCCGTAGCGGCTGCTCAGGAACTTGAGGATGCCCTTGTAGACCGAGCGGCTCACCATGAAGCGGAACATGGGGTCGAGCCCGTAGCGCATGTCGGCGAAGTTCTGGTGGCTCAGCAGTTCCAGGATCATGCCCGGAACTCCGCTGGTGCGCGATTCGCTGTAGGAGCGGTCCCAGATTTCGCGGCGGGTCCATTCGGGCTCGTAGTTGGCGCGCAGGTCTTCGCAGATCTGGGTCTGAACCAGGTCGGCGAGCAGGCGTCCGGCGAGTCTGTCGCTGCCGTCGACATATTTGCGGCTTCCTTCGCAGCGAAGGCTGTAGATGGCGAGCGTTCCCACCAGGCTGTCGTTCGGCGTGGTGCCTGCGTCGCTGTGGAAGGCGAGCGAGAGGTCGATGGGGATACCTTTCTCTTCCTGCATCATGCGCACCCAGGCTCCGCGCGCGGCGTAATCCTGGGTGTAGTCGCCGTCCCATTCCTTGTAGAGTTTCTCATCCACGCCGGCCCACTGCATGGCGTAGCGGGCGCCTTCGCAGTAGGCAGGAAGACCGGACAGTTCGCTTTCTTCGGGAGAGGGGCCCCGGGCTATTTTGCCCATGCCGCCTCCGAAGCGCAGCGCGTCGGCCGTCACCACGGACCCGCCGGGCACACTGTAGCCTGCGGGAACCTGGTTATCGAGCGTCACGCCGCCCTCGGTGCCGGCCACGAAGGGGAAGGTACCCAGATAGATCCAGGTGCTGCCGCCCTTGCGCTGGTCCACGACGAAATCGGTCGTCCCGCCTTGATGCCGAACGCGGTAATGTGCGGCGCTGCTGCTCTGGGGAAGGCTTTTATAAGAGATGTAGACGGCGTATTCACCCGTCTCGGGAATGTCGGGGGTCCAACGCGCTTCGGCCCGCCCTTTCTCGCCCTTTCGGATGCAGGCGGCCTTGCGGGCCGAGCCCAGGGTAAAGGGGTTGTCGTCCCCGGTGTAGACGGCCTTGGCATCAGCAAAACCGGTGCCCGCATCGCTCCAGGCACCTTTTTCCTGATAGCGGCCTGCCCGGCGGAGGAGCGGGTCGTCATCGTCGCTGCGGCGGAAAGAGGGGTCGCCGTCGCACACCACCTCGTGGCGCTGCGTGTCGCGTTCGCGCGGATTGAGCACGTAGGCGCCCGCCCGTTCCAGCATGGGGATGAGGAAGGGGAGCACGTAGGTCTGGGTGTAGAGGTCTTCCACGGTGCCGTGCAGCGGGGGACGCTGCCAGTTCCAGCGCTTCTCCCCGGCGTCGTAATAGCGGCCATGGCTGTGCCAGAGGGCGATGGTGCGTCCGCTCAGGCCCTTTTTGAAGACGGGAGCGCCGGTCTGCACGATGAAGGGCTGCTGCGGCCGGGGGTCCTTCACGCCGAAGGAAGTGGGGGTGGGCTGACCGTCCCGCGTGAGCGGCGCAGTCTGGAGTTCCTCGAGCGTGAGGCTGCGGCAGTACACGTCACCCGTCTTCCATTCCGAAAGCTCGGGGGGAAAGAGTTCCGTGATCTGCTGCCGGAACCAGGCGGCGTCGCCCGGCCTCCAGGGCAGGTCGCCCAGGGTCTTGGTGAAGTAGAAATCGAGCTGGCCGCTGCGTTTCATGACCTTGCTTAGTTCCAGTTGGGCGCGCACACCCGTGTGGCGTTCTACGCGCAGCGAAAGGGAGTCGCAGACGGGTTTGAACGCGCGCAGCAACTGCTGCTGGGCCGGGGCGGCGAGGCTCAGGCACAGGCCGGCAAGAACGCAGAGCAGTCGGGCGGAACGCATAAGCAGGGGCTTCAGTTGCGTTTATTCAAGTGCGTAAGGTCTACCATGAGCACAAAGAAGGTGCTCAGCCCCAGGGCCAGGAGGTCGGCCTTGAAGTCGGCCATATCCAGGGTACGGTAGGGCAGGAAACTCTGCACCCACTCGGTGAGTCCCGCCACGGCGGCACCCGAAAACAGGGCCAGGAAGGCGAAGAGGAAGGCCCGTCCCGCCTTTCCGTTCTTGTGGTCGAAGGCCAGGTAGGCCAGGATGGGGAAGGGCAGGAACATGAGGAAATGCGCCACTTTGTCGGTGGGGAAGCCCAGCAGGGTCTTCTGCAGGTCAGGCATCTTGTCCACATGCATCCAGCAGAGCATCCCGATGGCGGCGAGATACAGCAGGAAGAGGATCCGGGCAAAGAGGGTCTTGGCGGTCATATCAGAGGGCCTGCATGTCGTGGAGTTTCTTGTAGTAGCCGTCCAGGGCCAGGAGTTCCTCGTGCCGGCCGCGCTCCACGATGCGCCCTTCGTCTACCACGATAATCTCGTCGGCGTCCTTCACGGTGGAGAGGCGGTGGGCGATGGCGATGGTGGTGCGGTTGCTCATGAGGCGGTCGAGGGCCTCCTGCACGATGCGCTCCGACTCGGTGTCGAGGGCGGCCGTAGCCTCGTCGAGGATGAGGATGGGTGGGTTCTTCAGGATGGCGCGGGCAATGCTGATGCGCTGCCGCTGGCCGCCGCTGAGTTTCACGCCGCGGTCGCCGATGTTGGTCTGGTAGCCCTCTTCCTTCTCCATGATGAAGTCGTGGGCGTTGGCAATGCGGGCCGCTTCCTCCACCGCCTCCTGCGTCGCACCTTCCACACCGAAGGCGATGTTGTTGAAAATGGTGTCGTTGAAGAGGATCGGATCCTGATTCACGTTGCCCATGAGTGCGCGCAGCGAATCGATTTTGAGGTCGCGGATATCGATGCCGTCGAGGGTGATCTGCCCGGAGGACGGGTCGTAGAAACGGGGAATAAGGTCGACCAGGGTCGATTTTCCGCCGCCCGAGGCACCCACAATGGCGATGGTCTGTCCCTTTCGGATGTCGAGGTTGATGTCGTGCAGCACCTCGCGCCCGTTCTCGTAGCTGAAGCACACGTGCTTGAAGGAGATACCCTCGTTGAAGGCGTCGACCTTGCGGGCGCCGGCCGTTTCGCGGATGGTATTCTCGGCGGCGAGGATCTTGTCGATGCGCTCCATGGAGGCGAGGCCCTTGGGAATGCCGTAGGCCGCCTTGGCGAGGTCCTTGATGGGTTGGATGACGCTGTAGAGGATGACCATGTAGAAGATGAAGGTGGGCGCGTCGATGATGGGATGGTCGCTCAGGATGAGGGTACCCCCGAACCAGAGGACGATGGCGATCATGGCGGTGCCGAGGCATTCGCTCACCGGGTGGGCGCTGGCCTGGCGGACGGCCACCTGCGTGTTCTTGCGGCGGTAGGCGTCGGTGACGGCCGAGAAGCGGCCGGTCATCTTCCGTTCGGCCAGGAAGGCCTTGATGACGCGCAGCCCGCCCAGGGTCTCCTCCACCTGGCTCATGGTGTCGCTCCAGAGGGCCTGGGCCTCGGTGGAACGCCGTTTGAGCGTGCGGCCTAGGGCGCTGATGAGCCAGAGCATGAGGGGTGCGAACACGATCACGAAGAGGGTCAGTTTCCAGGAAAAGAAGAACAGCGTCCCCATGTAGAAGATGATGAGGATGGGGTTCTTGATGAGCATGTCGATGGAGCCGGTGATGGAACTTTCCACCTCCGATACGTCGCCGCTCATACGGGCGATGATGTCACCCTTGCGCTCCTGCGAGAAGAAGCCCAGCGGCAGGGCGAGGATCTTCCTGTAGATCTGTACGCGCATGTCGCGCACGATGCCCGTGCGGATGGGCACCATCACGGCCGTGGAGCCGAAGTAGCAGCTGGTCTTGAGCACGGTCATGGCAATGAGGAAGAGGCAGAGGTAGAGGAGGGTGAGGCCGGCGCCGTGCACCTGCATGAACTGCGTCACGTAGAAATAGGCGTTGTTGATGGCCTTCTCCTTGAATTCCAGATCGCTGTCCCAGGGGATGAACTCGTAGACCGTGTCGTTGATGTTGAAAAGGAGCTGCAGGATGGGGATGATGAGGGTAAAGGAGAAAATGTTGAACACCGCCGAAAGGATGTTCATCAGCACCGATCCCCATATGTATTTGCTGTACGGGCTCAGATAGCGCGTCAGCATGTTCCAGAATGCCTTCATATCCTACAAAGATAGCATTTTTCCGGGAGTGCTACAAAACAAAGAATTCCGAGGCCTGCGTGCGGGGCAGGGCCACAAGGCGTACCGCGCTGCCGCTCAGGGCTTCCGCGCTTTCCTGAAGGGCCAGCTCGGGCGTGTTGTTGTTCTCGCTCAGGTGGCAGAGGAAGACGTTGCGCAGCTGCGGATGCAGGACCTCCCGGAGGGCGGCGGCGCATTCCCCGTTGGAAAGGTGTCCGTTGCCGCCGCGGATGCGGGCCTGCAGCTCGGGCGGGTAGTGCCCGTGGGCGAGCATCTCCGGCTCGTAATTGCTCTCGATGATGAGGGTTTCCGCCTCCCGGGCCGCAGCGAGCGCCTCGGGGGTCATCTGGCCGATATCGGTCATGACGGCGATGCGGTGGCCGCCCAGGTCGATGCGGTAGCCCACGGTCTGGCTGGCGTCGTGCGGCACTTCGAACCAGCGCACCCCGACGAGGCCGGGGATGATCTCGGTCCATTCTCCGGCGGGCAGGGGACGGGCCACGGGAACGAGGCTCCGGGCGGTCTGACGCCGGCGGGAAAGGACTTCCAGCAGGCGCGGAGGCATCCACACGGGCAGACGCAGCGAGCGGCACCAGGCGCTCAGCGAACAGATATGGTCCATGTGGTCGTGGGTCACGAGCAGCGCATGGCAGTCGGCGGGCGAGAGACCCTCGGCGAAGAGCTCCTGCCGCAGGCGCCGTACGCCCATGCCGGCGTCGACCACCACCGAGGCCACGGGATGCCGTCCATCATCGAACAGCCCAAAGAAATAGCAGTTGCCGCTGCTGCCGCTGGCAAAGGACTTGAAGCGGATTTCGCTCATAGATTCTCCTCCTCCTTGCAGTAGCGGGCAATCACGCTGTAGGCGTCGCCCACGCCCAGGGCACCGGCGCGCGAGAGGTCGATGCATCCTTTCTCCTTGTCTTTCAGGAAGATGAGTACGAGTCCGCGGTTGAAGTAGGCGTCGCCCATCTGGGGGTTGAGCTCGATGGCCTTGCCGTAGGCCCCGATGGCATCGACCAGCTGAGCGGAGAGGCAGCGGAGGTTGCCCAGATCGTAGTGGAGCCAGGGCAGGTCGGGCAGGATGGCGATGGCCGCGCTGATGTCGGCGATGGCCTCCGAATAGTCGTAGCTGCGGTCGGTGCGTTCGCTCACCCGGGCCCGCGCAGCGCCGTTCTCATCCATTGTAAGGGTCTGCACGTTGCTCTCGATAGAGGCGATGAAATCGATCATTTCGGCCCGCAGGACCCCCCGGTTCATGAGGTAGAAGGCCTTGTAATAGGGGGCGTAGCGGTCCTTGCCGCTGTCGGCCCCGGCTTTGGCGGCCGCCCGGTCGAAGAAGTCGAGTCCGGCGCTGTACTGCTTGTTCTGCACCTCGTACAGGCCCCTGATGAAATCGGCCTCCGAGGCCGGCAGGGGATTGCTGCCCGCGGAGGCGGCGCTGTCGCCCGCAAGGAGGGAGGAGAGGCTCCGCTCGAAACGGGGTTCCTCGGGGTTGTCGGCATTCGAGACTGTTACGCCCACGGGGATGCCGGCCATGAAATGCTCGGCCACCGGGTGCTCGTAACGCTGGCTCAGGGCCGTGCGTCCTGCATCCCTGTGCGTGGAGAGGCGGAAGCGGTAGAGGGGGCGCAGGCGGATGTCTATGTCGCGGTGCTGGAGCAGCTCGTCGTCGAAGTCCTTCTTGGCGAAATCGGCGTCGAGGGCCAGCAGGCCACTGTATTTCCGGGTGGTGTTGGCAAAGGAGGAGGGGTCGGAGGCGCTGCGTTCGCGGTACTCGCGCACCTTCTGCTGCGCCGTCTCATAATCGGCCTTGGAGGCCCGTTTGCGGCCCATGCGGTTCTCTACATAAGAGCGGTTGAGGTAGGCCTTGGCGAAGTCGGGATAGAGTTCGATGGCCTTGTCGTAGTCTTCCAGGGCGTCGGCCCAGCGCTCGGTCTCCACGAAGATGGAGGCACGGTTGAAGTAGGCGAGTACGTTCCCCGGATTGATGGCGATGACCCGGTCCATGTCGGCGAGGGCGCCCTCGAAGTCGCGCATCTGTGCGCGGATGAGGCTGCGGTTGTAGAGGGTAAGGGCGTTGCCCGGCTCGAAGCGCAGCACCCGGTCGAGGTCGGAGACGGCCGCGTTGTAGTCCTGCAGCTCGTAGTGCATAAGGGCCCGGTTGAAGTAGGCGAAGGTGTTGGTGGAGTCGAGGTCGATGGCCCGGTCCATGTCGGTGATGCCCAGGTCGTACTGGGCCCGGGCGGCGTAGACGCGGCCCCGGCGTACATAGCCCTCGGGTTCGAAGCGGTCGAGGCGGATGGCGCGGTCGTAGTCGGCCAGGGCCCGCGTGGTGTCTTTCAGATAGAGATAGGTAGCGCCGCGGTTGAGGTAGGCCGAGGGGGCCTTGGGTTCCTTCTTGATGTATCGGTTGAAATCCTGCACGGCCTCGTCGAAACGGCGGGCCAGGAAATAGGTGACCCCGCGGCTGTAGTAGAGCGCCGTGTGGCCGGGCCGCAGCCGGATGGCGTGTTCGAGGTCGGCGAAGGCCTCCTCGTACTGGCCCGTGCGGCTTTCGGTGATGGCGCGGTAGTGGTAACCGTTGGTAAAGACGGGGTTGAGGCGTACCGAGGTGTTGAAATCGGCCTTGGCGCCGCGCAGGTCGCCCAGGTTGTATTTGGCGATGCCCCGGAAGAAGAAGTTCCAGTAGTTGGTGCTGTCGAGCCGCTCCAGGATGTTGAACTGCTCTATGGCGCCGGCGTATTTGCCGTCCTGCAGGGCCTGTCGTCCCCGCCACATGAAAACGTCCTTGTCGTACTGGGCATGCGCGTTTGCACCCAGTACGAACAGGCAGAGTATTGCGGTAAGGACTTTTTTCATTACTTTTGTATACTGCAAAGATAACAATTATCATTTATCGTGCCTGAACCCGCCGTGCGCCGAAAGTTTTTTTTCTGCCTGCTCCTGAGCCTCTCCTTTGCGGCGGGCTCCTTTGCGCAGATGCCCCGTTGGGTAAAGCACGTCCCCGACACTTCCGGGCGGGCAATTACTGTGGAACAGAAAGCCTTGGAGGCCGATGTCGCCTACCTGTCTTCCGAATTGTGTGCAGGCAGGGCCACGGGTTCCCGGGGCGGCGCTGAGGCGGCGTTCTTCCTGCTGCGGCGCTTTCGGGCGCTGGGGCTGAAAGCCGGTGTTCTGGCTTTTTCCGTGCCGGAGAGCGGGGCGCTGGAGACGCGTGTGGGACACAATGTCTGGTGTGCGCTTCCGCCCTCCGAGCCTTCGGCCCGCAGCCGCTGGATCGTGGTTTTGGCCTCTTACGACGGGCTGGGGACGCTGGAGGGCCGGATGTATCCGGGCGCCGATGCCAACGCCTCGGGCGTAGCGGCGCTGCTGTCGCTCGCCGCGCGCCTTTCCTCGCTTCCGCAGCGGCGCGACGGCGTCCTTTTCGTGGCGCTCGACGCCCACAATGCCGGCCGGGCCGGGGCCGAGGCCCTCTGCGGCGCCCTTTCTGCGGCGCAGGCGCCCTTTGCCGAACTGCCGCTCCGGCTCGTGCGGCTGGTGCTCAACCTCGACACGGTGGGTAGCGCCCTCGCTCCGGTAGACAAGGCCTGGAAAGCCTATCTCATGGCCCTCGGGGGCGCATCGTATCTGCCGGCCCTGGAGAAGTGCAATTCCGGCCTGGAACTGCGTCTCTACGATTCTTATTACCGCAGCCGCGACTTCACCGACCTTTTCTACCGGCGTCTGGGCGACCACCGGCCGTTCCTTGAGAAGGGCCTTCGCTGCGTGATGATGACTTCGGGCATCACGGACCATACGAACAAGGTCTCCGACACGGCGGAGACCCTGCATTATCCTATGTTCGAGAAGCGGGTGACGCTCATTGAGCGTTGGCTGAAGACGCTACTTTGAACTCCTTCTCGCCCAGCAGGGCACGGAGTTCCACCGGCTTGTTGGTGGTGATGGCGTCGAGACCCAGGTCGATCATCTCCTGCATCACCTCTTCCTGGTCTACGGTCCACACGTTGGTGCTCATGCCGCGTTCGTGCGCCTCTTTTACCCATTCGGGATACTTCTGGACCATCTTGATCTGATAGTCGAAGCCGTTGATGCCGTCAGCGGCAAGCTGTTCCGGCGAGAGTTCGGCGAGTTTCAGGGCCGACAGGAACTGGAGGGAAAACTGCGGGTAGTCACGGGCGATGATGTCGCAGATCTGCTTGCTGAAGGCGATGAACATGACCCGCGAGGGATCGAAGAGGCCGTGCGCCTTTAAGATATTCACGGTGCGCTGCACCAGGACCGGTTCCCGCTCGGGGTAGAGGTGGCTCTTGAGTTCGCACACGAGAATGGTCTTGTCGCTCTTTTCGGCCTGGGTGAGGAATTCGTCGAGCGTGGGGATGGTCTCGCCGTTGGGCAGGCGGTAGTCGGCCCAGGTGGAAGCTGCCACGGTGTCGAGCCTTACGCCGTTGATTGCGTTGTCGTGGAAAACGAGGATCTGGTCGTCGGCGGTGAGGTGGATGTCGAATTCAGTGCCCCAGAGTCCGAGTTCCTGCGCATAGGCAAGCGATGCGATGGAGTTCTGGGCGAAGCCGGCCTGTTCGTAGTTCCAGGCGCCCCGGTGGGCCACAATGGCGGTCTTTCCTCCCTGATCGATCTTGGGGAATGCGTTTTTGGCGGCACGCGGTCCGCAGGCTGCGAGGAGCAGGCAGAGACCGGCCGCGGGGAAGGTAACGAATCGTTTCATGATTAAGTGGTTTATCTGAGTGCAAAAATAGCAAAGAGCCGCGAATTTTTCGTATTTTTGCATGAATAATTGAATACGGACTATGGTAAAAGTGAATCTTGACGGTTGCGCCTCCTTCGTGGACGCGAAAGACCGTGCTGCGTATGTAGACAAGGCCCTTGCGGCTTTCGACGTGCTGGTGGCCGGAAACGGCGCCGGGAACGATTTCCTGGGTTGGAAAACCCTGCCTTCCGATACGCCCGAATCGCTCATCGCCGCGTGCGAGACCGTTCGGGACGATTGGAAGGGACGGGGTGTAGACTTGGTGGTGGTCATTGGCATCGGCGGGTCCTATCTGGGCGCCCGCTGCGCCATCGAGGCCCTCTCTCATGCGTTCGTACGGCCCGAGGGGCAGCCGCAGATCGTCTTTGCCGGAAACAACCTTTCTGAAGAGTATCTGGCCGAACTCATGGACCTGGCGGGCCGGCGCAACGTGGCCTGCGTGGTCATCTCCAAGTCGGGTACCACTACCGAACCGGCGGTCGCCTTCCGGATTGTGAAGCAGTTCCTCGAGGAGCGTTACGGCGCGGCCGAAGCCGCTGCGCGGATCGTGGCCATCACCGACGCGGCCCGGGGCGCCCTCAAGACCCTCGCCACCCAGGAGGGATACCGCACCTTCGTGGTTCCCGACGACGTGGGCGGCCGTTTTTCGGTGCTCACCCCGGTGGGCCTGCTGCCCATCGTGCTGGCAGGTTTCGACGTGCGGGAGATGCTGCGCGGTGCCGCCGACGAGCAGAAGGCGCTCTCCGTGCGGGACGAGGCCAATCCGGCCGTTCAGTACGCCGCCATGCGCAACCTGCTCTATGCCAAGCTGGGCAAGAAGGTGGAGGTGCTGGTGTCGTTCAATCCCAAGTTCCAGTATCTGGGCGAGTGGTGGAAGCAGCTCTTCGGCGAGTCGGAGGGCAAGGACGGGAAGGGCATCTTCCCGGCCAGCGTGAACTTCACCACCGACCTGCATTCCATGGGTCAGTTCATCCAGGAAGGCGACCGAGTGCTGTTCGAGACGGTTGTGGGCATTGCCCAGGCCAACCGTGAGGTGGTGATCGGGACCGATGCGCAGAACCTCGACCAGCTGAACTACCTGGCCGGACAGCGGGTGGAGCACTGCAACGCCATGGCCGCCCTGGGTACCAAACTCGCCCACATCGACGGCGGGGTGCCCCAGATCGGGGTGGATATCGAGCGGATCAGCGCCTACAACCTGGGCGCGCTCTTCTATTTCTTTGAATTCGCCTGCGGCATCTCGGCCTATGTGCTGGGGGTCAATCCCTTCAACCAGCCGGGTGTGGAGGCCTACAAGAAGAATATGTTCGCCCTGCTGCGCAAGCCGGGTTACGAAGCGCAGACCGAGGAACTCCTGAAGCGCCTCTAAGGCAGGTCGGCGCTGCAGGCCACCCGTCCGTAACGGCCCTGGAAATGGACCTTGACCGAATGGGCGTAGGAGGGGAGTCGGCCGGTAGAAACCTGTCCCCGCGCCCGCTGTTTGTCCGTTATGATGCGGGCGTCTGCGGCGCGGCCCACATTCCAGAACACGGCGGGCGCGTCAATGGAACTGAAGGACAGCTTGCCGTTATTATACGAAATGCTGCAGCGTATGATCTCGAAATAGGTGTAGTCGCTGGTTTTCCTGCCGTTGGTGAGGCGGGCCTTGTACATCCCGTGTGTGAGTTTGAGCGGGCTGAGGTCTACCGCCCAGGCACCAGGATCGAGCTTCAGGTTGCCCCGGATGCCCAGTTTCTCATTGTTCACGCGCATGTTCTTGCGCAGCGGGATGACAGCCACCCGCTGCTCGCCGCGGAAGAGCTCCAGACGCTTCATCCCGGGCTGGAAGCAGTGGATGATGATGAGGTCGCCCTCGCGGAAGCAGGCCCTGTCGCCGGCGAAGGTGCAGAGAGCGTCGTTATAGACGAGCGGTTGGGGGTCGTCGTAGATGGGGGCGATACCGGTGCGGCTGTAGTCTACGGTACGGTAGATGGTGATCTTGTGCTTCTCCATCAGGGCCTCGAACTCGTCGGCGGTGAAACGGCGCCGCACGGCCGTGGGACTCACAGATTCGCTCACTTCCACGGCGCTCACGCGTCCGTCTTCGTCGCGCTCTACGTCGGTGACCGCGCGGGCGTGGCCTTTCTGCCAGAGCAGGTCGAGCACCTGCACGCCCTGCGCCGACTGGTCTTCTACCTTATCGATGATTCCTTCCTTGTACAGGTCGGGGTAATTCTTGGAGATGAAGGGAACGCCCCAGCCGGCCGCGAAAGCGGAGAATTTGGTGCAGACGCAACCCATCCAGGCGCCGGTGCCCGGTGTTCCCGTGTAGCGGATGCCATAGGCCGAGCGGGACGACTTCTTGTTGGTATCTTCGGTGTAGAGCAGTGAATAGGGGTTGTGCACGCAGGTGAGGAAGGTGTGCAGCGAGACGTCGAAGGGGACGAACTTGTCGAACTCGGCGGCCGAGGAGTAGAGCATACCTTTTTTGGGGGTGAGGGCCGGGACAATGCGGCCGTTGCCGCGGCAGAGGACCACGTCGTGCAGGGGTTGCCATTCCACTTCGGTGAGCATGCGGCCGCGCCGCTGTCCTTCCTTCTGCTCCGCGCTTTGGGCGCTTGCGCCGACAGCCGCCAGGGCCGTCAGGGCGAGGGTTATGACAATTCTTTTCATAATTCGTTCAAAGTTAGCAAAATATTCCATATCTTTGACCGAGTTGATAATAATAATTAGTATATAACATATTTTTTAATTGTCCGATTATGAAGAAGTTACATTTGTTGTTTACGCTCATTGTCCTCGCCGCTTTCGTCTCCTGCGGCAAAGATGACGGCGGCAGCGGTACCAGTGAAGGCACTGCCATTAAGGGCACTTCCGGTACTATCGGGACCAGCGCCACTGGTATATTCTCCAGCGGCTCTGCTTTTATGTACACGAGCGGCTTTACCCATTTCTTCCTGCTTTGCGAGGGGGAAGCGAAAAACTGGAACGATGCACTTAAGAAACCCTATCTCAAAATCGCCATCAACGATGCCTCGATCTTGAAGGATGTTACGGCAATGGCGGATATGTCCAAGGCCATCGACATTAATGATCCCAGGTTCGCCAATGTCGAGTGCCCGGTATCTGTCACTTGGAATGTCGGTAACGGAATGCGCTTTATGGGCAAGTATGGTTATAATGGCGGAACGAACTGTTACAAATTCGATACAGGCAGTTTGTTGGTTGCAGAAGGGCCGATGAATGGAATGTACGTGATTGCCTTCGTGGGCAGAGGTGTGGATAAGGACAACAAGGAGTGGGGTGCCGATTGGTCATACGGCGGACAGTTTGCAAGAAAGTAATTGATTATGAAAAAGATAGTTTTAACCCTTTCACTCCTTCTGTGCGGCCTTGCGCTGCAGGCACAGCCCGATTTCAGCGCACTCCGCTACGGCGTGCGGGCCGGCCTGGGTATCGGCTCGCTCGATGCTTCCTACGACGATACCGACCTGCAGACCATGGGCGGTTTCTCCTTCGAGGGCGGCGCCTTCGCCGAACTCCCGCTTGCGAAATCCTTGAGCGTGAGCGCCGAATTGGATATCGAGCACACCTCGGTGTCGGACGTTGCCAAAAGTATGGCGGTGGTGGGCTCCGGCCTTGCCGGCGCGCAGGTTCTGACCACCACCAAGACGCAGTTCCCCATGAACTTCATCCATATTCCGGTTGTGGCCCGGTTCTGCTTCCTGAAGAACGGCCTGCTGTATTTGGAAGCCGGGCCTCAGTTCGGTTTCCTGGTGGGGAAGGTGAACACCCATGTCGAATCCGAGGTTACCACCATTCCTAGTGTCGGTCCCAGCTCGGTGACGAAAAACACCGTCGATTCCGACGATACCGACAATTTCAAGAAAGCCCATGTGAGCTTCGCCCTCGGCTGGGGCGTCAACTTCAAGCGTTTCTCGCTGGGTGTGCGTGTGGGGCTCGGTCTGGGCGACCTCCAGGCAGAGGGGCACGAAGCGCCTGGCTGCAACCGTGTGAGCCACACCGACGCCCGTCTCGGCCTGCGTTATTACCTTAAATAGGAAACGCGGACTTGGTGAATATGAAAAAGGGTCGACCGCATGGGTCGACCCTTTTGTTTTGTGCTGTCGTTAAAAGTATTAGAACAGGTAGGCAACGCCGAAGTGCAGGCCACCGGTGGTGACGGCCGGATCGGCGTCCTTCACGCGGTTGAGCAGGCCCTTGTTGTAGCCGACGCTCACGCGGATCACCTCCATCACGTCGAGGGCAACACCGCCGCCAACGAGGATGTCGAAACGATTGTAACCACCAAGGTCCGGATCGTAGAGGTCGATGCTGATGCCACCCATATCACCTTTGTTGGAAAGACCGAAGGAGATGGTCGGGCCGGCGAAGGGACGGAGCACGAAGCCTTCAGCCACCGGGATAGCATAGTTGAAGAGGATCGGAAGACCGATGTTCATCTCTTTGTACTTGACACCGACAGTCTTTTCCTCTCCGGTGAGATAGTTGAGGTCGAGGCCGGCAGCAACGCCAATGGCATCGGTGAGGGCGTAGTTGTACTGACCACCCACATAGATGCCGCCAACTTTCTGGTCGTTGTTACCATCAGAATAGGTCTTGCCCTGGTAGCCGAGACCGACACCAATCTGAGCAAATGCGCTGGTGGCAGCTACTGCCACGAGAGCGAGGGTTACAATGATTTTCTTCATAGTGGTGCAAATATAACGTTTTTTTTGAAAAACTTGTCGTTTGTCTTTAAAAATGTTAGCTTTTTGGCGATATTTGCATTTGTGTTGAGAAAAGTATTCGCCATCCTTCTGTCGGCCGGAATCTCCGTCTCCGCCTCCGCCCAGACGGTTCAAACGTCGTGGCCTGGGTTCGAGCACGGTATCCCTTATTGCGTCTGGAATTACCTTTCCACGCCGAACGACGGCAACCGCTTTTCCCTGGTCGATGACGACACCCGTAAGATCCTGTCTCCGGCCCTGCTGATGATCATTCAAGGGAAAGGGCCGCGCGACTAAACGGCCAGAACAATCGCGGGGTCGATATTCAGGCGCGTTGAGATGATGCGTGCCTGCTCATAGGTAGGATTGGCTTTCCCGCTCAGAATGGCGCTCAGGCGGGGCGCCGTAATTCCCAGAATGGCGGCGAGTTCCTTCTGGCTCCATTTATTCTCGACCAGGCGGGCGTTTATGGTTTCGGAAAGTGTCGGAGCCTCGATGGGGAAGTGCTCCTTTTCGTACTCCTCGACCAGGGCGGAAAGTACGTCCAGTTCCTCAAGACGAGGATCATCGGCGGGCGTGTTCTCGTCCGTTTCAAAGAAAAGTTGGTCAATACGGGCCATCATGGCCTTGTACTGCTTTTCGTCCTTGATCTGTGCCATTGTCTTTCCTCCTATATGGTTGATGCGTCAATCCTGTCATATTCGCCGTGTGTCCCGACAAATCGGATGTACACAAGCTTGGGAGTGAACTTTATTGCTGCAACGAGGCGGTAATCGTTCCCTTTGATATTGAAAACATACCGCTGGTTCTTTACGTAATCGACTGAATTGGAGTCATTCCGAATATCGTTCAACGAATTCCAATTTGCTCTCTCCGTCTTTACATACCACTCTTTCAACGCTTGTTCACTGTCCGGATGCCTGGTCCAGAACTCTCTCAATGTGGATATGGCAATCACTCTCATGGCACAAAGATAGAAATTATAAATTAAATAACCAAATTATTAATTAGATAATTATTCGGGGCTTCTAACGACGGAAGTTAAGGGCGCCAGCATCGTGGTTGTGGGGCCGTGCCCCCGCAGTGGTGGGGTCGGGGAAAGGCCCTCCACGCGGCGGCCGGCCCCGTGAGCAGGATGGGCCATTTCGCTCACCGCGCTCGTCAAAATGCATTTCCGGTGAGCGAGAGGGGCTGTTTTGCTCACCGCGCTCGTCAAAATGCATTTCCGGTGAGCGAGAGGGGCTGTTTTGCTCACCGCGCAGGGTTAATGATGGCAGATCAGTTGACGGCTGGAGGCTAAAGGCCTCATAATCAAGAGAATCGCAATTCCGTGTTAGGCAAATTTGACAACACGGATTCGCCAATATATTGATTAACAGAACCTTGCCCTCCAGCGTTGCCCGCAGATCCCCCTCAAACCGGCGCCAGCAGGCGCCCGGCCGGGCCGTGTGTTTTGGAGCGAAGCGAGAAAACACGGAAAGGCGGAAAGGCCGCGGGGGTAGCGAACGCAGCGAAGCGGAGGTGAGCGG
>JAFTEQ010000030.1 GCA_017453565.1 Bacteroidales bacterium
AGCTGGATGTCACCGTACTCGATGCCGTTGTGGACCATCTTGACGAAATGGCCGGCACCGCCTTCGCCCACCCAGTCGCAGCAGGGAGCGCCGCCTTCCACTTTAGCGCAGATACCCTGGAAGATGGGTTTCACATAAGGCCAGGCAGCGGGCGAGCCGCCGGGCATCATGGACGGGCCCTTGAGGGCGCCTTCCTCTCCGCCGGAAACGCCGGTACCCACATAGAGCAGACCCTTGCTTTCCACATAAGCGGTGCGGCGCGCGGTGTCGGGGAAATGGGAGTTGCCGCCGTCGATGATGATGTCGCCCGGGGAGAGCAGGGGGATGAGCCGCTCGATGAAATCGTCAACCGCCTGGCCCGCCTTCACCATAAGGAAGACCCTGCGGGGCGACTTGAGCGAGGAGACCAGATCCTCAAGGGAGTGCGCGCCGTAGAAGTTCTTGCCGGCGCCACGGCCCTCGATAAAACGGTCTACCTTCTCGACCGTGCGGTTGAACACGCTCACGCGGAAGCCCTTGCTTTCCATATTGAGCACCAGGTTTTCGCCCATGACGGCGAGGCCGATGAGGCCGATGTCAGATTTTTCCATATCGTTAAGCAATGTTGAATCCAAGTTTGGAAAGGGCGTCCGCCGCTTCGGGGCAGGCCCCCTGCAGACGGACGGTAAACGCGCCGAATTCCCGGCGCACGGGATAGTCGCCCCGGAGCCGTTCGAAGGCCGGCAGGTCCGCACGCAGGGCGGCGCTGTCGGCGGCCAGGTCGTAGCTATGCGTCACGGCTTCGAAAAGCAGGTCCTGAACGCTCCGGCCCGAAGCATCGAGCGGGAACGACAGCGGCTGCGCCGGGGCGGGCACGCTTTCCGGCTGCCAGTCACCGAGCGGGAGGCCCAGGACCGATGCCACAACATGTACGGCCGCCGCGGTACCGTTCGCCTTCCCGTCGGCGGAATAACCCGCAATATGGGGTGTAGAGAAATCGAGCAGCCGCACCAGTTCCGGGTCGAGATCGGGCTCGCCCTCCCAGACATCGAGCGAAGCGCCGGCGATGTGACCCGAAGAAAGGGCCTTTTTCAGCGCCGAACAGTCCACGACCGGGCCGCGCGACGAGTTGAACAGGATCTGTCCGGGCCGCATCTGCGCGAAGCGTGCGGCATCGAACAGGTGCCAGGTGGCGTCGGGCCCCTTCTTTTCCAGGGGGACGTGCAGGGTGATGATGTCGCTCTCCGCTACCAGACGGTCGAGGGCCACGAATCCGCCGGGGCCTTCCCTGCGGGCGCGGGGCGGGTCACAGAGCAGCACCTTCATGCCCAGCGCGGACGCAGCGGCAGCCACCTTGGAGCCAACGTGGCCCACGCCCACCACGCCCAGCGTCAGGCGCGGGAGCTCGAGCCCGCGCAGGCGGGCCGTCTGCAGCAGCAGGGCCGTAATGTACTGCTTCACCGAAGAAGAGTTGCAGCCGGGCGCATTGCGCCAGATGATGCCGTTCGCCTCGCACCAGGCGGTATCTATGTGGTCGAAACCGATGGTTGCGGTGGCGATAACGCGCACCGACGAGCCCTTCAGCAGGCGGGCCGAGCAGTCGGTGCGGGTACGGGTGATGAGGGCGTCCGCGTCACGTACCAGGTCCGGGGTCGTCTCCCGGCCGGGCAGGTACAACACCTCGGCATAAGGCTCGAACACGCCCTTGATGAAAGGAATCTTGTTGTCGCAGACGATCTTCATGGGCATCAGTCCTTAAAGCGGTCGGGATGCGCCCAGAGCCCCAGGGCCGGGTTGGAGATGTAGTAGACCTCCTCGCCGTCCGGCAAGGTGTTCCAGCCGTCGCGAAGCCGCTCCAGCGGATAGCGGGCCACCATCTCCTCATAGGGGCAATAGCCGAAGCCCACGCCCTCGATTTCCTCGCAACTCATCTCAGGCCCGGGACAGTAGGTAATGGTGAAACGCCCTTCGGACGATCCGTGGATGAGGTGGGCCGACGCACCCAGGTTGGCCTGCAGGTCGGCATTCGCTTCCGTGCAGGCAAGCGTATGCGGCGTGCCCTTGTATCCGTACTTGCGGATGAGGCCGTCGATGGTCTTGTCTTCGCCGAACTCACGCAGGGCGGGTGCGAGCACGATCAGCTCGGCCCCGTCGGCGAGGGCCATGCGGGTACGGTAGACGCTCTTGTTGCCCAGCCAGGTACTCTTGAACTCCTCGGGATCGAGGTAGACGATGCACTTGCGGATGGGCTTGTCTACCATAATGAAATTGGTCTCCAGCGAGAGCTCCGCCGCCTTGCGGAAGCATTCGAAGTCGTCGCCTATGTAGAGGCCGCGGGTTACCATCTGACCGCTCGCCTCGTCCTTGGCACGTACGGTAAGCACGTAGACGATGGGCAGTTGCGGAATAAAATGCACGCGGGCATACTCGAACACGTCGCGCACCGGGCTCTTCGCGCGGTCCATGATGCGCTCCATCCCGTAGGCAGCCCCGATGAAATGGCTCTTGTTGATAAAATCGGACCCGCCCACACCCACGAAGATGTTCTTGGTGTAGTTGGCCATGCCGATTACCTCGTGGGGCACCACCTGGCCGATGGAAAGGATGAGGTCGAACGAGGGGTCGAGCAGGAGCCGGTTCACCTGGGCGTTCAGCGAATAGTTCACCCGTCCGTCCGACACCTCCTGCACATAGGAGGCGGGGACCGTACCCACGGTGACCACGTCGTTGCGCCAGTCGTGCACGCGGAACTTAGACTCCGGCACGCTGCCGAACATGGCCCCGATCTGCTCCGGCGTCATGGCGCTGTGCGTACCCAGGGCGGGCATCACATCGGTGAGGGCGTCGCCGAAATAGTCGTTCACCATTTCGGTGATGGGCCCGGCGTAGGAATTGAAACGCGTAAAATCGGGCGGGATGGCCAGCACACGGCGGCGGGGCCCCATTTTACGGAATACCTCCGAAAGGATGGCGCGGGTCTGCTCCGGCGTAATGACGTCGGTCTTCGAACCCCGTTCAAACCAGATCATAGACTATCTCTTTACCCGTGCGTTACCCTCCCAGACGCTCCAGACCTGATCTTCGTCGGCGGGCTGGGCGTAGTCGGTGAGGAAGGTGGTGGCCAGGGCGCCGCAGGCCCAGCCGAACTGGGCGCAACGTTCGCCGTCCCAGCCTTTCAGGATACCGTAGAGCAGACCGCCCACGAATCCGTCGCCGCCGCCGATGCGGTCGAGCACATGGATCTCGCGGGGCTGGATGACGTGCCAGTCCTCGCCGTCGAGCAGGATGGCACCCCAGTTGTGACTGTTGGTATTGTTCACCTGACGGAGGGTGGTGCCGTAGACCTGGGCGCCCGGATACTGCGCCCGCACGCGGCGGATCATTTCCTTGAAGCCGTCGATCTTGGCGGCGATGTCCTTGCCCCCGGCCTCGGGTCCTTCGATGCCCAGGCAGAGCTGGAAGTCTTCCTCGTTGCCGATGAGGATGTCGGCATAACCCGCAATCTCGGAGAAGATGTCGCGGAGTTCCTGCTCACGGCCCTTCCAGAAAGAGGCGCGGTAGTTGAGGTCGAAACTGATGCGCGTGCCGTACTTGCGGGCGGCGCGGGCCAGTTCCAGGCAGAAGCGGCTGGTCTCGGGGCTCAGGGCGCCGATGAGACCGCTCAGATGGATGACCTGCACCCCTTCCTGCCCGAAGATGCGGTCGAGGTCGAAGTCGCCCACATTGAGGGTACGGCCAACCTCGCCGGCACGGTCGTTCCACACGCGCGGGCCGCGGGAGCCGTAACCGCTGTCGGCCACGTTGATCTGGTGCCGATAGCCCCAGGGGCCGCCCTGCGGCACGTCGGGCCCTTCGAAATCCATCCCCCTGCGCCGGAGGTCGCCCTTGATGAAATGGGCGAAGGGACTACCCTTCACGAAGGTGGTGAGCACCTTCACGGGAAGGCCCAGATAGGAGGAGATACTGGCCACGTTGGTTTCGGCGCTGGTGGCCTGCAGGTGGAAGAGGTCGCTGCTGTGCACCGGCTGGCCGTTTTCAGGCGTGATGCGCAGGCCCATGCTGGTGGGAACCAGAAGGGCGTATTTGCAATCGGGTTTGAGCTGGATATCCATATTCGTGCTGTTCAATTATCTTTCAAAGATAAGAAAAGAAACCGCCATTGCAAAATCTTCATTACCTTTGTCTGCAATGATGCAGAAGATATTGTTCATCGTCAACCCTGTCTCGGGCGGAAAAGACAAAAGTACGGTCCTCTCCGCCGTGGGACGGCATCTCGACACCGGCCGTTTCCGCTACGAGGTGGTGCAGACCGACCGGGCCGGACAGGCGGAAACCCTTGCCCACGAGGCCGACGCCGACATCGTCGTGGCGGTGGGCGGCGACGGCACCGTGAGCGAAGTGGCGCGGGGCCTGATGGACAGCGACAAGGCTCTGGGCATCCTTCCCTGCGGAAGCGGGGACGGACTGGCCCTGCACCTCGGTATCAGCCGCGACCCCGGACGGGCCGTTCGCAGCCTCTGCGACGGGGACATCGTGCGCATCGACACGGGCCTCTTCGACACACGGCCCTTCTTCTGCACCGCCGGCGTGGGCCTCGACGCCGCCGTGAGTCTCGATTTCGCCCGCTCCGGACAGCGCGGTCTCAAGACCTATATCGACACGGCCTGGGAAGACTGGAAACACTTCAAACCAGACACATACACCATCGAGACCGACGGCGGCTCCTGGTCGGGTGAGGCTGTATTCGTGACCGTGGCCAACGCCAACCAATGGGGCAACCGGGCGCGCATCGCCCCGGACGCATCGCTTCGCGACGGGCTGCTCGACATCACCGTGGTGAAACCCTTCTCTACTCTGGAGATTCCCGAACTGGCCAGGCTTCTGATGACGGGACATGCCAAAGCAAGCCGCCGTGTGGAGAGCCTGCGCTGCAAGCGGGCCCGCATCGTGCGCAGCGCCCCGGGTCCGGCCCACCTGGACGGGGATCCCCTGCAGGCCGGGGTGGCCGTGGAGTTCGCCATCCGGCCCGGGAGCCTGAGGGTGGTGGTGCCCGCAAAAAGGAAAGACAAGATATGAAACGCCGTCTCTCACCGCTCTGGTGCGTGCTCCGGAACCTGCTGCTCGCCCTCGCCCTCTACACGCTCTGCCGCCTCGTTTTCTGGCTGGACAACCGGGAACTCTTCCCCGGCCTCGGCGGAGCGGCCCTGCGCCGCATCTTCCTGGGGGGCCTGCGTTTCGACATCTCGGCCCTGTGCTACACCCTCATCCCCTGGTTCCTGTTGTGCCTGCTCCCCTTCCGTTTCCGGACGGGACGCATCTACAGCAAAGTCACCAAGGCCTTCTTCGTGGTCCCTACCTTCTTCTGGTACGCGCTCGACCTGGCCGATTCGGTCTACTTCCCCTACACGGGGCGGCGCACCACCTGCACCGTCTTCCGCGAGTTCGAGGGCGACGACAACATTGCCGGCATCGTCCTGCACGAGACCCTCGCCCACTGGTACCTGGTGCTCATCGGCGCGGCCATCCTGCTGCTGCTCATCCGCTTGTACGCACAGCCGCAGCGGCAGGAGGAGCGCTACGGCTGGCGCGACTACCTCGTGCACGGCGCCATCCTGCTGGGCTGCCTCTACCCCATCGTGGGCGGCATGCGCGGCGGATTCGGGGTAACGGTGCGGCCCATCAGCCTCAACGACGCCAACCTCTACGCCGGCAAGCCCTCCGAGGCCGGGCTGGTGCTCAACACGGCCTTCAGCATCTACCGTACCCTCGACGCCAAACCTTTCCCGGAACCGGACTGGTACGACGAGGCGGCGCTCGAGCAGGCCTGGACGCCTGTCGTGCAGCCTCAGCCCGCACGGGAGCTGCAACGCAAGAACGTGGTCATCCTTATCCTGGAGAGCTTTTCGGCCGCCTACAGCGCCCAGCTTTCCGAATGGCAGGGTGAGCGGCAGGCGGGCTACACGCCCTTCCTCGACTCGCTCATGCGCTCCTCGCTCGTGTTCCGGCACAGTTTCGCCAACGGACGCCTGAGCATCGACGCCCTCCCCTCGGTGATGTGCGGCCTCCCCTCGCTCGTTGAGCCCTTCTTCCTCACGCCTTACGCCCAGAACACGGTGCACGGCCTCGCAGAGGAACTGGGCCGGAAGGGATGGTCGTCGGGCTTCTGGCACGGCGCGCAGCGGCAGTCACTCGGCCTGGCCGGATTTGCCCACAACATCGGTTTCCAGCAGGAGTTCAGCCGCGAGTCGTACAATAACGAGGATGACTTCGACGGCACTTGGGGCATCTGGGACGAACCCTTCCTGCAGTATTTCAAACAGGGTATCGACGCCCTGTCCGAGCCCTTCGTGGCCTCGGTCTTCACCCTCAGTTCTCACAACCCCTACAGCATCCCGGCGCAGTACGAGGGCCGTTTCCCGGAGGGGGCCATTCCCATGCACCGATGCATCGCCTACAGCGATTTCGCGCTCCGGCGCTTCTTTGAGGCGGCCGCCCGGGAGCCCTGGTTCCGCAACACCCTCTTCGTGATTACGGGTGACCACACGGGCAAGACCGAACTTGAACTCTACCAGACCGCACACGGACGCTTCGAGATCCCCATCCTCTTCTACACGCCCGATGGTTCCATTCCCGCGGGCCTTCGCGAGGGAATCGCCCAGCAGACCGACATCAAACCCACGGTGCTGGGCTATCTGGGCTACGACGAGCCGTGTCTCTGTTTCGGCTGCGACCTGCTGCACACCGCCGACGCCGACACCTGGGCCCTCAACTACCTCAGCGGGGTCTACCAATACTGTAAAGGGGATTACCTGCTGCTCTTCGACGGCAGCGAAAGCCGGGGCCTTTACGACTTCCGGCACGACCGCCTGCTGCAGGACAACCTGCTGGGCAGGGCCGACGAAACGCAGGCCCGGCTGGAAGCGGAGGCGAAGGCCCGGATCCAGCAGTTCCTGAGCCGGATGCGTCACGACCGGCTCACCGCACGCGAAAGCGCTTCAGATTAAGAAAGGAAGTCGGCGATGGCCTCCGCGTCGGAGACTGCGAAACGGCGCTGCTCGCCCGTCGAAAGGTTCTTCACCCCCACTTCACCCGCAGCCATCTCATCGGCACCGGTAATGGACAGGAAGGGAATGCCCTTGCGGTCGGCATAGTCGAACTGTTTCTTGAGCTTGGCCGCGTCGGGATAGATCTCCACCGCGATTCCGCGGCTGCGCAGGGCCGCGGCCACCGGCAGGATGTACCGGAGTTCGTCGCGCCCCATATTGGCGAAGAGCAGACGCGCGGGCGTACCCAGGCCTTCGGGGAACTTCCCCAGGCCCTGGAGTACGTCGTAGATGCGGTCGGCCCCGAACGAAATGCCCACGCCCGACATGTCGGGCAGACCGAAGATGCCGGTGAGGTTGTCGTAACGGCCGCCGCCGCAGATGCTGCCGATGGCCCAGTCGAGGGCCTTCACCTCGAAGATGGCGCCCGTATAGTAATTGAGTCCGCGGGCGAGCGAAAGGTCGAGTTCCACCGGGCAGGAGACGCTTCCCGCCTCCACGAGCGAGAAGAGTTCCTCCAGTTCGTCGAGCCCCAGCAGACCCGCCTCGGAAGCGCCGGTAAAGAGTTTCCGCATGGCGGCGAGTTTCTCCTGCGTGCTGCCGGAGAGGCAGAGCACCGGCTCCAGCGTGGCGATGGCCGCAGCGCTGAGCCCCTTGGCGGCGAGTTCCTCCTTCACGGCCGGGAGCCCGATCTTGTCGAGTTTGTCGATGGCCACGGTGATGTCTACCACCTTGTCGGGCACGCCGCAGATCTCGGCGAGGCCGGTGAGGACCTTGCGGTTGTTCACCTTCAGCACCACGCGGATGCCCAACTGCGCGAACACGCGGTCTACGATCTGCACAAGTTCGAGCTCTCCCAGCAGGGAACGGCTCCCGATTACGTCGGCGTCGCACTGATAGAACTCGCGGTAGCGGCCCTTCTGCGGCCGGTCGGCCCGCCAGACAGGCTGGATCTGGTAGCGTTTGAAGGGGAAAGTGATCTCGCTCTGGTGCTGCACCACGTAACGGGCGAAAGGCACCGTGAGGTCGTACCGGAGGCCCTTTTCGCAGAGCGCGCGCGACAGGGCGGCGGGACTCTGACTGAGGTCCAGACCCGTGAACGGGTCGCCCGAATTCAGTACGCGGTAGAGGAGTTTATCGCCCTCGTCGCCGTATTTGCCGAGCAGCGTGGACAGGTTCTCCATGGCCGGCGTCTCAATGGGCGCGTAGCCGAAACTGCGGAATACGCCGCGGATGGTGTCGAAGATATAGTCCCTTTCGGCCGTCTCGCGCTGCGAAAAATCGCGGGTCCCCTTGGGAATGGAGGGTTTCTGTGCCATACTGCTTCTTGTTTGTCCTGCAAATTTAAGAAATTGCGCGCAATTTTCTATCTTTGCGCAAATACGCATTCATACAATGAAAGATTTTCTGAAAATGGTGCTCGCCGTGCTTTGCGGCCTGCTGCTTATGGGAGTCCTCTCCATCTTCCTCTTCTCCGGATTCATCGCCTCGCTCTCCCTTGCGGGCGGCGCGCAGCCCGTCCTTCCCAAGACCGGCGTGCTGGGCATCGATATGTCGAAGATCGCAATCACCGAACAGACACAGCCTCAGGACCCCTTCGCCTCCATGCAGAAGCAGGGCGTAAAGACCGTGAGCCTCATGCAGGCCGTGCAGGCCATCCGCATCGCGGCCCAGGACCCGGGCGTGAAGTTCATCTTCCTCCGCACCGACGGCGGCAGCACCGGCATCGCCGCCCTGGAAGAACTCCGCAAGGCCCTGGAGCAGTTCCGCGGCAGCGGCAAGGCGGTCATCTCCTACCTGGAATCGCCCACCACGGCGGGCTATTACCTCGCCTCGGTCTCCGATAAGATCTATATGACCCCGCACGACGGCGCCAACATCCTGTTCACCGGCATCAGCGGGCAGGGCATCTTCCTCAAGGACCTGCTCGACCGCCTGGGCGTGAACGTGCAGCTCATCCGGCACGGAAAGTACAAATCGGCCGGCGAGATGTATATCCGCAACGCTTCCAGCCCCGAGAACCGCGAGCAGAACGAAGTGCTGGTGCAGTCTATCTGGAAGACCATCGCCGCCCCCATCGCGGAGAGCCGCGGCATCTCGGTCGCAGCGCTCGACAAGGCCATCGACAACCTGGAGCTCTGCCTTCCGGAAGATTTCCTGAGCCATTCGCTCGTAGACGGCCTGCTCACCCGCGAGGAGCTCAAGGAGCGCATTGCCACGCTGGCCGTGGAAGAATCGTTCAATAAGGTGTCGTTCATCCCCTTCGCCGACTATGCGCAGGCCAAGTGCGTGCCCAACTACCGGGCCCGCAAGAAGATCGCCGTCATTTTCGCCGACGGCGAGATCGTGGACGGACGCGAGCCCCGCAACGTGGCGGGCGACCGTTTCGCCAAGGTAGTGAGCGAGGTGCGGGCCGACTCCACGGTGAAGGCCGTGGTGCTCCGCGTGAACTCCCCGGGCGGCAGCGTGCTGGCTTCGGAAAAGATCCGTTCCGAACTCGACCTGCTCGCCGGCGTGAAGCCCCTCATCGCCTCCTACGGCGGCTACGCTGCTTCGGGCGGCTACTGGATTTCGTCGGGCTGCCGGAAGATCTACACCGACGCCACTACCCTCACCGGTTCCATCGGCGTCTTCGGGATGATTCCCGATTTCGGCCGCACCGCCAAGGACAAGCTGCACGTGGGTATCGAGTTCTACAAAACACACAAACACGCCGACATGTACGGCCTTATGCGCCCGCTCGACGGGGCTGAGACGGCCTACATCCAGCGCAGCATCGAGAACATCTACGACCGGTTCCTCAGCATCGTCTCCGAAGGCCGCGGCATGGAGAAAACGGCCGTGGACGCCATTGCACAAGGTCGTGTCTGGTCCGGCGCCGACGCGCTGGGCATCGGGCTCGCCGATGAGATCGGCACCCTCGACGACGCCCTGCACTATGCGGCCGTCTGCGCCGACGACGCCACGCTGGGCAACTGGGAAGTGGCCGAGTACCCGAGGCCCCTCACCGCTATGGAGCAGTTCCAGGCCATGTTGAACCCTGCCGACGACGGCGAGATGGTGCTGGTCCGCGAGTTACGCAACTTGCGCGAACCCCGGATCCTGGCCCGGATGCCCCTCAACTTCGAGCTCCGCTATTAAATCAGGAACATAACGGCCGCAAGGTAGAAACAGAAGCCCAGGAATCGGGTGCGGCTTTCGTTCTTGTCGATCATCATGACTTCGGTGGGATCGCGCCGCATCTGACGGCGGAGTTCCTTCTCGTCCGGAAGGGACCGGCGCGCCCATTTGTGCACCACCTGACCGTCCCGCACGAAGCTCGCACCTCCGTTGGAACGGTTGAGCGTCATAAGCGTCTTGCGGTCCGAGAGGTACGAGCGCATCCGCAGCGCGGAATCGGGCACCAGGCCGTCGAGTTCATCGGCCGAGGCGGAGAGCAGCAGCAGGGGCGTGAAGCCCATTTCTGAAGCCTTGGTGGCGTAAGCGGCAAGTTGCGCCCAGTGCTTCTCTTTCAGGCGCCGCGGGGCGTAGACCGAGAGCAGCATCACGGGGCCGGCGGTGGCCAGCGAGTCGCAGTACTGCCCGGTCACGTCGCAGAACGACAGCACCTGGGGCGCATCGCCCGGGTCGGCGATGCCGCGGTTGAGCGTTTCGGTGCCCACGTAGGTCCAGCTGGAATCGGGCGGGCAGTCGGTCGTGAACGACCCCTGACGGCCGTCTTTCTCGTAGACATAGGTCACGATGTCGTCGAAATTGTCGTCGTAGGCGCCCAGCAGTTCCGTGCCGGGGTGCAAGGGCGTAAAGTCGATGGGCGGGATGGAGAAGAGCGCATAGACCGCGAACAGGCAGACCGACACCGAAGCGAGCAGGAACGAGACGTATCTGCTCCGCGTGGGGCCGCCCAGGCGCCGTAGCGGGAGGAAAGCCACGGCCCAGAGCAGGCACAGGACAAGGTTCTTGACGAGGCTCTGCGCCGCTGTGAGCGGGATGGCCTCGCCGAAACAGCCGCAGTCCATGTCGGGCTTGAACAGCAGCAGAAGCAGGGTGAGCAGGGTAAACGCCCCGATGAAGGCGGCCGACAGGCAGGCCACGGCCTTGCGCGCGATGCCCGTAATGAGGGCGGCGCCCACCAGGGTTTCGGCAAGCGACAGGGCAATGCCCAGAAAAGAAGCAATGCCCGCGAGGAAACCCAGATGCAGGAAACGCAGCCAGGTCTCCACCAGCAGGCCCGTGCCCACGGGATCCATGAGCTTGAGCAGGCCGGCCGCACAAAAGACCAGCCCGATGAGCGTGGCGCAGATGCGTTTAAATGCGTTCATCGACCGTTTTCTTTATCCGTTCAAAAATGGCCTCGGGCGGCAGCATCGACCCGTCGGGGCCGCTGCAGTCTACCACCACCAGGCTCGGGTCCTTGGCGGCGTGGTCGAGGTAACGTTCCCGCACGCGCCGCTGGAACGACAGGTCGGCCTCGTGGATATCGTGTTCTCCGCCGGAGAGGTAGTTCCGGTCGGCCCCGGAGCGCTGGCTCCGCAGGCTCTGCGCCACAAAGGAGAGAGGCACGTCGAGGAAGATGTTGAGGTCGGGCCGCGGGAGGGCGAAGTCGCCGTATTCCGTATCCAGGATCCACTGGCGGAGGGCCTCCGCCTCGGCGGGGCCACTGAGTTTGGCGCACTGGTAGGCGATGTTGGAGCAGACGTAACGGTCGAGCAGCACCGTGGCGCCCCGGTCCAGGGCCGCACGGATGGCAGGGGCCGCCCCGTGGCGATCTTCGGCGAAAAGGAGGGCCACCAGCTGGGGATGCACGGCGTCGATGGGGCCGAACGCGCCCTTGAGGAAACGCGCGATGAGAGACCCGTAGACCGGCGCCTCGTAGCGCGGGAAATGGATGTATTCCAGCGGCGGACGCGTCTGCGCGAGGTATTCCTTAAGCAATTGGACTTGGGTGGACTTCCCCGCCCCGTCCAGGCCTTCCAGTACTATCAGCATAACAGCACAAAAATAAACAATTGTCCTTGGATTTCAAAGAAGGCGATGGTACCTTTGTATTGTGAACAAGATGCGTCAAGCCGTTTCCGTGATGGGGATCGTGAACCTGACGCCCGACTCCTTCTTTGCGGCGAGCCGGGCGGGGGCCGATGACGCGCCTGCGCGCATCGGCGCCCTGTTCGCGCAGGGCGCGGACATGGTGGACCTGGGAGCAGTGTCCACCCGCCCCGGCGCCACGGCGGTGCGTCCCGAAGAGGAGTGGCAGCGGCTGGAGCCGGTGCTGAAGGCCCTTGCGCGCAGCGAGGTGGCCTACCCACAATCCGGACAGCCACAGCTCCCAGATGCAGGCGCCCTCCCCCGCATCTCCATCGATACCACCTGCGCGCAAATCGTACGCCGCGCCTACCGGGTGCTGGGCCCCTTCATCGTGAACGACATCTCCGCCGGCGAGGACGACCCCGAAATGCTCTCCACCGTGGCGGAACTGGGTCTCCCCTACGTTGCCATGCACAAGAGGGGCAATCCCCGCAGCATGGACAGCCTCTGCGACTACCCGCAGGGCGTGGTGCAGGCCGTGCTCGACTATTTCGAGGCGTTTGCCGGGAAAGCGGCCGCGGCAGGCATCAGCAACTGGATCGTGGACCCCGGCTTCGGCTTTGCCAAGACCATAGCGCAGAACTACGAACTGCTGGCCGCCCTGCAGGAATTCCGGCGTTTCAGCCGGCCGGTCCTCGTGGGCGTGGCCGACAAGCGCTTCACCCGCGAGATCGAAAGTTTCCTGCCACCCGTATCGGGCTTTGAAACGCCCACCGAACGCATCCACCTGGAGGCGCTGCGCCTGGGCGCCGACATCCTTCGGGTGCACGACGTAAAAGCCGCCGTCCGGACACTCCGGGCAGCGGCTCTCTAAGCAGCAATCGGCACCTATTCCGTAAACAGCGCGGGCACCTCGTCGCAGGCGCCCGAGGGTTTCTGCAGCGGAATGCGGCGCAGCTGCAGCACAATCAGCACGATCAGCAGCGCACAGCCGGCAAAGGCGAAGGCATAGGGCTTCGCGCCCAAAAGGTCGATCCAGTTGTCGTAGTCCTTGAGGCTGTCGATGTGCCCCACCACCAGGGCCGCCGTGTTGTTCACGAAATGCATGAGCATGGTGAGCAGGAGCGAACCCGTCTTGAAGTACACGTAGCCGAAGAGGCAGCCCAGCAGGAACGCAGGGATGGCCTGCCAGGGGTTCATGTGAATGAGCGCAAAGAACAGGGCCGACACCACGATGGCCCACACCGGCTTCATCCCGCGACCCAGCAGTCCGCGCAGCACCATGCCGCGGCAGAGCCACTCCTCAAAGAAGGGCGCGAAGATGGACACGCAGAGGAAATTGACCCAGAAGCGGCCGGTCGTCATGTTCTTCAGAATGGTTTCGAGCCACTCGGGCATGGGCGGCAGCAGGGCGTTGACCGCGTCGGACATAAGGGCGCCGGAAAGGGTGGCCAGGGCCACCAGGAGGGCGCAGAGCACGCCGCCGAGCGGTGCGAAATGGCTGCTGTTGAGCGCGAGTCCCCCTGCGACAAGGGCGTTCTTCCGGCTTTTGGCCGCAGCGTACAGCATGGGCGGGATGAACATCAGCGGATAGGAGATGAGGGTGGCATACTCCATTCCGGCCTGCCCCATCAGCCCTACGAACAGGAGGCTTACGCCGTTGCCGAGCAGGGCACCCACGAGCAGGAAGAGCAGCAGGATGAAAAGATCGGCCACGCCGGGCACGTACCAGGCGTATTTACCGAAGAGTTTGAAGTTTCCGTGTGCTTTTTTCATATCAATACAGGGGCGAAGGATAAACGCCGTCGCGGGCCAGCTGGGCGAATTTCTCCACCACGGCCGGACGGTCTTCCTTGAAGGTAACGCCGAACCAGTGCGAAGGCGTGGAGAGCACGTCGGTGGCTCCGGTCCCTTCGCGGATCATGGAATCGATGGCATAAGGGATGTAGAACTCCTTCTTGAGTTCCGAGATATTCTCCTCGAGGAAATGCTCGAACACGGCCGCGCTCTTCTCGAAATAGTCGGGTGTGAATCCCCACATGTTCATGGAACAGAGGGCTTTGCCGTCCAGGTCTACGTGCGCACCGGTGAGCGAATTGTCGCCACGCACCACCCCGTCGGGCTCGGTGAGGATGTTGTGGTGCTCCACGATCCCGGTCAGGTGCTGCGCCGCGTCGTAATGGCAGATGCCGCGCGAAACGCCGCCCGATTCCGAGAGCGTATGGTCGAGTTCGAAGCCCACGATGGCATAGACGCCCTGGCTCTTTTCGTGCGCACGCAGCCAGTCGCCCAGGATGCGGAACGAATCCTTTCCGTAGTAGTCGTCGCCGTTAATCACGGCGAAGGGCTCGTGGATCACCTCACGCGCCATGAGCACGGCATGGGCCGTACCCCAGGGTTTCTGCCGCTCGGGGTTGAGCGTGAAGCGGGCGGGAATCTTGTTGAGTTCCTGGGTCACGAACACGAACTCCAAGGGGCTGCCGTCGGCGCAGCGCACATGGGCGTATTTCTCATGCACGGTCTGCTTGAACTGCTCCAGGAAATACTCCCGGACAATATAGACCACCTTGCCGAATCCGGCCTGTACGGCGTCATAGATGGAATAGTCGATGATGGTTTCCCCGTTGGGGCCCAGGCCGTCCATCTGTTTGAGTCCGCCATAACGGCTGCCCATTCCGGCAGCGAGGACAAGAAGAGTAGGTTTCATAACAAAAAGTCGTTTTGAGTTCCACAAAAATAGTTAATTTTGCAGAAACCCCGTATGAAACTCGGCAAGGATATTTGGGACAAGTCGAAAGACGGCAGCCGGAAGGAGCAGCGCTCGTTCCTGCGCTTCGCCATCGTGGCCACAGCCATCTTCCTGCTGCTCATGTTGCTCAAGAAAGACAACCTGTTCCGCTGGGTCCAGGCCGGCGTCACCATCGGGGCGCAGAACCGTCAGATCGAACGCTACCAGAAGGATATCGACCGGCTCGACGAGCGCATAAAATTACTCACGCGCGACAGGGACAGTCTTGAAACCTTCGCGCGTGAGCAGTACCATTTCGCCGAACCCGGCGAGGATGTCTATCTGATTCCTTAGAAATTAAAGTAGTTCTTGGCGTTGTTGTAGGAGATGTCTTCTACCATCTTGCCAAGGGTCTCCATCTCGGAGGCGGGCAGCTTGCCGTCCTCGATATCGGAGCCAATCACGTCGCAGAGGATGCGGCGGAAGTATTCGTGACGCGGATAGCTGATGAAGGAACGGCTGTCGGTGAGCATGCCCACAAAACGGCTCAGCAGGCCCAGGGCGCTCAGGGCATTCATCTGTTTGCGCATACCGTCCTCCTGATCCAGGAACCACCAGCCACTGCCAAACTGCATCTTGCCGGGCACGGTGCCGTCGTTGAAGGTGTAGGCCATGGTCATCATGACCTCGTTGTCCTTGGGATTGAGGCAGTAGAGGATGGTCTTGGCCAGACGGTCACGGCTGGCGAGGCGATCCAGGAAGCGGTGTCCAGCGGCCGCAGTGGGCAGGTCGTGGATGGCGTCGTAACCCGTATCGGGGCCAACGAGCTTGAACATCTTGCTGTTGTTGTTGCGGATGGCACCCACATGGAACTGCTGGGCCCAGCCGGCCTCGGCGTCCATAACCGCTGCATCTACCAGGAAGGCGCTGCGGAACTTGTCCAGTTCCTCGGCCGACGGGGTCTTGCCGTCCAGCACCTTGCGGAAGATGGCGTCCACTTCGGCCTGGGTGTAGTCGGCGGCGTAGAAGGTCTCCAGCCCATGGTCGGAAAGTTTGCAGCCCATGGAGGCAAAGAACTCGTGGCGGCGCTGCAGGGCCTCCATAAGGTCTGAGTAGGAGCGGATTTCCATTCCGGCTGCCGCACCCAACTGCTCCAGATAAGCCTTGTAGGCCACGGGATTCTCGATTGCCATGGCCTTATCGGGCCGCCAGGCCGGGAGCACCTGCACCCCAAAGGGATGCTCGGCAATCATCTTGTGCCAGCGCAGGTCGTCGGCCGGGTCGTCCGTGGTGCAGACCGTCTCAACCTTGAACTTCTTGATGAGCGCCTGCCCGCGGAATTCGGGCGTAGCGAGCTTGGCGTTGCACTCCTCAAAGATCTCGCGCGCCGTCTTGGGCGAAAGGAGCTTGTCGATACCGAACACGCGGCTCAGCTCCAGGTGCGTCCAGTGGTAGAGCGGGTTGCGCATGAGATAAGGCACGCTCTCGGCCCACTTCTGGAAGGTTTCCCAGGAAGACTTGGTGCCGCCGGTGAGGTAGGCCTCGTCTACGCCATTCCCACGCATGGCGCGCCACTTGTAATGGTCGCCGTAGTGGCCGTCCACCAGCCATAGCTGGGTAATGTCGCGGAACTGGATGTTCTCTGCAATCTGCTGGGGCACCAGGTGGCAATGGTAGTCAATGATGGGCATGCCCTCCGCGTGCTTATGGTAAAGCTCGCGGGCCGCGTCACTGCGCAGCATAAAATCTTTGTGGATAAAGCTCATATAGATAAATGGTTATTTGTTCTATTCTCCAAATGTAAGAATTATTTTCGAAAACCCGGCAAGGGGAACCGGCACGGTGCAAAAAAGAGGCTGGCCACAAAGGGTCAGCCTCTCAGGGAATGTGCCTCAGGCTCAGGATTAGAGCTTGATGGGTTTGTACTTGGGCACGAGGCTCTTCATGATGCTCCAGGCAATGAGGTAAGCCACACCGCAGAAGCAGAACATGATGAAGTAGCCGGCGGGCTTGCCTTCGAAGCCGAGGAAGCGGAAGGCGGCACCGGCGTTTTCTGCATGGGTAAAGAGGTTACCCGCAATCTTCTGGATGAACATGGAACCCACACCGCCGGCCATGGCGCCCACGCCCGTCACCGTAGCGATGGCGCTCTTGGGGAACATGTCACCGATGGTGGAGAAGAGGTTCGCGCTCCAGGCCTGGTGTCCCGCGGCGGCGAGGCCGATGAGGCAGGCCGGCCACCAGGGCGAGTTGAAGTGCATGCCGAGCGGCTGGGCCAGCAGGGCGCAGAGCGGGAAGAAGGCGAAGATGAGCATGGCCAGCATACGACCCGCATAGGGATGCATGCCGCGCTTCTCCACAAAGATCTTCGGCAGATAGCCACCACCAATGGAAACCACGGTCACGATGGCGTAGAGCGTAAAGATGAGCGCCTGTCCCAGACCCGAAGTGGCGGGTGCGTGGAACTGGTTGCTGAAGTAGGACGGAGCCCAGAAGAGGAAGAACCACCATACACCGTCGGTGAAGAACTTACCGGTGATGAAGGCCCAGGTCTGCTTGAAGGTGAAGGCCTCGAGCAGCGAGACGGAACGCTCGTGCTTGGCGGCCTCGGCGGCAGCGGCCTTTTCGGCGGCCTCAGCCTCGTCGTCCTGATGGATGTAGGCGAGTTCGGCCTCGTTCACGTGCTTACTGTTCTCGGGCTTGTCATACATGAAGGCCCAGAAGAACATCCAGATGAAGCCGAGGGCACCGATGATGATGAAGGCCATCTCCCAGCCGAACGCCTTGGCGAGTGGCGGAATGCAGAGCGGAGCGGCCAGGGCGCCCACGGAGGCACCGGCGTTGAAGATGGAGGTCGCGAAAGCGCGGTCCTTCTTGGGGAAGTACTCGGCGGTCACCTTGATGGCGGCGGGG
>JAFTEQ010000031.1 GCA_017453565.1 Bacteroidales bacterium
CGGCGGCTGGGCCGCCGAGCTGCTCGTGCGCGCCGGCATTGGATCGCTCACCCTCGCGGACTGCGACGTGGTGGGGGAGACCAACATCAACCGCCAGCTCCCGGCCCTGCATTCCACCGTGGGCCAGTCCAAGTGTGCCGTGCTGCGCAATCGCCTGCTCGACATCAACCCCGAGCTCAAACTCGACGTCCTGGAAACCTGGCTCGACGAGGACAATCTTCCCGCCCTGCTGGACGGCCGCCGCTTTGACTGGGCGGTCGACGCCATCGACACCCTGAGCCCCAAGATCGCGCTCATCCGCTATCTGCTGGGCCGCGGTGTGCCGCTCGTGTCGTCCATGGGGTCCGGGGCCAAGGTCGATGCCACGCAGGTGCGGCTCGACGACATTTCCCGCACGCGGGAGTGCCCCCTTGCGCAGCAACTTCGCAAGCGCCTGCACCGGCTGGGTATCTACGAGGGCTTCCAGGCCGTGTATTCCCTGGAGCCGCCGCGCCGGGAAAGCGTCGTGGCGGAGCACAGCCGCTGCAAACGTTCGCAGGTGGGGACGGTCTCCTATCTGCCCGCCGTGTTCGGCTGCGTCTGCGCCCAGGCCGTAGTGCGGGGAATCAGCGGTCGATAATGGCTGGAATTGCACGGTTTTTGTTATCTTTGTAGTTTGTAAGACAAAGCACTATGCCGTATCGCATTTTGGAAGTGACCACCCGGCGGGACCTGCGCCGATTCGTGCGTTTTCCGGACGAACTGTACCGGAAATGCCCCCAGTATGTCCCTGCCCTTCATTCCGACCAGATCAAGAGCCTCACAAGCGCCGCTTCGCTGGAATACTGCCGGCGGAAGATGTGGCTGGCCCTCGACGGGGAACGCGTGGTGGGGCGCATCTGCGCCATGGTCAACCCCCGTTACAACGAGCGCTATGGCAAGAAACGCGCACGTTTCGGCTGGTTCGACACCATCGACAGAGAGGAAGTGGCGCGCCTGCTCATCTCTACCGCGGAGGCTTGGGCCCGGGCGGAGGGGATGACCGAGATCCACGGTCCGCTCTACTACAACACCATGGGCAAGCAGGGCCTGCTGGTCGAAGGTTTTGAGAACATCCCCCCGTTCAACTGCCTCTACAACTATCCCTACTACATCCGTCTCATCGAGGCCCTTGGCTTCGAAAAGGAATGCGACTGGCTTCAGTACGAGATGGTGGCCAACCACGGCGTGCCGGAAAAGGCGCGGCGCCTGGCGGGAATCGTGGCGGAGCGCTACAAGGTGCATCCGGGCAGTATCGACGCCTTCAAGAAGGACCCCGAGAAGATCCGGCAGTTCTTCCGCGTCTACAACGACAGTTTCGCCTCGAGCGTCTACAATTTCATCCCCTTTACCGAGGCGGAAATCGAGGAGGAAACCCGCGCGTCCATCCCCTTCATCTCCGATAAGACCAGTTGCCTGCTCTACGACGAAAACGACAATCTGGTGGCTTTCGGGGTGGCTTTCCCTTCCATCTCCCGGGCGCTCCAGAAGGCGAAGGGACATCTTTTCCCCTTCGGCTGGTGGCATCTGTGGCGGGCCATGCACCATTACGAGACCCTCGACCTCATGGTGAACGGGGCCGCTCCGGAGTGGCAGAACAGGGGCATCTCGGCCGTCTACTACAAGGAAATGGCCGACAAGTACATCAGGATCGGCTGCCGCCGCGCCATCTCCAATCCGCAGATAGAGAGCAACGGGGCGGTGAACATCTGGAACAGTTACGAGCGCGAGCCCTTCATGCGGCGCCGCTGCTACATTAAAAAGATAGGTTGAAGTTATGGCAGAGAACAGTTTGCTGGAAAAGGTATTGTCGCTGCAGGACAAGTTCTCCTCGCTGCAGGAACAGTTGTCGCGTCCCGACGTGATGTCGGACATGAAGCGTTACGTCCAGCTCAACAAGGATTACAAGGAACTCGAGCCCATTATCAGGGCCGGGCTTGACTATAAGAAGATGCTCGACAACCTCGCCTCGGCTAAGGAACTCCTGCAGACCGAGAAAGACGAGGACCTGCGCGACATGGCCAAGGAGGAGATCGCCGGGATTGAGGCGCGCATCCCCGAGACCGAGCAGAACATCAAGCTCCTGCTCATCCCGGCCGATCCCGACGACGGCAAGAACGCCCTGGTGGAAATCAGGGGCGGCACCGGCGGTGACGAGGCGGCCATTTTCGCGGGCGACCTCTTCCGCATGTACCAGCACTTCGCCGAATCGCGCGGCTGGCGGCTGGAAATCACCGACCAGGCTCCGGGTACGGCCGGCGGCTACAAGCAGATCGTGTTCAAACTCTCCGGCGAGGGGGTCTACGGCATCATGAAATACGAGTCGGGCGTGCACCGCGTGCAGCGTGTGCCGCAGACCGAAACCCAGGGCCGGATTCAGACCTCGGCGGCTTCCGTGGCTGTTTTCCCTGAGGCGGGCGAGTTCGACGTCGACCTGAAGTGGGACGACATCCGGCTCGACCTCTTCTGCTCTTCAGGTCCGGGCGGCCAGGGCGTGAACACCACCTATTCGGCCGTGCGCCTCACGCACATTCCCACCGGCCTGGTGGTGCAGTGCCAGGAGGAACGCTCCCAGCTGAAGAACAAGGACCGCGCCTTCGAGGAGCTCCGTACCCGGCTCTATAACCTCGAGCATCAGAAATACCTCGACGGAATCGCCGCCAAGCGCAAGACCATGGTCTCCACAGGCGACCGTTCCGCAAAGATCAGAACCTATAATTATCCGCAGTCCCGGGTCACCGACCACCGTACTGGGTGGACGATGTACAACCTGCCGGCCTTCATGGACGGCGATATCGGCGCGTGCATCGACCAGCTTCAGGTAGCGGAAAACGCCGAGCGGCTCAAGGAAGCGGGTGAATAAACCAAAATATTATGAAAAAACTGATTGCTGTCGCGCTCATAGCCCTCATCCTGGGCGCACCGGCCGTGCGGGCGCAGGAACCTTCCTTCAAGAATGAAATCGACGTTTCCTGGGGTGCTTTCCCGTTCCAGGATTTCATCATGGGCTACGGTGCGATCCTCCTCACGATCTTCTCGCTCGGAAGCCTCTCCTTCGAGAACGGTTTTTCCACCGGAACCGTCAATGTGGAGTATTACCGGACCCTCAACAAGACCTTCGCCGTGGGTGGCATCGTGAACGGACTCTTCGCCGGCGCCGACGTGATGAAGCGCCAGAGCGGTGAGTACGTCAAGGACGGCGAGCTTCGCTATGGAAGCATCTTCCTGATGCCTTCCGCCAAGGCTTACTGGTTCCGCCACAGCCATTTTTCCATGTATTCCAAACTGGGTCTGGGTGCGGGCCTGTTCTTCTCTGCGGGCAGTTCTTCCGAGGATCTTCCCGAATTCATCCCTGCGGCACAGCTTTCGCCCGTCGCCATCGAGCTGGGCGGAGATCAGCACCGCGGCTTCCTGGAGATCGGTGCAGGCATGCAGGGCCTGCTGGTGGCAGGCTACCGCTACGCGTTCTAAGGGAAGACTCCCTTGCTCAGATTTTCCTGAAGGCGATGCAGGCGTTGTGCCCGCCGAAGCCGAAGGAATCGCTTAAGCCGAGGTTCACCCCGGCTTTTTTTGCGTGCATGGGGGTATAGTCGAGATCGCACTCGGGGTCGGGGTCGTCCAGACCCACCGTGGGCGGGATGATCCCTTCCTGCAGGGCGAGGACGGTCGCGATGGCTTCCGCCGCGCCGGTACCGCCGAACATGTGGCCGTGCATCGACTTGGTGGAGGAGATGTGCGCCTTGTAGGCGTCATCGCCCAGGGCGAGTTTGTAGGCAAGGGTCTCCGCCAGGTCGTTGAGGTGGGTGCCGGTGCCGTGGGCGTTGATGTAGAGGCAGTCGGCCGCCGGGTCGTAACCCGCCTGGTCGAGGGCCTCCCGGATGCAGCGGGCCTGGGTGCTTCCGTCGGGGCGCGGAGCCGTGGCATGGTAGGCGTCGCAGGTGCTGCCGTAGCCCACCATTTCGGCGTAGATGTGCGCGCCGCGGGCCTTGGCGTGTTCGTATTCTTCCAGGATGAGGACGGCCGAACCGTCGGCCATGACGAAGCCGCCCCGCTCGCGGTGGAAGGGGAGACAGGCCCGTTTGGGATCCTCGACCCGGGTGAGGGCCCTGCAGTTGGCGAAGCCCGCCACACCGATGGGGATGGTGGCGTGTTCGGCTCCGCCGGCGATGATGGCGTCGGCATAGCCGTGGCGGATGGCGCGGTAGGCCTCGCCCAGCGAGTGGGTGGAGGTGGCGCAGGCCGTCACGATGTCGAGGCAGGAACCCTGCGCGCCGAATTTGATGGCAATCTGTCCGCCTCCGATGTTGGAGATCATCGTGGGGATGAAGAGCGGGGAAATCCACTGGCCCGTGGGGTCGTCGATCATCTTGGCCACCTCCCTGTAGATGACTTCGAAACCGCCGATTCCGGAACTCACATAGGTACCGAAGCGCTCCGGGTCGATGTTCTCGCCCGAAACGAGGCCCGAATCCTGAACGGCCTGCCAGGCGGAAGCCATGGCGTAGAGGGTGAACTGCGCCTGCTTGCGGGCGAAGGGAGCATCCATCCCGTAGTCTTCGGGACGGAAGTTCCGGATCTTGCCGCCGATTTTCACGGGAAGGTCTTCCGTGGGGAAGAAGTCATCGAGCCGGTCGATGCCGCAGACGCCCGCGGTGAGGTTTTTCCAGAAGGTCGGGACGTCGTTGCCAATGCAGGAGAGAACGCCCAGGCCGGTGACGGCCACTCTTTTTTCCATTTTCGTACAGTTTGGTGGGACGGCAAAGGTACGAATATTTTTTCGTATATTTGTAGACCGACCCCGGAGTCCATGTTGCAAGACCGTGTGCCATCCTACCTGCTGGGTAAACCGCAGCTCATCACCACCGTCACCTTTACGGCGTTTTTCGCCGTGGTCTCGCTCCTGCTGAGCGTGCCTTTCGCGCACAACGCCTGGTTCGAACTGGGAACGCCGCGGCTCTTCGCCTGGACGGTGGGCTTCTGCCTCTTCGCCCTGCTGCTCATCATCGGCAGCAAATGCGCCCTGTACCGTTTGCGCGAGCACATCAGCTGGGTGCGCCTGATTGCCTGGAATGTGGGGGAAATCCTGCTCATCTGCGCGCTGTACGCCCTTGTGACGCAGAAAGGCGTGCAGAACGGCGTGCTGCCTCTGGAGCACACCGACTTCGCGGTCATCCTCCGCACGGCCCTGCTGTACGGCGTGGTAATCCTGGGTATCCCGCAGATCCTGGCCGGCCAGTATTTCGCCATCCAGGACCGCGACAACACCATCCGCCTCATGAACTACGGTTCGGTAGTGGGTGACGCCGAGCCCATCCCGCACGAGGAGAAGAAAATCACCCTTTTCGACAACGACGGCGTGCTCAAGTTCAGCGTGAGCCAGCGGAACCTCTACTATTTCGAATCGGACGACAACTACATCAAGGTCTGGTACGCCGACAGTAAGGGCGCCCTGCGCCAGTATATGCTGCGTTGCCGACTCAAGACCATAGAAGACAGTTTCGCGGGCAGCGACCTGGTGCGCTGTCACCGCAAATACATCGTGAACATCTCCAAGGTGGAGGTGCTCAGCAAGCAGAAAGACGGGTATTGGGTAGATCTCGGGCTCGACTCGGTGGAGCAGATTCCCGTCTCGAAAACCTACGAGGAGACCGTGCTCTCCCGCTTTAATTCCCGTTAGCGCCTATGTGGCAGCGTGTCCAAACCCTGTACCTCGCCCTGGCGACGGCCCTTGTCGCCGTCCTGTTCTTCTCTCCCATGGCTTTTGTCGTGGGGCCGGGCGGCCGGCGCGAAAGCATCGCCTTCGTGGAGAAGCTTCCCTATCTGGCTATCCTCATCTCGATTGCCGCCGCCCAGCTCTTCGCGCTGGTGACCTATCGGGCACGGATGGTGCAGATGCGCGTGGCGGTCATCGCCGCCCTGCTGCTGGCGGGCTTCCAGGCCTGGCTGGCCGTCGACTTTTTCCGTGCGCCCGATGCCATCGTGTTCCGCTTCACGGCGGTGTTCCCCGTCGTGGCGGCCATCCTTGACTTCCTGGCCGCCCGGGCCATCTTTTCCGACGAACTTCTGGTGCGCAGCTCTTCGCGTCTGCGCGCCGCCAAACGCAAATAAGTATGAGAATTCCAGAATCTGAACTGATTATCAACGGCGACGGCTCGGCCTTCCACTTGCACATCCGTCCCGAACAGCTTGCCGACCATGTGATCCTGGTGGGCGACCCCGGCCGCGTGGCCATGATCCGTGACTTCTTCGATTCCGTTGAGTGCGAGGGCGCTTCGCGTGAATTCGTCTTCGCCACGGGCTCCTACCACGGGCGCCGCATCACGGCCCTTTCCACGGGTATCGGCACCGACAACATCGACATTGTGATGACCGAACTCGATGCCCTGGCCAACGTGGATTTCGAGACCCGCACGGTGAAACCCGAACACCGCACGCTCACCATCCTGCGCGTGGGTACTTCGGGCGCCATCCAGCCTGAAATCCCGCTGGGGAGCTTCGTGTTCTCGCACTATTCCGTGGGCTGCGACGGCCTGCTCAACTGGTACGCCGACCGTGATTCCATTGCCTGGACGGAGATTGAAGAGGCTTTCAAGAAGGCCGTGCACTGGGACCGGCACCTGCCCGATCCCTACTTCGTGCGTGCTTCCGACAAGCTCATCGACCTCTTCGCCGACTGCACCGTGCGTGGCATGACCATCTCGGCGTCGGGCTTCTACGGGCCCCAGGGCCGTGTGGTACGCCAGGCCCTGGCCATGCCGAACATGCTCGAAGACTTCGAACGTTTCGAGTATGAAGGCTGGAAGATCACCAATTTCGAGATGGAGGGTTCCGCCCTTGCCGGCCTGGCCCGCAAGCTCGGCCACGATGCGGGTACCGTCTGTGCCATCATCGCGCACCGTTACCTCAAGGACGCCAACACCGACTACAAGCCCCGCGTGCGGGAGTTGCTCAAACTCGCGCTCGACAAGTTCGCCCTGTAGCGCGTTCTGTTAATAGATGTCGCTGAGGCTGCGCAGCTTCGTGGGAGCGATGGAAGGGTCGTCGACGGTTGCGTCGACGATTCTTTTTTGTCCTCCGAGTACGTTCGCCTCCAGGAAACGCAGGGTTTCGGGATAGCAGGGGAGCATGGCCCCGGCAATCTCATGACCTCGGTCCTTGAAACGGAGTGTGTTGTAGTTGTAGCCGTTTTTGGCATAGAGGCGGGTGAGGGCCGAACTGCCGTCGAAATGGTTGCGCAGCAGATGGATCTTGTCGTATTCCACAATCTTGTCGGCCGTGCCGTGCAGCAGGAGGGTGGGGGCCGGTTCGGTCCCGTAACGGACGGCGCCTTTCCGGCTCAGGACGGCACCCGCGAACGAGATGACACCGGCGTAGCGGAAGTCTTTCGGAAGCACGGCGGCGGAAGGGTCGGCGTTGCAGCGGGCCCATTCCGCCTGCAGGACGGTGATGGCTCCGGCCGAGGAACCGCAGATGACGATGCGGGCCGGGTCCACACCCAGGGCTTCGGAGTTGTCGGCAAGGTAGCGCGTGGCGGCAAAGAGGTCCTCTACGGCCATCCAGATGGCTTTTTCGAGCAGGTTCACCTGGGCGGGCCCCATTTTCTGCACGTCTTTGAGCCCGAGCCGGTAGTCGATGGAAACCACGCGGAATCCGTCCTCGGTGAGCTGCCGGAACCAGGGCTGGTACCATTTCGCGTCGCGTTCGCCGGTCTTGAATCCGCCGCCGAAGACGAAAAGCAGGGTGGTTCCGGACCGGTCTGCGCTGCCCGCGGCAGGCTCGTAAAAATCGAGGTAGAGCGGACTGTCGCCGCGGCGGGTGTAGAGATAGGTGCCGGAGGGCTCGAAAATGGCTTCCGCAGCAGATGACGGAAGGACGGAGAGGAGCGCCAGGGCGCAGAGGATCAGGATTCTTTTCATATCAGCTGGGGGTGTCGGTCCGGAGTGTGAGGCCCGAGAGGAGGCGCGATACGGTGTCGCTGTCCGGGGGAAGCGTCTCGCTGTCGCTGACGACCTTGGGGCAGGCGGCGGCGATGCGTTCGGGGCCGATTCCGCAGTCCGCGAGGTAACGCGCGCAGAGGCTGCGGTCGCTGCGGCTCAGCGCGAGCAGCAGATGGAGGGGACGGGCGATCTTGTCGCCGGCCTTCAGGGCTTCCGCTCCGGCCAGGTTGAGGAGGTTGGCGCTGTCGCGGCTGAACAGTACCTGGTCTTCCGCGGCATAGGGGATGCTGTGTTCGTGGAAGAGGGCGGCGTCAAGGCAGCGTTTGCATGCGGCCAGATCGACTCCGGACTCATTCAGAAAGCGGATTGCGTCGTTATCGCCGTGCCGGAGGAGACCCAGAAAAAGGTGGTCCGGACCCACGGAGTAGGACCCCGTGCGCATGGCTTCTTCACGGGCATAGCCGAGCGCGGCAAACAGTTCGTCGGAAAACCTCATTTTAGGCTGTATAAAACGCACAAAAGTAGCAAATAAATCGAAATAATTTGTTAAATTTGCGTGTTTATAAGAATCAGAGAAAAAGTAGTTTTTATGGATAGTGAGGAAAAGATTCCCGAAGAGGTGCACGGATTCATCGAGCCGGTGGAGATAGACCACGAGATGCGCAGCGCCTACATCGACTAGTCCATGTCGGTGATTGTGTCGCGTGCCCTTCCGGATGTGCGTGACGGTCTCAAGCCCGTACAGCGCAGGGTCCTGTTCGGCATGGATGCCATGGGGCTCTCCTACGGGGCTCAGACCAAGAAGTCGGCCCGTATCGTGGGTGACGTGATGGGTAAGTTCCACCCGCACGGCGACTCTTCCGTGTACGATGCCATGGCGCGTCTCGCACAGTGGTGGAACCAGCGTTATCCGCTGGTGAAGGGACAGGGTAACTTCGGCAGCATGGACGGCGACCCCATCGCCGCCATGCGTTATACGGAGGCTAAGCTGGAGAAGATTTCCGAAGACGTCATTTCCGACATCGAGAAGAACACGGTCGACATGACGCTCAACTTCGACGACTCCATCGAGGAGCCGACGGTCCTTCCCACCAAGCTGCCGCTCCTGTTGCTCAACGGCTCGGCGGGTATCGCCGTGGGTATGGCCACCAACATGGCCCCGCACAACCTGGGTGAGTGCTGCGACGCCATCTGCGCCTATATCGACAACCCCGATATCAGCGTGGAAGAGCTCATGGAGCACATCAAGGGTCCAGATTTCCCCACGGGCGGTATCATCATGGGCCGTCAGGGCATCGTGGACGCCTACACCACCGGCCGCGGCCGGGTGGTCATCCGCGCCAAGACCGAAATCGAGGTGAATGAGCGGGGACAGGAGACCATCGTGGTCACCGAGATTCCCTATATGGTGAACAAGAAGGAAATGCTCGAGCGCATCGCCTCCATGGTGGAGGACAAGAAGATCGAGGGCATCTCCTACATGAACGACGAGACCTCCCGTGAGGGTGTGCGCGTCATTTTCCGTGTGAAGCAGGGCGCCAACACCAATGTGGTGCTCAATACCCTGTTCAAGTACACGCCGCTCCAGTCGAGTTTCGCCATCAACAACGTGGCCCTCGTGAACGGCCGCCCGCGCACCCTCTCGCTCAAGGAGATCCTCGCCGCGTTCGTGGACTTCCGCCACGAGGTGATCGTGCGCCGCACGAAGTTCGACCTCGATAAGGCCCAGAAGCGGGCCCACATCTTGGAAGGCCTGCTCAAGGCCATCGACATCATCGACGAGATCATTGCCCACATCCGCGCTTCCAAGAGCGTGGACGAGGCGCGTGAGGGGCTCATGGTCAAGTTCGGCTTCACCGAAGCCCAGGCCCAGGCCATCGTCGAGATGCGGCTCCGTCAGCTCACCGGACTGGAGCGCGAGAAACTGCAGGCCGAATTCGACGAACTCGAGAAGTTCATCGCCCGCTGCCAGGAGATCCTCGGCAGCGAGGCCATCCAGCTGCAGATCGTGAAGGACGAATGCGCCGAGATGAAGGCCAAATACGGCGATGCGCGCCGCAGCGAGATCACGCTCAGCGCCGACGAGTTCAATCCCGAAGATTTCTATGCCGACGAGGACGTGGTCATCACCATCTCGCATCTCGGCTACATCAAACGTACCGCGCTCACCGAGTTCCGCACGCAGAACCGCGGCGGCGTGGGCGTGAAGGGCGGCGCCACGCGCGACGAAGACTTCATCGAGCACATCTACGTGGCCAACATGCACTCCACCATGCTCTTCTTTACCCAGAAGGGCATCTGTTACCGGCTCAAGGTCTACGAACTCCCCGAAGGAGTGCGTTCCTCCAAGGGCCGGGCGGTGCAGAACCTCATCCCCATTGAGTCCGACGACGCCATCCGTACCTATCTCAACGCGCGTTCCATCGAGGATCCCGAATACACTTCGAGTCATTTCGTGACCCTGGTGAGCAAGCGCGGCGTCATCAAGAAGACCGAACTCACCGAGTACGCCAACAAGCGCAGCCGCAACAAGGGTATCATCGGCCTCACCATCCGTGAGGGCGACGAACTGCTCGACGCGGTGCTCACCAACGGCAGCGAACAGATCATGATCGCGGCCCGCGGCGGCCGCTGCGTGCGTTTCGAGGAAAGCGAACTCCGTGCCCTCGGACGCAGCGCTTCGGGCGTGCGCGGCATCAATATAGATGAAGGTGACGAGGTGGTGGGCGTGATTACCTACGACCCGGGTGCGGAAGATGCCCGCGCGCATTCGGTCCTGGTGGTGAGCGAGAACGGCTTCGGCAAACGGTCCGATCCCGAGGAATACCGCCTCACGGCCCGTGGAAGCAAGGGTGTGAAGACGCTCAACATCACCGAAAAGACGGGTCCGGTGGTGGCCATCAAGAACGTGACCGACGAGAACGACCTGATGATCATCAACCACTCGGGACTCACCATCCGGATGTCCGTGAAGAACATCAGTGTGGTGGGACGCGTCACCCAGGGCGTGAAGCTCATCAACCTCAAGGAAGGCGACTCCATCGCAGCCGTGTCGGCAGTGGCCGGGGGCGTTGAGGAACCCGCCGAAGAGGCAGGAATACAGGAAGAAACGATAAACCAATAATTAATGATTATGAAAAGAATCTTGTTTGCCGTAGCGCTCCTCCTTGGTGCGCAGGCAATGTTTGCCCAGCAGGCTACCAAGACCCCGGCTGAGGCCAAGGAAGCCGTCGAGGCCGCCAAGGCTGCCACCGAGAATGAGAAGAAGGCTATAAAGCCCGACACCTGGACAAAACTCGGCAAGGCCTATATGGACGCCTACTACGCGCCCCAGGGAAGCGGCGTGATCGGCTCTTCGGAAGAGGATCTCCGCGTCCTGATGGCCAAGCAGAAAGTGCTCGGCACCAAGAAGATGACGATTCAGGGCAAGAAATTCACCCAGAAGCGTTACAGTACTTGCAATTATTACTTCGGGGAAGACGGCAGGCTGGCTATCATCGAAGTGACCAAGCCGATCTACAAAGACCCGCTTGACCTCGCGCTCAAGGCCTATGGCGAGGCCTACAAGCGTGACGACAAGCACAAGAAGGAAAAGGAGATCGTTTCGGCCATCAAGACCATCTCCAGCAAGTATACCGACGAGGCGTACAACTACTACACCCTTGGGCGTCACACAGTGGCTTCCGGCTATTTCGAACGCGCCTACAAGGCGCTCAAGACAGAGCCTGTGTCGCAGATCGACACCAACGCCGTCTACAATGCCGCCTACACGGGCTGGATGGGCGCCAACGCCGTAAAGGACACCACCGCTTCCGGTATTGCCCGGCGCAATCAGTACTACAAGCGTTCCGAGGCTCTCTTCAAGCAGAGCATCGCGCTCAAATACGACGGCGAAGGCGGTGAAGCCTATGCCAAACTTGCCGACATTGCCGACAAACTCGGTGACAAGGCTGCATCTGTGAAGTATCTCGAGCAGGGTTTTGCCAAGTATCCCGGCAGCCAGTCCCTTCTGGTGGGTCTCATCAACTATTATGTCACCAGCGGAGAGAACACCGATAAACTTTTCGAACTGCTCGACGCTGCCAAGAAGAATGAACCGGGCAACGCCTCGCTTTACTATGTGGAAGGAAACGCCCGTGAGAAACTCGGCCAGGCCGAACAGGCGCTCGCCGCCTACGAGAAATGCTCGGAGATCAATCCCAACTACGAGTATGGCTATATTGGCAAGGCCCTTTTCCTCTACAACAAGGCCGTTGAGTGCCAGGACCTTGCCCAGAAGGAAATGGACGACGCCAAGTATATGGCTTATGTCGCCGATTTCGAGAAGAACCTGAAAGCCTGCGTGGAACCCTTCGAGAAAGCCTTCGAGGTCACCAAGGACCAGGAACTCAAGAAGAATGTGGCCGATTACCTGAAGAACGCCTGCTTCCGCTTCCGCACCGACGAGACGTACAAAGCCAAGTACGAGAAGTACAGCAACTTCACTCCGGCCGCGAAATAAAAGCGCCTAGGCCTCGAAGGCCTTGACGATCTTCGATACCAGGGGGTGTCGCACGATGTCTGCTTCGCTGAAGAAGACGGTGGCGACACCCTTGATGTTTTTCACCTTATCGATTCCCTTCAGCAGGCCGCTGTCCTCGCGGCGGGGGAGGTCCACCTGCGTGGCGTCGCCGGTGACGATGAACTTGGCGTTTGCGCCCATGCGGGTGAGGAACATCTTGAGCTGGCCCAGATTGGTGTTCTGTGCTTCGTCCAGGATGACGCAGGCACGGTCGAGCGTACGGCCGCGCATATAGGCGAGCGGAGCTATCTGGATGGTGCCGTTTGCAATGAAGTCCTGCAGACGTTTCCCCGGAATCATATCGCCCAATGCATCGTAGAGGGGCTGCAGGTATGGGTCTAGTTTCTCCTTGAGGTCGCCGGGGAGGAAGCCCAGGCGTTCGCCGGCTTCGACGGCGGGCCGGGTAAGGATGATGCGTTTGATCTCCCGGTTCTTGAGCGCCCGGACGGCCAGGGCAATGGCGATGTAGGTCTTGCCCGTTCCGGCAGGCCCCACGGCGAAAACCAGGTCGTTCGAGAAATAGGCGCGGACCATCTCCTCCTGCGTGGCGTTGCGGGCCCGGATGGGTTTCCCGTCCGTGGTATGCACGATGACGGCGTTCCCGTTGCGGGCGAACTGCTCCGCACTGCGCTCGCGGGAGAAAAGGTCCTCCACGTCGTAGACCGTGAGGTTGGGTTTGTGGCTGCGCAGTTCCACCAGGCGTCCGAACTGACGGATGAAATCGTCAATGTGCTCCTCGTCGCCGTCGAGCACGATTTCGGTGCCTTTCCCCGTGACCTTGAGGCCGGGGTAGTAGGAAGAGAATTCGTTGAGGATCCGGTTGCCCGCCCCGAAGATCTCCACGGGGTCGGAAGCGTCGATGTGCAGGGTTTTGGTCATTGCTCTATGCCTGTTGTTTTTTGGACACGCCGCAGCGTCTCCATCATGTTGTCGTAGTCGGAAGGGTCCTGCCACGCGTCGCGCCGGCCTGTCCAGGCCGCCACGGGAACGGTGGCGTAACTGTGGGTGAGTTTGCCGGGCAGGGTGCACCAGAGGAATTCCGCCCGGGGTTCCAGCATCCGGTGCTCGCCCGTGAAGGGATTGGTTTCGAAACGCAGGGTGACCGCCAGTTCCAGGCGGGTGTTGGGGGCGCTCATGTTGGAAACGGCGTTCCCCACGGAATAGAAGACGGGAACCCGCCCGATATGGGTGCTGTCCTGCACCACGTGGGGATGGGCGCCCACGATGACATCGGCCCCGAGTTCCACCATCCGCCGGGCGAGCCGCTCCTGCACGGCGTTATGCCGAAGTTTGTACTCCTCGCCCCAGTGCGGCAGGGCCACGATGTAGTCGGCCCCGGCCTCGCGGGCGCGGGTGAAGAGTTCGCGAAGGCCTTCGTCATTGAGCAGGCGCAGGCGTCCCCGGGAAGAAAGGTTGCTGCCGTAGGTAGCGTTCACAAAGGCGATGAGAAGGCCCTTGCAGCGCAGCAGCAGGGGATTCACCGCCCGGTCTTCCTCTTCGTCGCGCGAGGCTCCGGTGTAGCGGATGCGGTCTTTCATGGAGGCATACACCCCGAGGGTGCGGTCCAGGCCCGCCGGTCCGCGGTCGGGCAGGTGGTTGTTGGCGAGCAGGAAAACGTCGGTCCCGCAGGCGGCCACGTAATCGGCGTAGCTGTCGGGCGCGGAAAAGGCGGGATAGCCGCTGTAGGGAGGACCGCCCAGTGAGAACTCCATGTTCGCCACAGCAAGCGTAGCCCCCTGTAGCATGGGTTTCAGCTCCTGCAGGAAGGGTTCCATGTCGCTTTCCAACTGACGGCTGTGCATCATCACGTCGCCGATCACCACCACGGAAACCGTGTCGGTCCGGTTCAGAAGCGGATGGGGGGCAGGCAGGGTCCCGCCGAAGGGCAGGTTTTGGCCCCGGAGGCCGCTGACGGCCAGGAAAAGGAGAAGAATAAGGCAGCCTTGACGCATCTAACGGGGGTTCAGCACCACAACGGTAGAGTCGTTCAGGCGGATGCGCAGCCAGTCGGTAAGCCGTTCGAGCCGTTCCGGCCGGATGGGATGCGCGCTCTCGGCCACGACCAGCACGCAGCGCTGTTCGCGCCCGAGGCTGTCGGCGGGCACGCCCGCTCCCTTGGCGAGGTACAGCTTCCCGATTTCGGGATACTGGCTCCTGACTTCGCGGGAAATCTGTTCGTAGGGGATCTCTTCCGACTTCATCTGCTCTATCTGACGGTTCAGCAGGCCGATCTGGGCGTCGCGCCGGGCGAGTTCATCGCCGGCCCGGTCGTAGAACCCCTGGATAATCTTCTCGGTTTCGCTGGCCTTTTCCCCGTTGTAGCTCTGTTCGCGCAGGACCACCTGGTCGGAACGGATGCCCGCGTTCTGGGCGGCGCTCAGGAAATACTCCTTCTCGCCTGCGTTGAGCGGCTCTCCGCCCATGAAAATCTCCACCTTTCCGCCCCGGCGCGTATCGATCTTGTAGTCATAGATATAGCTGCGGGGGAGCGTCCGGTTGGCGGCCACGAAACTGTCGACCCTCTGGGTGAAGTTGTTGTTGCGTACCAGCACGAAGGCCGACCAGAGGCTGGGGATGATCATCAGCACCAGGAACACCGAGATGGCGCGGCGGTTGCGGAGTGTCTTCGCCTCGTCCTGCGCCCCCACTTCGGGGAAACGCAGGTATTTGACCATGAGGTAGGTGGACAGGATGATGAAAACGGTGTTGATGAGGAACAGATACAGCGCCCCGAAGAAATAATGCAGTTCGAAATGAGCCAGTCCGTAGCCCGCCGTGCAGATGGGCGGCATGAGGGCGGTAGCGATGGCGACGCCCGAGAGGACGGTGCCCTTGTCTTTGCGGCACATCTCGAAGATACCGGCTGCACCGCCGAAGAGGGCGATGAGCACGTCGTAGATGGTGGGGTTGGTGCGGGCGAGCAACTCGGTGGGATTCACCAGTTTGAGCGGTGAAATGAGGAAGTACAGGAACGAGGCGAGCAGACTGATGACCAGCATCACCACCAGGTTCTTCAAACCGGAACGCAGGAGGGTGGTGTCATTCACACCGAGGCCCAGGCCCACGCCGAAGATGGGCCCCATGAGCGGGGAGATGAGCATGGCGCCGATGATCACCGCGGTGGAGTTTACGTTCAGGCCCACCGAGGCGATGATGATGGCGAAGGCAAGGATCCAGGCGTTGGGTCCGCGGAAATGCACGATGCTGCGGATGGTCTGCGACGCCTTCACGGTATCGACGTCGTCGCTGATGTTTACGATATTGCGGACAGAAGTCCCAATGTAGCTCCAGATTGACATAGTGCAAATATACCATTTCTTTTATTAAATTTGCGTTTTGATAAGAAACCCTGCACGATGTCACAGAAAATCCTGACTCTTGCCGCCCTGTGCTGCGCCGCGCTGCTGCTCGGCGGCTGCGACTTCTTCCGGACGCTGGCCGGCCGGCCCACTTCGGCCGACATCGAAGCGGCCCGCCTGCGCATCGAGCGGGAAGAGGCGGCCCACCGGGCCCGGCTCGATTCCCTGCGTCGCGTCCAGAAAGCCATGGCCGACTCGCTCGAACTGCTCGATGCCATCAAGGCCGAAAAGAGCAATCTGCTGAGCGCCGGCAGCATGGGCGGGGTTTCCGCTTCCGCGCTGGAGAGCCGTTACTACATTGTGGTGGGCGCGTTTTCCCTGCGTGAGAATGCTGAAAAACAGGGAAAGAAGGCGGCCGACAAAGGCTACCGCGTAAACCTGGTGCCCTTCCGCAACGGCTTCACCGCCGTGTGCCTGGAAGGCAGCCGGAACCTGGCCGACGCCTACGACGCGCTGCGCCGCATCAAGGAAGAACCTTTCTGTCCGCCCGACGCCTGGGTACTGGTCAACGAATAGCAGCATGAAACACCGTCGTCTTGTCCGCGCGCTGCTCTGCAGTCTGCTCTGCACCCTTCCGCTGTGCGGCCGGGCGCAGTATCGCAGCCCTTCCTATCCCCGTCCCGATGAAAGCGAGACGGTGACGCAGCTGCGCGCCTGCGTCGACTCGCTCTGTATGGCTTCGCTCGGCGGCCGGGGTGCCGGAACGGAAGGGGAGCGCGCTGCCGCGGCCTTTGTGGGGCGCTGCCTGCAGGAAGCGGGCATAGACCTGATCTCCGCTCCGGAAGGCGACACGTTCGGTCTCCGGCAGGAGCAGGGCGACACACTTGTCTCGCGCAACGTGGTGGGCTTCATTCCGGGTTACGATCCGCAACTGCGCAATCACTACATCGTGATCGGAGCGCGGCTCGACAATCTGGGCACGCGTATGCTGACGGTCGACGGCCGCAGCGTGGAGCGGATCTATCCCGGCGCCAACGGGAACGCCTCGGGTCTGGCCCTGCTGCTGGCCCTGGCGCGCAAGCTGCAGGCGGAACGCGTCCTGCTGCGCCGTTCCGTGCTGGTCGTGGCCTTCGGCGCGTCCCTGCGTGACCAGGCCGGCGCCTGGTATTTCCTCAACCGCTCCTTTGCCGACAGCGGAAACATCGACGCCATGGTGAACCTCGATATGGTGGGTACGCCTTCCGCCGGATTCTATGCCTACACGGCCTCGAACGCCGACCTGAACGCGCGGCTTAGCGCCCTGGCCTCGTCGCTGCAGCCGGTCCGGCCCGAAACGGTGGCCCTCGAACCCTGCCCCTCCGACCACCGGGCGTTCTACGACCGCAAGATTCCCTCGGTCTTTTTTACGACCGGCCGTTATCCCGAATACAACACGCCCCGCGATACGCCGTCCATCCTGGAGTGGGAAGGCATGGAGCGGGAATTGGAATACCTGCGCAATGTCTGCGTGGACCTGGCCCAGGGACCCGCTCCTTCGTTCCTGCCGGCGGAAAAACCGCGGGACGGGAAAGACGCGCCCGTGCCGTACTACGAATGCGACGTGAAACCGGCCTTCTTGGGCAGCAGCGATCCGGCCGTCTTCCTCAGGAAGTGGGTCTACGTGTATCTTAAATATCCGCCTGCTGCGGTTACACAGGGCATTCAGGGCAAGGTTGAAGTGAGCTTTGAGATCGGGGCCGACGGAAAGGTGCGCGACGTGCGCGTGCTCCATGGGGTGCATCCCCTGCTTGATGAGGAGGCGCTGCGCGTGATCTCGGCCTCGCCCGACTGGCGGCCAGGCCGCCTGCGCGGTAAAAAGGTACGCTGCGCGGTGTCGCTGCCGGTGGAATTCAGACTCGAAAAGAAAAAGAAATAAATGGATTACGATTTCAGGACAATTGAGCGGAAGTGGCAGGAATGGTGGGCCCAGAACCGCATCTACAAGGCGGAGGAAGATGCTTCCCGCCCCAAGTTCTACGTGTTGGACATGTTCCCGTATCCGTCCGGAGCGGGCCTGCACGTGGGACATCCCCTGGGGTACATTGCCAGCGACATCTATGCCCGCTACAAGCGGCTCAAGGGCTTTAACGTGCTTCACCCCATGGGCTATGACGCCTTCGGTCTCCCGGCCGAGCAGTATGCCATCCAGACCGGGCAGCACCCCGAGGTGACGACCGACCGCAACATCGCCCGTTACCGCAGCCAGCTCGACCGCATCGGTTTCTCCTACGACTGGGACCGTTCCTTCCGCACCTGCGATCCCGACTACTACAAGTGGACGCAATGGGCTTTCCTAAAGATGTTCGACAGTTGGTACGACCCGGCGGCCGACAAGGCCCGGCCCATCTCGGAACTGGTTGCGCGCCTGGAAAAGGACGGCTACGAAGACGTGAGCGCGGAGCAGTGGAACGTCGCTTCCGAAAAGGAGAAATCCGATATCCTTATGCGCTGGCGCATCGCCTATCAGGGAGAAACCTCGGTGAACTGGTGCGAGGGCCTGGGGACCGTGCTGGCCAACGACGAAGTGAAGGACGGCCTGTCGGTCCGCGGCGGTTTTCCGGTGGAACAGAAGAAGATGACGCAGTGGCAGCTGCGCGTGTCGGCCTACGCCGAGCGCCTGCTCCGCTCGCTCGACGCGCTCGACTGGAGCGACTCGCTCAAGGAGATGCAGCGCAACTGGATCGGCCGTTCGGAAGGCACGGAACTGGTGTTCCGCACCCGCTGTGACGGGCGTGAACAGGACGTGACGGTCTTTACCACCCGGGTCGATACCGTGTTTGGCGTGACCTTCATGGTGCTGGCCCCCGAAAGCGAGCTGGTTCCGTCCCTTACTTCCTCCGCGCAGAAAGAGGCCGTGGAGGCCTATCTGCAGGAGGTGAAGAAAAAGACGGAACGGGAGCGCCTGGCGCAGACCCACAGCGTGAGCGGCGTGTTCTCGGGCGCCGTGGGCATCAACCCGCTCACGGGCGCGGAAATCCCTATCTGGATCTCCGATTACGTGCTGGCCGGTTACGGCACGGGGGCCATCATGGCCGTACCCGCGCACGACAGCCGCGACTACGCCTTCGCCCGCAAGTTCCAGCTGCCCATTGTGCCCATCATCGAGGGCTGCGACGTGTCGGAGCAGAGTTTCGACGCCAAGGAAGGCCGTATGTGCCATTCCGGATTCCTCGACGGCATGGAGGTGAAAGAGGCCATTGAGGCGGCCAAGGACTACGTGGAGGCGCACGGGCTGGGCCGGCGCAAGGTCAACTACCGGCTGCGCGACGCCATCTTCTCGCGCCAACGCTACTGGGGCGAACCCTTCCCCGTCTGCTATAAAAACGGAATCCCTGTGCCCCTGCCCGAAAGCGAACTTCCGCTTCTCCTGCCCGAGATCGACTCCTACAAGCCCACCGGGGAAGCGCCGCTGGCCCGGGCGAAGGACTGGAACTATAAAGGTATGCCGCTGGAAACCAGTACCATGCCCGGATTTGCCGGATCGAGCGCCTACTATCTGCGCTATATGGATCCGCACAACGACGCCGCGCTCGTGAGTCCCGAAGCCGTGGGCTACTGGCGCAACGTAGACCTTTATGTAGGCGGCACCGAACACGCTACGGGCCACCTCATCTATTCCCGTTTCTGGAACAAGTTCCTCTACGATCTGGGTTATGTGTGCGAGGACGAACCCTTCCGCAAACTCATCAACCAGGGCATGATCCAGGGGCGTTCCAATTTCGTGTACCGCATCGTGGGCACCAACCGTTTCGTCTCGCTGGGGCTCAAGGACAAGTACGAAACCACCGAGATCCACGTGGACATCGGTCTGGTGCATGCCGACCGGCTCGACCTGGAGGGCTTCCGGGCCTGGCGTCCCGAATTCGCCGACGCAGAGTTCGAGCTGGAAAACGGCGAGTACATCTGCGGCTGGGCCGTGGAGAAGATGAGCAAATCCATGTATAACGTGGTCAATCCCGACGATATCTGCGACCAGTATGGGGCCGATACTCTGCGTCTCTATGAGATGTTCCTGGGGCCGGTGGAACAGTCAAAACCCTGGGATACCAAGGGCATCGACGGCGTGAACCGCTTCCTCAAGAAGTTCTGGCGCCTGTTCTACGACCGCGAGGAGTGGCTGGTTTCCGACGTGCCCGCCACGCCCGCTGAACGGAAGGCCCTGCACCGGCTCATCGGCAAGGAACAAGAAGACATCGAAGCCTTCTCGTTCAACACCACCATTTCGGCCTTCATGATCGCCGTGGGTGAACTCGCCGAGCTCAAATGCCGTTCGCGCGAAGTGCTCGAACCCCTTGTGGTGCTGCTGTCGCCCTTCGCGCCGCACATGGCCGAGGAACTCTGGCACCGGCTCGGGCACGAGGACAGCGTGACCCGCGCCTCCTTCCCCGAGTATGTGGCGGCCTACACCGTCGAGGACAGCGTCACCTATCCCGTTTCGTTCAACGGAAAGACCCGCTTTACCGTCGACCTGCCCAAGGCGGCCTCGCCTGCCGACGTGGAGGCCTCGGTGCGCGCCATGGAGCAGACGCAGAAGTATGTGGGCGGGCAGCAGATCGTGAAAGTGATTGTCGTTCCCGGTAGAATCGTCAATATTGTGCTGAAATGAAAGATCGGAAAAAACTCTTTGTGATCCTCGACGACTACGTGGTGCTCACGCTCGGCGTGATCATCTTCACCGTCGCCTGGGAAGTGTTCATGATTCCGAACGGAATGTCGAGCGGCGGCCTCATGGGCCTCTGCACCGTCATCGAATACGCCACGGGCGGACGGATCCTGGCTTCCTATTCGTTCCTGGCCATCAACTCCCTGCTCATCCTGATCTCTGTGCTGGCGCTGGGAATCGGCTTCGGATTCAAGACGCTCTACTGCATCCTCATGTCCTCGCTGATGCTCAAGGTCTTCGACGGGCTGGACTTCCTGCACGCCGTTCCCGGCAACTTCTTCTATGTTCCGGAACGGGTGCTCATTCCCATCATCTCCGGTGTGCTGGAGGCGGTGGGCATCGGGCTCATCCTGCGCCGGGGCGGCTCTTCCGGCGGCACCGACATCGTGGCCATCATGGTGAACAAATACTGGCCGGTTTCGCTGTCCGAGGTCTTCCTGCTCTCCGATCTCATCATCATCACGGCCATCCTGTTCCTGCCGGGCAAAGCCTTCGGCGACATGGTCTACGGCTACGAGATGATGGTGACCTTCTCGCTGGTGATTGACGTGATGATGGTGGGTCAGAAATCGTCGGTGCAGCTGATGGTCTTTTCCGAGCACTACGGGAAGATTGCCGACTACATCATCAACGAAATGGACCGCGGCGCCACCATCCTCAAGGCTCAGGGTTGGTATACCAAGAAAGACAAGAACATCCTGCTCATTATGCTTAAGCAGAAAGAGTTGCCTGAAATTTCCCGGGTCATCAAGTCCATCGACCGGAAGGCCTTCATGTCGGTGACCCAGGCGGGCAGCGTCTACGGGGAGGGTTTCGAGGAGATCAAGACAGGCATCAGCAGGAAACGCAAAGAAAACGCATAGCGCCATGGCCGTATTGCAAAAAACCGCATTGACCCATGTGAAGGAGTATTCTCTTATCACCCTGGGAATCCTTCTTTTCGTGTTGGGCTGGAGCCTCTTCCTGCTGCCGAACAACCTCATCGGCGGCGGTGTGACGGGTATCTCCTCCATCATCCAGTACGCCACGCACGGTGTGGTGAAGGTGGGTTATTCCTATTTCTTCTTTAATGTGGGCCTGCTCATCGCGGCGCTCTTCGTGCTGGGGGCGGGATTCGGAGGCAAGACGGTCTATGCCATCGTGCTGGCTTCCGTAGGGCTCAACCTGTTCCAGGGCCTCATTCCCCAGGAAATCATCCAGGCCCTTGCGCTCGACAACGGAAAACTCATGAGCACCATCATGGGCGGTATCCTGGTGGGTGTGGGAATCGGGATGAGCATGTCGCAGGGCGGCAGCACCGGGGGTACCGATATCGTGGCCCTCATGGTCAACAAGTACCGCGACGTCTCTCCGGGCCGGATGATCCTCATGATGGACGTAGTCATCATCCTTTCCTCGCTGCTGGTTCCTTCCTACACCGCGGCGGGGGAGCTCGTCCCCTGGGCCGACAAGATCACCACCGTTGTCTACGGTTTCATCCTGGTGGTGGTGTGCAGCACGGTCCTCGACCTCTACCTGTCGGGCTCGCGGCAGTCGGTCCAGCTCTTTATCCTGTCCAAGAAATATGAAGAGATCGCCGATGCCATCACGCGCGACCTCCACCGGGGCGTTACCGTCCTGAACGGAAAGGGCTGGTACACGCAGCAGGAGGCGGAAGTGCTGATGGTCATAAGCCGGAAGACAGACCTGAGCCTGATGCTGCGTTACATCAAGGCCATCGATCCCGATGCCTTCCTGTCCGTTTCATCGGTCACCGGCGTGTATGGAAAGGGTTTCGATCGAATAAAATTGACAAGCAAAAAATAAAAAGTCAATTTTTACCCCCTGTTTTACTACATTGAGTGGCAGGGGTTTTTCTATCTTGCGCCTAGAAAACCACAGTGCTATGCGCAAGATAACCACAGCTCCCACGCTTCTCCGACTCCTTTCGCTCCTGCTTGTTTTGTCGCTGCTGGCCGTATCCTTCCGACCCGGGTACAGCGTCGGTGTCCTTTCAGCGGCCACCGCCTTGATTGCAGGCTCGGTATTGCTGTTTTTCCGGCCGCTGGCCTATGAAGATTCCGGTCCGTCCTCGGCGGCGGCGGTGCTGGGATTTGCCTGGCTGCTCTTTACGGCCATCCACAGACCGGACGATCTGACGGCCCTGCTGAACAGCGCCCTGGTGCTGTCGGGCCTCTATTTCCTGTATCGCAGCGTTGTGAAATTCGGGCGGGTGCAAAGCCTCTTCCGGGCCGATGCCGTGTGGTGTGCCGTAGAGGACTATGCGCGTCAGGCCTATCTGCTCATCCTGGTGTGTCTTTGCGGCCTGGCGCTCCGCATCGTTGCCTGTCCCGCCGGGTGGCCCTGCTGGGTCCTTGCAGGTCTTGCCTTGCTGACCTACCTGCTGCTCTATCTTCGGGCCTGGTCGGGGCGGACCATGATACTGCGCCGCCGAAAGGAGGAAACCCTTCGGAGCATCGTCTACGACAACCGAGGCGTGCTCCCGCCCGATCCGGCGGAAGACGCGGGATTGTATGCCGTCTACACCAAGGCCATCGATTATCTGGGACGCGAACGTCCCTATCTGGACGAGGATTTCTCGCTCGCAGACCTTGCGCAGGCGGTCTTTTCCAATAAACTCTATCTGTCCCGTGCCATCAACCGCTACTCGGGGCGCAACTTCCGCCAGTTCATCAACTACCACCGGATCATGTATTCCATCGAACTCATGAAAAAAGATCGCCGGCTGCGTGTTATCCAGCTGGCGATGATGTCGGGCTTCCACTCGGTGGTAACCTATAATATGGCGTTCAAACTCATGACCAATACTACGCCGAGCGAGTATCTGCGCAATCTTCCGGGGCTCAGGGATGCAGCGGAGGCCAGGACGGAGGAAGGGGTGCGCAGCAGGTAATCTCCGTGTGGGAGACGGGGTGCGTGAAGCGGATCTGCCTGGCGTGCAGGCAGATGCCTCCATCCGGATTGGAACGCGGCGCCCCATATTTGAGGTCGCCTTTTACGGGGCAGCCCAGATGGGCGAGCTGGCAGCGGATCTGATGATGCCGGCCGGTGAGCAGTTCCACTTCCAGCAGGTGGTAGCGCTCCGTATCGCCGATGTGCTTGTAACGCAGGATGGCCAGTTTGGCGCCGGGAGAACCCTCGCGGGTTACGAACGCCTTATTCTGCTTTTCGTTGCGCCCCAGCCAATCGCGGAGTTCGCCTTCCGCTTCCTGCGGAGCCCCGCAGCAGAGGGCCCAGTAGGTCTTGTGCACTTCTCCGTCGCGGAACAGGGCCGACATGCGCTCCAGGGCCTTTGAGGTCTTGGCCAGGATGACCACGCCGCTCACCGGCCGGTCGAGCCGGTGCGGTACACCCAGGAACACCCGGCCGGGTTTATTGTCGCGCCGGGCGATGAACGCCTTGTAGGCGTCGCCGAGCGTGGGGTCTCCGGTCTTGTCGCCCTGAACGATCTCACCTGCCCGTTTGTTGACCACGAGCAGGTGATTGTCTTCATAGAGGATGCGGCCTTCCAGGTCTGCGTAGACCTCGTCCGGCAGGAGCGGATACTCCATTCCCGTATCAGTTCTGATGGTAGTGGTCGCCGAACCTGGTGGGCACGCCCTTCTTCAGCGCGGCCTTGAGCTGGGGCAGGTGGTCGGTGTACAGGGCGCGCGGCGTGCAGCCGAACTGCTTGCAGACGGCAGCGGCGATACCCACAACCTCGCCGGTCACCGCCGTAGTGCCCATGACACGGGTGGAACAGAGGGCGATGCGGCTCACGCTGATGTCGCGTCCGGCCATGAAGAGGTTCGACACGTCGGCGCTGTAGAGGCAGCGGTAGGGGAGCATGTAGGGCATGTTGTAGTCGATTCCTTCCTTGAGGTAGCGGCGGGAGATGCCCAGGGGGTTGTGGTTGTGCTTCATGGTGGAGAAGAAGGCGTCCTTGCCCCATTTCTCCACGGCGTCCTGCCGCGGGAAGTGCTGGTCGATGGAATAGGTGCACCACACCACCGGGTCGTCGTAGCGGCTGCGCCAGTCGCCCTCGATGTCGTTCTGGGTGAGGATGTAGTCGCCCTTGAGCCGGCGCGACTCGCGCTTGCCCAGCACATAGCCTACCCGTTTAAGGCGTGCGTTGGCGAACTCGTCCTTGAACTTGGGCGAATTCTTGAGCCAGGCCCAGTTGCCGTAGATGATGCGCAGCCAGGCGTCGCGGATGAGTTCCGCGTCCTTCACCTGATCCAGATAGAAGCCCGTTTCCCAGAACCATCTGTGATGGAGGTCGGGAATGGCGGTGCTGTCATTGAACGCGAAGGCCCAGGGGCATTCCGGGAAGGTAGACACGCTGTCGGCCTTTTCCGCAGACCAAGGCATGGTGGAACCGTAGGAGAGGCCTTCCGGCTTTTCCGGGGCGAGGTCTTCGTTAAAGACGTCACGGGCTTCCTGCCCCTGCATGAAGGAGGCACCCGCGAGCACGCCCAGGTTGCCGTCACCGGTGCAGTCGGCAAAGTAGCTGCCCTGGATGACGGTGATGATGCCCGAAGCGAGGTTGAGGACCTTCACGGCCTTGATGAGGTCGCCTTCCTTCTCCACGCCCACCACACGGTGGCGGAGCAGGACGCGCAGGTCTTTTTCGGCCTCGATCATCTCTTCTGCGTGCTTGTAGTCGGAGAACACGTTGCCCAGTTCCATCATGACGGTGCCGAGCTGGGGATAGGGCTGGGTCTTCAAGCGGCCCGAAGCGCCGATGTGGTGTTCGGGGCTGTTGTTGCCGCCCAGCACGGGCCGGTCGTTCACAAGCAGGGTCTTGAGCCCCAGCCGGGCCGCGGCGATGGCCGCCGAAATTCCGGCCGTACCCGCTCCGGCAACAATCAGGTCATACTTCTGTAAGCCGTTGATTTCCGGGTGTTTGCGTTTCGTTGGGAACTGGGGCTTGCGCTCGGTCGAGAAGAAGAGCGCATCGCACTTGCCGTTGAAACCGGTGAGGTCGTGCAGCGCCACGCGCACGGCTGCGCCGCCGCTCTCTTCGTGGATGTCGGCCTTGATGCGGCCGGCATACTGCCAGGTCCATTCGCTGTCACGCACCCCCAACTCCTTACCGATCTGTTTGCCGTCTACCAGAAGGGTGAAACGGCCCGGCGCCTGGCTGGGATCCCAGGGGGCATTCCAGTTGTAGGTGCGCACCCACACGTGATAGCGTCCGGCACGGGGCAGGAACACGGTGGTGGCGGCATCCTCTACCGGGATGCCCATGCCGTGCGCCATCAGATAGGAAGTGCCCAGCTGATCGTAGAACTGGTCGTCCACGACCCAGCCCCCGGGGGAGGAGAAATATTCCGCTTCGATGAGCTGGCTGGCTGGCTCCGCGTTCTTTCCGGAACAGGAAAGGGCGACGGCAGCCAAGGTGATCAAGATGATTCTTTTCATATGTATGTACTTTATCTTCTGCTACAAATATACTATTAATTGTGAATAAAGCAACTGACAAAATGTCAATTTCCGGGCCATGGCACAGCTTTCGATGTGTCGGATGTCGACGTCCCAACCGGGCGTTTGTGACAGAAACAAATAAAAAGGAACTATACTATGGGTAAAATTATCGGAATCGACCTCGGCACCACGAATTCGTGCGTAGCCGTGATGGAAGGCAACCAGCCGACCGTGATCATCAACAACGAAGGCGCCCGGACCACTCCGTCCGTGGTGGCTTTCACCGACGACGGGGAACGCAAGGTGGGCAGCCCGGCCAAGCGTCAGGCCATCACCAACCCCGGCAATACCGTATTCTCCATCAAGCGTTTCATGGGCGAAACCTACGACCAGACGGCCGCCGAAGCGAACCGCGTGCCCTACAAGGTGGTGAAAGGCGACAACAACACCCCGCGCGTGGACATCAACGGACGGCTCTACTCGCCGCAGGAAATCTCCGCCATCATCCTCCAGAAGATGAAGAAGACGGCCGAGGATTATCTGCGTCAGGAAGTGACCGAGGCGGTCATCACC
>JAFTEQ010000032.1 GCA_017453565.1 Bacteroidales bacterium
TCTTCCTGTCGGCCGATGCCTTCGGCGTGCTGCCGCCCGTGAGCGTACTCACTCCGGAACAGACCAAGTACTACTTCCTTTCGGGCTTCACCGCCAAGCTGGCCGGCACCGAACGCGGTATCACCGAACCCACGCCCACTTTCTCGGCTTGCTTCGGCCAGGCATTCCTGGAGCTGCATCCCACCAAATACGCCGAAGAACTCGTGAAGAAGATGAAGAAGAGCGGCGCCAAGGCCTACTTGGTGAACACCGGCTGGAACGGCACAGGAAAGCGTATTTCCATCCGTGACACGCGCGGCATCATCGACGCCATCCTCGACGGAAGCATCGACAAGGCCCCGACCAAGAAGATTCCGTACTTCAACTTCTCCGTCCCCACCGAACTCAAGGGCGTGGACACCCATATCCTCGACCCGCGCGACACCTACGCCGATCCCGCCCAGTGGGACGCCAAGGCCCGCGACCTTGCGGCGCGTTTCATCAAGAACTTCAAGAAATACGAAGGAAACGCCGCAGGCAAGGCCCTGGTTGCTGCCGGACCACAAATTGATTAACACAACTAATATGAAAAGGATTCTTTCCCTGTTTGCTGTCCTGTCCGTACTGGCAGCCTGCAGCAAAACCGCCAAAGAAGTTCATGTAACGGGCGTCAGCCTCAATCAGAGGACCCTGGCGCTCTACATCGGCGACAAGGCCGACCTCGTTGCCACCGTCACGCCGGAAGATGCCGACGATCCTTCCGTGAGCTGGAAGTCGAGCGACGTCGAAGTGGCCACGGTTAGTGATGGCCACGTGACCGGCGTTAGCGTGGGCACTGCCGTCATCACCGTCACCACCAAGGACGGCGGCAAAACCGCGACTTGCGCTGTTTCCGTGACTAAGAAGCCTGTCCCCGTGGTGGGTATCAGCCTGAATAAGACTTCCACCGTCCTCACCGAGGGCGACACGGAGCAGCTCACCGCCACCATCGACCCCGAAAACGCGGACAATCCCAACTACAGCTGGTCCACCAGCAACGCCAATGTGGTTACTGTCGTAGACGGCCTTCTGACGGCCATCGCCAAGGGCAACGCTACCATTACCGTCACCACGGAAGAAGGGGCCAAGACCGCTACCTGCACCGTCACCGTGAATGAGAAGGTCTATGCCGTGACCGGCGTTTCCCTCGATCAAAGCAGCGCCACCATCAAAGAAGGCGCCAACGTCACCCTCACCGCGACCATCACCCCGGCCAACGCCACCAACAAGAACGTGAGCTGGACGAGCAGCAATGAAGCGGTCGCCACCGTTGCAAACGGGGTCGTGACCGGCGTTAGCGTGGGCACTGCCGTCATCACCGTCACTACCGAGGACGGCGGCATGACTGCCAGTTGCACCGTGACCGTGGAAAGCGCCACCATTGCCGTGACCGGAGTCTCCCTCAACAAGACAAGCATCGACCTGTCCCTCGGTCAGAACTTCACCCTCGTTGCCACCATCGCTCCGGTCGACGCCACCAACAAGGCCGTGAGCTGGGAGAGCAGCAACACGGACGTCGCTACCGTTGAGAACGGGGTTGTGACCGCCGTCGCTGAAGGAACCGCCATCATCACCGTCACCACCGCCGACGGCGGAAAGACCGCCACCTGTACGGTGAACGTCAAGGACGGCAGCTTCGGAGGCACCTTTACCAACGAAGGTTACACGGAAGGGGAACCTTTCACCTGGAATTAGCTATGCGATTCAGAATCATTCTTTTGACAGCGCTGGTGTTTTTCACCGGCGCTTGTTCTTTCCCCTCGAAGCTGGGAGGGACGAAGAAGGGCGGTGAGTACGATGTCTTTTTGCTCATCGGACAGTCGAACATGGCCGGACGGGGCGTCCTGGAAGAGAGCGACACCCTTCCCATGGACGGGGTCTGGCTCTTGAAGGAAGACGGCAGCATCACCCCTGCATCGGAACCGCTCAACCGCTACTCCACCATCCGCAAGAAGGTCGGGATGCAGCAATTCAACCTGGGCGACTCCTTCGCCCGCGCCATCCATAAGAAAACGGGACGAAAGGTCCTGTTGGTGGTGAACGCCCGGGGCGGATCGAGTATGGAGCACTGGCTCAAAGGCGCCGCGCAGCGCAGTTTCAACAAAAAAGAAGGCGACGACCCTGAAAGGATCGGGCAGCCCATACCCGTATTCTACGATGAGACCCTGCGCCGCACGCGTGAGGCCCTGCGTTACGGAACGCTCAAGGCCATACTCTGGCATCAGGGAGAGAGCAACTCGAGCGAAGCAAAACGGGTTCGGTATCTGGGACAGTTGGCTTCCTTCGTGGGAGACCTGCGCCGCGACCTGGGCTTGGGAGACATCCCCTTCATTGCCGGAGAGCTTAATTACGCCCGCCGCAGTTCACCCGAATTCAACGCCATGCTGCAGAATATCGGCAAGGTGATTCCCAAGGCCTGGTGCGCCTCGGCCGAGGGCTGCGGCAGCAATCCCGACAACACGCACTTCAACCGGCAGGGTCTTGTCCTGCTGGGAGAGCGCTATGCCGAGATTGTACTGAAGCAGGCCTACTGAGCCGTCTTCTTCAGGGAGTATACAATAAAATAGGTACCCGCTCCCCTGTGTTTGAAGCGGAAAGGTTCGAGCCGCGTCACGCTCCGTCCCGCCGGGACAGCGATGGCGCGGATCTGTTTTTTCTCGAGGGTCCTGCCCCGTTCGTCCTGCAGGGAAACCGTCAGTTCGGCCGTGCAGGCCGCTCCCAGGTTGAAGATGACCGGTTTCACGGAGTCGCCGGGCCCGTAGACGGTATCTACGTCATCCGAAGCCGCCCAAAGGCTCTGGAAGACCATCCTGTTGGCGTGGAAGACCAGTTTGGGCACGTAGTACGGGTCGACCAGTGGCTTCTGGTAGGTGAACATGTTGGGACCCGATTCAATGCAGCACCAGGAGTAGCCGCATACGCCGGCAAGGGTCTGCACTTTCATGGATTCCCAGGCAGAGAAGGCCTGGAAAGCCTGGCTGGCCCGCCATTCGGGGAACTCCAGCTTGCGGCCGATGCTTCCCTCCTCATAGGGCCATTCATACGACTGAAGGCGGTACCAGGGCTCCTTGCGGGCCAGATCCCAGTTGGGCTGCCCCGAAGACTCCTCGTGCTCGAAGTTGAAATAGCACAGCTCCTTGGCGTCGAGACAAGATTTGGCCCAGTCGTAGGGATGGTTGCGCAGCACGTCCCAGGTGTAACCGTAGCCCGTATAAGCGTCCTGGCTGCCGCGGGTCATCATGGGGTGCATCAGCAGCGGATTGGGCGCGTGGTGGCCGCCCTTGTAGTCGAGGGTGCCGTCGTAATTGGCATAATAACTGTGACCCCAGAAGGTGGTGGGCGAAAGCAGGCGCGTGCTGTCTACCGAAGTCAGGGTGGAGATGATGCTGTTGAAATAGTCTTCGGTCTCCTTGAAACCGTGCAGCTTGAAGCGGTTGGGATGGTTGCTGGCTTCCCACATCACAATGCTGGGATGGTTGTAGACCTGTTTCATGTAGGCGGGGAATGAAGCGATATCCACGTTCCAGGCCTCTCCCTCGCGCAGCCAGGCAGGCGACTGCCAGATAAGGTAGAGCCCCATCTGGTCGGCCCATTCGGCATAGCGGGGGTCGTTGATGCCTTCCGCCACCCCCTGCTCCGCATGCACGTGGATGCGCAGTAGGTTGCCCAGGCACCGCGACATCACGAGGTCACGCATCACCTGTTCGTCCGAGGCGCAGCGGATGGTCTTGGAAAGCGTTTCAATGGGAAGGCGGAAGCCGAAGATCTGCGCGCCGTTGAGCATTTCGGGCTTGCCGTTGATATACAGTTCGCCCTTTTTCTGCTCAATCAGGCGAACGCCGGTCGTGGTCACGCAGTCGTCTATGGGCTTTCCGTCCTCGTCCAGAAGGGTGAAGGCTACCCGGTAGAGATTGGGGTCGCCCGGGCTCCAGAGCCGCGGCGAGGGCAGCGTAATGTCGAGTTCACAGACATTATCTACGCGCGGGCGCAGTTCGAGTTCCGTCCGGGCGGAGGCCACGCAGGCACCTTCCTGCGGGAACCAGGGATAGTATTGCACCAGAAGCTGCGTCTTGCGGTAGAAAGGAGTTGGGTTCTTGAGCACCACGCGGTGGTGCTGCACGGCCTCAGACGCGCCCAGCTTCGCGGTATGCACCAGCGCTTCGCAGATGCGGCTGCTGTCGCCTGTGAGCAGGAGTTTCGCCCGGCCCAGGAACCAGCCGATGTTGAGGTCGGACGGACTGTGGTGCATGGGGTACTCGGCATAATAGGGCTTTACACACACCGCAATGGTGTTTTCTCCGGGATGCAGATACTCGCTCACGTCTATATGGCGGGGCACCCGGCCGCTCAGGACGGCCGCCGGTTCGCCGTTCACCCACACTTCCCCCGCAGGATCGAGCGTTTCGAGTTCCAGGGCGGCATATTTGAAGTCGCCCACGTTCACGCGGGTGCGCAGATAGTAGCGCTCCCCCGCCTCGGCAAGGCCGCCGTGCACCGAGGGAAGGCGTACCGGCTCCCAGGCCGAATCGTCATAGGCGGGCCCGGCCCAGCCTTCCATGGCGGGAACAGGGCGGAAATCGCCGTCGCAGACGAGTCTGAGGCGATAGGGCTGGTCTACATTGTTTTCCTGACGGTCAAAGCAGTAGAAGGCGAAGCGCTGCACACGGGCGCTGCCCGAGAGCGCTTCGAGGCTGAACGAGCGGAGTTCCTTTCCGAACGAGGCCCCAATAGGCTTCTCCAGCAGCGTCCTGGCACCGGTCGAGACGAAGAGCGCCCCTTCCTGGAAGTCGCCGTAGACTTCGAACTGCGTCTCTCCGGAAAGAGGCAGCGAGACGGGCGCAGCACCGTCGCCCCGCAGCACCAGCGAAAGACCCGAAGGGGCCGATGCCAGGGAAAAACGCATCCTGAAGCGCCAGCGCGCAGCGGAATCGAGCGGAAATGAGGCACGGGCTCCGTCCAGCACCAGGCAACCGTCCTGGATGCGCGCGCCGTCCGCCGTCCAACGGGCGAAGTCGGCCGCCTTGCGCATTTCCTTACCTTTAATATACCCGCAGGAACGCCAGTCCTCCAGCTTGAGCGTCGTGCGTACCTGGGTGAGGGGCTGGGGTTTTATCTGCGCAAGGCGCTCCCGCAGCTGGGCATCCGTAAACAGAGGCGTGGAGAGCGTGGGATCGCCCCAGAAACGGGAAGCAAAGCGGGCGTAGCTGTTCAGGGCGGCCACCCGCTCCGGCGTGGAAAACACCTCGGTGGGGCCGTGGAAATCGGTCACGCCATTTGCCTCCGCCTTGGAAGAGAAGGAGCGCATTTCAAAGGTCACAGCGTCCTGTGCCGCGGCGAAGCAGGGAATAAGCAGGGCTGTCAGGATAACAGAATGGAATCTTCTGGAACTCATATCGTTACTTTACTATTTCAAAACGGTAGTTTCCCTTGAGCGGCGCGTCGGGGCGCGAAGCAAAACGCAGGCGCCAGAGCGATTCGCCCCAGCAGCTTTTCTGCGCCCTGTCCGTAATGGGCTTTTCTTCTTTCACCACCGTGAGTGTTTCGGGAAAGCGAAGCCGCATCCATTTCGATTTACTGCCGTCAAAATTACGACAAAAAATCATCACTTCCCCGTCTTTCACCTTTTTGTGATCACACTTTTCACCGGGCAGGAAGGGTTCTTTCCACAACACGAAATGAAGCGTGTCCGGGGCGATCCGTCGCTCCAGCTCGAAATGGTCCTCCACCACGGCGGCGGTGGCCGAAAGGGCGTAGGAGCGGCGCCAGCTGCGGCAAGCGGCTTCCTTTGGATAAGCCTGCGCAATGTCGGCGCTGAAGGTCCCCGCCTCGGGGTCGGCGGTGGCGTCCACGGCCCTGTAGCTGCGGCCAGGAGCCTGCTGCATACCGTTGATTACCGGAAGGTTGTGCCATTCGGAGCGGGCGCTCCAGACCACATATTTGTTGCTCTTTCCGTAGGTCTCGTGGTTGAGCCCCGGATCGATGATCACGGGCATGCTTTCGTCGAAAAGCACGAAAGAGCCCACGTCGTTGTGGTTGTGGCTCTCGCGGTTGTGCCCGCCTTTGGCCGCCAGGAACTTCTTCCCGGCACGCAGGAAGGCCTGCTGGTTGTCGGGGTACCAATGTGAGGACAGGCGCGCAAAACCGTTTTTCCAGAGTTTATAGTAGTCTCCGCCCGCGGCGTCGAGGGCTTTTTCCCTGTCCTCGTAGAGCTGCGCGTTGTAGCGGAGCGATTCCAGCGCCCGGTAGATGCGTTCGCCTTCCGAACCCCCGCGGTAGGGCGCGTTGCGGAAAGCGGTGAAGTCGTTGTTGATGAAATTCAGGATGGCGTAGTCCACCAGCTCGCGGCTGCCGCAATCGAGCCCGTAACGGTAGAGCACCTCGGCATAGTTGAGGCCCCGTGCACTGCCGTCGCTGAAGTTCACCACCCAGCCCTCGCCCGCGTCCACGTGGATGCGCCACTCCCCCATCCGCCGGATCTGCGGATCGGACAGGAGGTCTATCTTGCCGTCGGAAGCGTCGCACATCAGACGGGCGTATTCGTAGACTTTTGCGCCCGCCATATTCCAGTAGCCGGGCCCCTCCTCGCAGCTGCCGTCCAGGCCGGCGTAGTCCATATACGCGTCCATGGTCTTGCACGACTTCGCCACCGCCTGCAGGAGCCGGCCGGAATCACGTTCGGCCAGCAGGAAGGCCGTGAGCACGTGCACCGTGCAGTAGGAGCACCAGTTGTTGAGGTAGCCTTCCCCGTTGGGGTCGAAGTGGATGGCCATCCAGTTCATCTCCGGACGGCGGTCGTTGGCCGGATTCAGATAGGGATCGAAAATATTCGCTCGCAGCAGTTCGTACACCCCGTCGCACAGGGCTCGGGGCAGCTGCTCCTGAAAAAAGAAGAGCGCAAGGGCGACTTCGGCCCCGTAGGCAGCCTCATGCAGGGCGATGATCCGCTGTTCGGGCGGCGTATCGGGACGGCTGCCCGGCGTGGGCAGGTAGCCCAGGGAAACCAGCGTTTCCAGGGCCTTGGTGATTTCGGGGATAAACTGACCCTTCCCCTCGGCCAGTTCGGCCAGGACCAGCTCGGCGAGGGCTTCCCGGTGCTTGAGCGCCGTAGGGTTGGCACTCCAGTCACGCCCCATAAAACTCTGGCCCCGGCCCACAATGGTTTTGATGCCCGTGAAGAAAGCGCGCCAGCTGCTGTGGTCCGAGTAGGACGGATACGGGAACCAGTCCCCGCCGGGACGGAAAACAGCCGCCTTTTCGGGAAGGGCGTTGTAGGCGGTCTCAAAAACATGCCGGGCCTCCCGCGCGGATAGGCTCAGCGCGGCGCCGCAAAACAGAAGGGAAATAAGGATTCTACGCATTGCACAAAGTTATATAATATTTTGTACATTTGTAGAAAAGCGAAGCCATGGCGGAATCTGCAGGCGACATCAAGTACCTGCCCGGGGTCGGGCCCAAACGAGCCGAGCTCCTGAAAAAGGAGTTCGACATCGCCACGCCCGAGGACCTCATCCGCATCTATCCCTTCCGCTACATAGACCGCACCGGCTTTCAGCGCATCGCCGACCTTCGGCCCGACCTTGCCTACGTTCAGATCCTTGGGCAGGTGGTTTCCGCCACCCTCCTTGGGCCGTCCGGCGCCGTGGTGGACCCTACGCCTCCCATTAAGTTCCAGGCCGTCAAACGCCTGAGCGTGATGGTTACCGACGGCAGCGGAACCCTCGAAGTCGTGTTCTTCAAGGGCATCCGCTGGAACTGGCAGCACCTCAGGCCCGGCGAGCGTTTCGTCTTCTTTGGAAAGCCTTCGGTCTTCAACGACCGGATCAATCTCGTGCACCCCGAGGTGGATGCACCCCAGGCGGCTGGCACCATGGGCCAGGGCACGCTCACCGGCGTCTATCCCAGTTCCGAAGCGCTCAAGAACGGTGGCATTACGGGGAAGGTCATGTGCAAGCTGCAGGCCGCCGCGCTCGAAGCCTGCCTGCCTACTCTGGTGGATCCCCTGCCCGATTACGTACTGCACGACAAGGGCCTGGTGCCGCTGGCGTTCGCCCTGCGCAACATCCATTTCCCGAAGAGCGCCGATGCGCTGCAGAAAGCCATCCGGCGGCTCAAATTCGAGGAACTGTTCCTCCTGCAGCTGTCGCTCCTCAAACAGAAATACATCCGCTCCCGCGCCGATAATGGGCTTCCCATGCCCAAGGTGGGGGCGGAGTTCAACGCCTGCTACGACGCCCTGCCCTACAGCCTCACCGGGGCGCAGAAACGCGTCATCAAGGAAATCCGGACCGACCTCACGGGCGGACGCCAGATGAACCGTCTCCTGCAGGGCGACGTAGGCTCGGGCAAGACCATGGTGGCCGTGCTCTCCTGCCTGCTGGCCGCCGACAACGGCTACCAGTCCTGCATTATGGCTCCCACCGAGGTGCTGGCGCGGCAGCACTACGCCAACATCTGCCGTTACCTCGCCCCCACTAAGGTGCGCTGCGCCCTGCTCACGGGCAGCAGCACGCAGAGGGAGCGGCGCGAGATCCATGCGGGCCTGCAGGACGGGAGCATCGGCATCATCGTGGGTACGCACGCCCTGCTGGAAGACAACGTACTCTTCCAACGCCTGGGACTCGCCGTCATTGACGAGCAGCATCGTTTCGGCGTGGACCAGCGCGCACGCCTCTGGGACAAGGGGCCAGGAGCGCCGCCGCATGTGCTGGTCATGACCGCCACCCCCATTCCCAGGACCCTTGCCATGACCCTGTACGGCGACCTCGACGTCTCGGTCATCGACGAGATGCCCCCGGGGCGCAAACCCGTACAGACCCTGCTCATCACGCCCTCCCGGAAGGCGGCGCTCTATAAGTTCATGCGCGAGGAAATCGCGCGAGGCAGACAGGTCTTCGTGGTGTATCCCCTCATCTTCGAAAGCGAAAAGACGGATCTCAAGAACCTGGAACAAGGCTATGAGGAGATCGTGAACGCCTTCCCCCTGCCCGACTACAAGGTGGCCATCGTGCACGGCCAGCAGACTTCGGAGCAGAAAGAATTCAACATGGCGGCTTTCGTGGCGGGAAGGGCCCAGATCCTGGTTTCCACCACCGTGATCGAGGTGGGCGTCGACGTGCCCAACGCCTCGGTGATGGTGATCGAGAGCGCCCAGCGTTTCGGCCTCTCGCAGCTCCACCAGCTGCGCGGACGGGTGGGCCGGGGCGCCGAGAAATCGTACTGCGTGCTGGTGCGTGACTACAAGACCTCCCGCGAGGCCCTGCAGCGGCTCGAACTCATGTGCCGTACCGAAGACGGCTTCGAGATTGCCGAGGAAGACATGAAGATGCGCGGCCCCGGCGACCTGGAAGGCACGCAGCAGAGCGGCCTCCCCGTACGTCTGGGCATCGCCTCGCTCGCCCGCGACGGGATCCTCCTGTCGGAAGCGCGCGAATACGCCGAACAGGTGCTCGCCACCGATCCGACGCTCTCACATCCATTGAATACGCCCCTCACGCGGGAATTGCGGAAGGGGCGTTACGAAGTGCACGATTACAGCAAGATTTCCTGAGCCTATTCCCAATAGGTGATAACCCGTTCCGCAATGGAGGGATAGAATTCTCCGTGCTGCATCGCAGGTTCCCTTACTTCGGTGCGCATGATCCAGTTGCCGTGGCTGTCGTAGAAATACTTGCCAATGGTATCGGTGTAGATCTGGTCCTTGTTGAAATAGGCCCGCTTGAATTCCGTTTCGTCACCGTTCCCGTTGTACTTGTAGTCGGCCCAGAACATGGCCACCATGCCGCCGGCATTGGGCTCGTCCAAGCGTTTGACCAGCAACAGATGGTCGTTTTCATAGAAGGACCAGCTTTTCACTCCGCTCTTCTCAACATAGCTAAGGGGCATGCCGTTGGCCGCGAACGTGGCCGAGGTAACAAGGCCATCCTTCTCGAAAGAAGACGGATAGAGGCCGTTGTAAATGACCTTATAAGTATAGGTCTCCGGTTCCGTCTCGCGTCCGACCTGGCTCACCTCCGTGATAGTAAGGTTGCCATCGGAGTCGAAGGCATAACTGTAGTCGGTCCGCTCATAATAGGCCGGAGAGTCATCGAGGTAATGGATGGCCGCAAGGTCCTTGATGAGCGTGAGCGGGAACGATTTTCCTGAGGAATAGATGAAGGGAATGAAGTTGTATGGATCGGTGGCCACGTACTTCCCGCCCGACGAGGCGTATTCATAGGTAAATGTCCGCGAGCCGTGGTTCTCCCCATAGGAATACTCGCTCCGGCTGCGACGCCCCTGACTGTCGTAGCTGTGCTCCCACTCCACCTCGACCGTATTGTTGACGGTGTTGTGGTACTCCTCCTTCACAAGATGCCCGGCCTGGTCGTAGAAAAACTTGTGATAAGTGGTGTAGGTGCTTTCATACCAGCTCTTTACCGGTCCCCGAAGCCCCGTCTGCTCCAGGTCCGTACGCTCCCAGAAGTTCTTGGAGAACCAACTCTCCGCCTGCAGGGCGCCGGCATTCAGGCTCTGTGTCACCGGCCGGGCCAGGGTTTTGCCGCCCGATTCGATGGAAACCGCCGCATTCCGGATTCCGGCCGTAGTGTTGGGTTCGACCGTTACGGTGATCTCACCCCAGCCCGAACCCGATTCCGGGCTCACCTTCACCCAGGGAGCAGTGCCGTAAGCTTCCCACTCAACGGGTTCCTCGCCCTTAAAGGCGCGGAATTCAATGGTAAAACTGTCGCCCTCCACCGGAACCTGAAGTTCGGCGTCGCTGCCGCTGAAATCGAGCGATACAGCTGACTTGCCGCCACCCTCTTTCTCGTCGCAAGCAAGGGCCAGCGCAAACACCGGCAAAAGGATTAAAAGGAGCTTTTTCATATCATTCCATTTTCTGCAAATATAAGTATCTTTGCAAAAACAACAATTTCTGGAATGAAAAGGGTACTCATTGCTTTAACCTTGCTTACGATGGCTGTCAGTTGTAACCGGAACGCCGCGGACACCGGGGAAGGTGCCTCCGCTCCGCAGATTGAAAACGGCGTGATGACGCCCGAGGTGCTGCTTTCACTGGGACGCGTCTCAGATCCGCAGCTCTCCCCCGACGGGAGCCTGATCCTCTACGGAGTGAACCACCAGGACCTCAAGAAGAACGGTTCGCGCCGAAACCTCTTCCTTTGCAATGCGGACGGCAGCGGACGCAGCCAGCTCACGTTTGGAGCCGGCAGCGTTTCCAACGCGCGCTGGAGTCCCGACGGAGGGAGCATCTGGTTCCTGCAGGACGGACAGCTCTGGAAAGCGCCCCTCAAGGGCCGGCGCCTGGGCAAGAAGCAGAAAATGAGCGACGTACCCGCCGGAATCGGCGAATTCAAGCTCTCTCCCGACGCTTCGCAGATGATCTATATCAGCACGGTGAAGGGCCCGGTGCAGACGCCCGCCGACTCCGACCCCGCGCTCGACAAGGCCAAGGCCTACGCCACCGAACAGCTCATGTACCGGCACTGGGACCACTGGGTGACCGAAATCCCACACAGCTTCACGGCTCCGCTCGGCGACGGCCCCGTCACCCCCGCCAATTCCACCGACATCCTGGGGGCCGACAGTCCCTTCGAACTGCCCACCGAGCCCTTCGGCGGCACGGAACAGCTGGACTGGCATCCCGACGGCCGGCACATCGCCTATTCCTGCCGCAAGAAGACCGGGCGTGACTACGCCTTCTCTACCGATACGGAAATCTACATCTACGACACGCAGAGCGGCGCCACCGTGCTCATCCCCATGGGCGGCGGTTACGACACCGATCCAGTCTGGTCGCCCGACGGCAGCCGCCTCGCCTGGCTGAGCATGGAGCGCGACGGTTACGAGGCCGACAAGACGCGCCTGATGGTCTGCGACGTGCATTTTAACGCCGACGGAGCGGCCAGCGCCGACAACATCCGCGACCTTACGGAAGGCTTCGACCACGATGCTTCCGGCCCCGTTTGGACGGGCGACGACCTCTGCTTCAACGCCCTCTACGAGAAAGCTGTGCAGGGCATTTTCCGCGTGAGCGCCGACTCCGGTGAAGTGCAGCGCCTCACGCCCGAAGACTGGCCCTGCGACTTCTTCTCGCCCTTCGGTTTCGTGGAGCGTGAAGACGGCCTGCGCCTGCTCACCACCTACTATTCCCTGCATTTCCCGTTGGAACTCGTGGCGGTAGACCTCAAGCCCCAGGGCGCCTCGTTCACGCAGCTCAGCCACGAAAATGCCGACATCCTGGGACAGCTGAAGGAGATCCGCACCGAGCTACGGCAGATTCCCACCACCGACGGCAAACTCATGCCCACCTGGGTGGTCTATCCTCCGGAGTTCGACCCGGCGAAGGTCTACCCCTCCATCCTCATCACCCTGGGCGGCCCGCAGAGCAGCAACAGCCAGGACTGGTCGTACCGCTGGTGCTACCGCCTCATGGCCCAGCAGGGCTACATCGTGGTCCTGCCCAACCGCCGCGGCACCACCGCCTTCGGACAGGAATGGAAAGAGCAGATTTCAGGCGACTACCCCGGCCAGAACATGCAGGACTACCTTTCCGCGGCCCGCGCCCTCAAAGCTGAGCCCTATGTGGGCAAGATGGCGGCCTGCGGCGCCAGCTACGGCGGCTATTCGGTCTATTACCTGGCCGGCGTGCACGGCGACGTGTTCGACTGCTTCATCGCCCACGCGGGCATCTTCGACGAGAAATACCTGTGGTACACCCCCGAAGAGATGTGGTTCCCCAATTTCGACAACGGCGGCGTGCAGGACCGTCCCGGCGTGGCCGGGGTGGAATTCGGCGGTATCCGTCAGGGCGGCGCGCCCTACAGCAGTCTCCCGGCGGCCCGGCGCCACTACGCCAACTCGCCCGAGAGCCGGGCTACCGACTGGCATACGCCCATTCTCTGCATCCACGGCGGCATGGACTTCCGCATCCCCTATGACCAGGGCATGGCGGCCTTCAACGCCGCCCAGCTGATGGGTGTCCCCTCCAAACTGGTGGTCTTCCCCGACGAGAACCACTGGATCCTCAAACCGCAGAACGCCCTCTACTGGCACCGTACCTTCTTCGACTGGCTCGACCGCTGGTGCAAATAGATGGACCAGCCCAAGTTTGAGCGCATGCTTCGGCTCATGAAGCTGATGACCGGCAACACGGCGTTGACGGTGGAAGACCTTGCGCGCAAACTCGACACCAGCTACCGCTCCATCTACCGCTACATCGACACCTTCCGCGAGGCGGGATTCGCCGTACAGAAAGTGGATGCGGGCGTCTATCAGCTGGTGACCACACGCGGACGCCTGCCCGATTTCAGCAAAATCGTCTATTTTTCCGACGAGGAAGCGGCCATCGTGAACGGGCTCATCGAAGGGCTAGACAACAGCAACGCCCTCAAACAGAACCTCAGGCAGAAACTCTCGGCCATCTACGACAGCGCCCCCGTGACCGACTTCACCGAGAAACGGGCCAATTCGCTCAACGTGCGTGAACTCTCCGACGCCATCCGAGAGGAGAAGGCCGTGGTGCTGCGCGACTACAAGTCTTCCCACTCCGGAGAGCGCCGCGACCGGAAGGTGGAGCCCTTCGCCTTCACCTCCAATTATATACACGTGTGGTGCTACGACCTGGAAGACGGGCGTTGCAAGACCTTCGCCATTGCCCGCATCGGCGAAGTGGAGGTCTGCCCCGAGAGTTGGGCGCACGCCCCGGAGCACCGACGCGACGAACTCGACGTTTTCCGCATGCCCGGCCAGCGCCACATCCCCGTGCGGCTGCAACTCGACATGATGGCCGCCAACCTGCTCTGCGAAGAGTATCCGCTTGCGGAAGCCGAACTGAGTCCCGCCGCGGCGGACGGCAGCCGTATCCTCGACACGCAGGTCTGCGCCCTGCAGGGCGTTGGCCGCTTCGTACTGGGCCTTGCCGACCACATCCGCATCCTCGACGCACCGGAGCTGCGCGACTACCTCACGCAGTTCACGCAGCGCTATTTAGTGTTGAAATAAGACATCCAGGCATTCTGGTAGTCTCTCAGGGCCGCAGTTCCCTTAGCCGTGATGCGGCAGACCGTGTGCGAACTTCGGCCGGCGCCGCTGCTGGAGATTTTGATATAACCCGCCTCGGCCAGACGGGAGAGTTGTACGGACAGGTTCCCCGCCGTCGCCTTCGTGAGTTCCCTGAGGTAGACGAAGTCGGCGTCGTCCAACGAATCCAGCGCCGCCATCACTTTGAGGCGCAGCTCGTTGTGCAGGATGGGATCGAGGTCCTTAAACTCCATAACGCATGCTTCTGTTGAACAGTAATCCCGGCACGATGAGTGAGGCCACCGCCGTAAGCACGATACACGGCACCTGCCAGACCCACAGTTCTCCCTGCAAAAGGAACGCGCCTACACCGACGGCCGCCCCCACGAGTCCGCCCGCTATCATGGGCCGGAAACGCAGGACCTCACCCGTAATGAAAGCGCCGATCCCGACCAGCAGGCAGATCATCGGATTCTCCACCACTTCATAGAGGTCGAAAAAGCCGAAAAGGAAGCCCCCGGCGCCAATGGCGCAGGCCGTAAAGATCCAGTAATCGAGCACCAGCCTGGAGCCATGCGTGCGCATGTGCTTCCGTTCATGGTCGCGCCGAAGGATGACGCTCATGAGGGGCAGGCCCAGAAGCGGGATGCCTATCCAGAGCCAGAAACACCAGTCCCGATGCAGGACTTGCCACAGCAGAAATTCCAGCAAATAGAAAAAGGCCGTCAGCGAACCCCAGAGCAGGAACAGCCTGTCCCCGTTGGGAGCGCCGTCCATATCTACTTTGCCCCTGGTACGAGCAATTACGTCGAGTGCGTCGAATTGTTCCATATCAGGGGCAAAGATAGCGATTTTAGTTGTGGTCTACGTAGATTTCAGACTTTTTCCTGTTATCCCATTTGAGGCGGAATATTACCTGCGTGCCATGCTGTGTGCTGCCGGTACTGGCCTTGAGCTGCAGCTTGGGATGATCGTCCCGGCCACCGTGTCCACTGAAGGAGAAGTAGGTGTCGTAGCCGGGGACCAGTTCCACATGCGACCAATCCCAGTAGGCGTCTTCCGGCACCGTAATCACGCCCAGGGAAAGACCCATGGGATAGTTGCATACACCGTTCTCCCCTCCGCTGGTCCAGGGCTCATACGCCCCGTTGCTGTGCGGATAGGTGATCTTGAAGGAATAGGCCTTGTGCTCAACCACTTTTACGGGGATGGTGCACTTGGCGCTATGGTCGGTCACGCTGCGGAAGATCAGATTGAAATCGCCCACCGGAATGCCTTTCTTGAAGTCGACGTACATGCCGTACGGATTGAAATCGAGCTTGTTGTAGTTCTCCGTTGAGGGATCGATCTCTATACCGTAGCCGTTGAATGAATAGCTGTCGGGCTTCCATTCAGCAGCCTGAATGTAGACGTCATCGTAGGACCATCCGCCATAAGGATCATTCTCGACCAGGATAAAATCAGCGGAACCGTTTTTCGGCGAAAGTTTGAACGACGAGTAACCGGGACCGTTGTAGAGGGAGAACGTATAGCCTTTTTCAAGGCCGGTGTAGCTGAAAACGAGTTTCACCTGCTGATTCCCTGCCGATTGGGTGGCGGTGAGCTTCTGGGTGGAAGCGTTCCAGCTGAACCATTCGCCGGACTGGCCGTTGCAGGTCTGGCTATCGAGTTTCACCTTGCTCCAGTCGAAACGGGCACCAGGCGTCCAACGGGCCGTGAGGGTGACGGACTGGCCGGGGGCGACCCAGTTGCTTTCGCAATTCAGGCTGTAATTCTCCAGGTCCGCCTTCAGCTCTTTAACGACCGCATTGCCACAGATGGTGTATTCCTCGCTTTGGTTTTCAAAGACGAAGACAAAGAGGAACTGGTACTGGCCGGAATAGGCTCTGGTCTTTTCCTTGAGCCAGAACTGGCTGCTTCCGTCGAGCTTCACGTTGCCGCCCTGCCCCATGTGGCAGTCGAGCATCTTGTCCTGGCCCAACCTCATGGTACCCATTTTGACAGCGGCCCAGGGATATTTGCTGTAGAACTCCTGTGAGATGGTGGTGAGTTTGTTCGCCACCTCCGGGGGAATCTCCCCGCTGAGCCAGCCCATGGTCATCTGCTGTGCATCCTCATCCATCAGTTCCAGAAGGATGGCCTGCTGGGTTCCGTCCATATAGCTGCTTCCTACGTACCACTCGGAATATTCCTCCGGTAAGGTAAAGACCTGGGCTGCACCGCCTTTCTTCTGAACGGAATAGGTGTTCTCCTTCAGCGCCTTCGCCGCCTCGATGGGCTGGTCGTCCGCGCCCCTGGGCAAAACATCGGCCGTGGCGGTAGCCAGGTTGCCCTGCTGGAACACATCCTTGCTTTCTACCTTCTTGACGGTTCCCTTGACCGTGCCGCCTTTAAAGCTTTCCGGATCCGCCGCGGTGAAGGTCACCGTCACCTGTCCGTTCTCGTCGGTGACGGCACTGGCGGGGCTCACGCTGCCGCCGGTGGCCTCAAAACTGACGGTCGCCTTCACTTCCCTGTCTTTCAGATCAACGGCTTTTCCGCCGGAAGTGAGCGTAAACGAAAAAGTAAAGGACGCCGTACCGTCCAGACCGATCTTCTGCGAAGCGGGAGAAACGGTGAGTTTGTCCTGAGACGCACTGTCTTCCGTGGGAGGCGTGCATCCCACAAACACTCCTGCCGTAAGGGCGAGAAGAAAAAGCAAATGTTTGATTTTCATAAAATTATAATGGATATAGTTTGTTCCATAAACTTTTACAAAGATACTTAAGTTTATGGTATAAACAAAAGATTTCAAAAAAAACACACTTTAAAATTATTTGACGAGAATTGTCAAAATCGCGTCGTACCTTTGCATCGTCAAACAAAAAGGAAACCGATTATGTCGAAGATCGAACGCATCAGCGCCTGCCGCAGCAGCCTTGTCGCCCAGCTCAAATCCCGTTCCGTCAATTCGGAGACCGCCGTCCGTATTGAACGCAGCTTCACCGACGCATCCGTAGAGTTCCTCATGGACCTCGGCCTGGAAGTCGCCGCCGTCTGCGCCTAATTCAATGCCCGCCTTGCGCAGCATACGGGTTTTTGTGTTATCTTTACCCCATGAAAAAGAAACGCAAGATCACTATCCTCGGCGCAGGCATGATGGGCTCGGCCCTGGCCTTCCCCGCCGCAGAAAACGGCAACGAAGTGCACATCGTGGGCACCTGCCTCGACGACGCCATCATCGACGGCTACATCCGCACCCGCAAACATGAAAAGTTCTGCCGCCCCTTCCCCGACAGCGTGCAGTTTCATTATTTCAAGGACTGGCAGCGCGTCACGGAAGGCTCCGACTTCGTAATCGGAGGCGTTTCATCCTTCGGCGTGGACTGGTTCCTGGAAGAGATCCTCACCCGGCTCGACCCCAGTATTCCCGTGCTGAGCGTCACCAAAGGCCTGCGCGCCACGCAGGACGGCACCCTCCTCTCCTACCCCGGCTACTGGGAAAGCGAGCTTGCGAAGCGGGGCATCCGGCGTGACATCTGCGCCATCGGCGGCCCCTGCACCAGTTATGAACTCGTGTTCATGGACCCCAGCGAAGTGGGTTTCTGCGGACGTGACAACGCCGCTCTCAAGATGATGAAAGAGGCCATGCAGCGGCCCTATTACCACATTTCCCTCACCAACGACGTAATCGGACTGGAAAGCGCCGTGGCGCTCAAGAACGCCTATGCCATGGCCGTTACCCTCGCCGTGGGCCTCAACACCCGCTGGCACGGGGAGGACGAGCCGCAACATTACAATTCGCAGGCGGGCACCTTCACGCAGGCCGTGCGCGAGACGCACGCGCTCATGCAGCTTCAGGGCGGCACGTTCGAGAGCGAATGCATCGGCCTGGGCGACCTCTATGTCACCATCTTCAGCAGACGCACCCGCCGCTGCGGCGTACTTATGGGACAGGGCCTCAACTACGACCAGGTCACCGAAGCCCTCGCCGGCATCACGCTCGAGAGCCTGGTGATCACCCGCGTCATGGGACAGGCCATCCGCCGCAAGGCCGAACTGGGCCTCGTGGACCTGCAGGACTTCCCCCTCCTGATGCACATCGTAGATATACTCGACAAGGGCAAAGCCGACGCCGATCTGCCTTGGGAGGCATTCACCTTTGAAAATTTGAAATGACCGACAATACGCAGAGACGCTTCAAACAGTGGCAGTGGCGGGTCATCACCTGTTCCATGATCGGCTACTCCATCTTCTATTTCGTCCGTAAGAACTTCTCCTTCGCCATGCCTTCGCTCGCGGCGGAATACGGCATCGGCGACCTGCAGCTGGGGGCCATCCTCACGGCAGTGGGCATCATCTACGGCATCTCCAAATTCGTAAACGGCTTCATCGCAGACCGCAGCAACGCCCGCTGGCACCTGGTCATCGGACTGGGCGCCTGCGTGATCCTGAACTTCTTCTTCGGCTGGAGCGCCAAACTGAGCGCCTGGATCTCGGGCAGCACGTCCGGTCCCGACTTCGTGAACGTAATGGTCTGGACCATAGGCATCCTGCTGGTCCTCAACAACGTTTTCCAGGGCTGCGGCTTCGCGCCCTGCAACCGCCTCATGGTGCACTGGGTGCCGCCCCGCGAGCTGGCTACCAAGATGAGCATCTGGAACACCTCGCACAGCATCGGGGCCGGTATCGTGTCGGTCCTCTGCGGCGCCATCATCGGCGGCATGGGCATGAACCTCGCCGGAGAACCCGCCACCCTCGAGCAGATCGCTGCCAACCTGGGCAGGGCGGTCGACGACCCGGTGGTGCTGCAAGCCGCCAGCCACGTGGGTGCCTGGCAGTGGTGCTTCTGGATTCCCGCCCTTATCGGCGCCTTCGGCGTCTTCTTCATCCTGGTGTCGCTGCGCGATACCCCGTCTTCCGTGGGCCTGCCCGAGCTGCCCGGTACCAAGACCGAACTCGACGACCACGACGACGCGGCCGGCTACAAGGAATTCGTCCGAAAAAAGGTCCTCCGCAACCCCGCCATCTGGGCATTGGCGCTCTGCGACCTCTTTGTCTACATTGTGCGTTTCGCCGTGCTCGACTGGGGTCCCAAGTTCCTGCAGCAGGGTGAAAGCGCCCTCTCGCCCCAGCTGGCCGGCTGGACCATCGCCATCTTCGAGATCGCCGGCTGCGCGGGCATGATCTTCGCCGGCTGGGCCACCGACAAGTTCCTGGGCAGCAAGGGACAGCGCATGTGCTTCATCGAGATGCTCATCACCGCGGCCTGCCTTGTGGGCCTCTGGCTGCTGCCCAAAGGCCATCCCGTGGCCATGCTGGTGCTGCTGGCCGTGGCGGGCTTCTTCCTTTACGGGCCCCAGGCCCTGCTGGGCGTGATCGCCTCCAACCACGTCACCAAGAAGGCGGCCTCCTCGGCCGTGGGCCTTATCGGACTTATGAGCTACGTGAGCACCATCTTCACCGGCTTCGGCGTGGGTCTGCTCTCGAACACCTTCCACGAGGCCTTCTGGAGCAACCTCTTCCTCATCATGGCGGGCGTCGCCGTGGTGGGCGGGCTCGTGGTGATCCCGCTCTGGAATATGAAAAACGACGGATATATCCATGATTAATATGAAACGACATTTACTGATAACCGCAGCCCTTTCGCTCCTTTTGGGCTGGACCCTTGCCGCACAGACGCAGGAAGTGCGCATCTTCTCCCACCGCGGTGGGCGCATGGAATACGACGAAAACACGCTTTCGGCCTTCCAGGCCAGCTATGACGCGGGCTACCGCGGATTCGAGACCGACATCCGCATGACGCGCGACGGCGCGTTCGTGATTACCCACGACCACACTCTCGACCGCACCACCAACGGCCACGGCATCATTGAAGAGAAGACGGAAGCCGAGGTCCGCGCCCTGCGTACCAAGGGCGGACACAAGATGCTCTTCCTGGACGAGCTGCTCGACTGGCTCAAGGACAAGAAGGGACTCTACGTGGAGTTCGAACTCAAGACGCGGCCGGAGCATCTCTATCCGAAGGAACGGCTGGAGCCCTACTGCGACCATATCTACCACGCCATCAAGGCCGTCCAACCCGCCGACGCCCAGTTCGTCATCACTTCGGGCGACACGCGGGGCCTTCGTTACATCCAGCAGAAATACCCCGACGCCGACCTGCTGCTCATCGTAGGCAGGCCCTGCAACGACGAGACCATCGCGCTTTGCAAAGCCATGGGAATCAAGCGTCTGGGTGCCAAGATCGAAGGCACGAGCCGCAAGGACGTGGAGAAGGCGCACAAGGAAGGGCTGATCGTGAGCCTCTGGCCGGGTCACTGCCCCGAAGACGCCGTGCTGGGCACCTATCTGGGCGCCGACTACCTCTGCACCGACACGCCCATCGCCGTCAAGACCTTCCTCGACGGCAAGATGCCCTGGATCAAGGCCCGCTACTAGAGCACGCAGCCTTTTGCCTGAACTCCGCCGGGAACCCTAGCGCTCCGGACGGAGTTTTGCGTATTTGAGCAGAAGAAGTTTCTCCCCGTAGCGGTCGAAGTCGATCCGGGCCTTGAGTTCGGGTACCGTACCGCTGATTTCCAATATCTTACCCGCTCCGAAGCGGTTGTGCTCAACCCGTTCCCCCTCGTACAGTTCGGTCATGGGAACGGGCACGAAGTCGGCGTCAATCACCGGCGGAGGCGCCGTGGGCCGGATCGGCCGCGATGGCGCTGCGCTTGGAGCGGGGGCCGCCGGTTTGGACGCGGCAGGACGCCGCTCGTAGCTGACGCGTCCGCTTCGTCCGTACTGGTAGCCGACAGTGGGTGAAGAACCCGTCCTGCGGCCGTACGGGGCACTTTCGGAGCGCTGCCAACCCGAACCGAAACGGAAAGGCGTGGTCACGGAAACCGGATCGTCGTACCCGTCCTGCAGCGGCCGGTCAAGATAACGAGCGTCGATCTCCCCCAGGAAACGGCTGGGCGGATTGGATTCGTGCTTGCCGTTGCGCATCCGGGAAACGGCGTAGGAGACGGCCACGGAACGTTTGGCACGGGTGAGCGCCACATAAAAGAGGCGCCGTTCCTCCTCGATGTCGCCCGGCGTCGCAGTCATGCTCCCGCTGGGGAACAGGTTCTCTTCCATACCGGCCACGTAGACATAGGGGAACTCCAGCCCTTTGGCGGAGTGCACCGTCATGAGGGCCACCTTGTTCCCGTCATCCTCGCTCTCGGGCGCGTCTACATTCGAAAGCAGGGACACGTTTTCCAGAAAATCGGCGAGCGTCACCACCGGCGCCTCCCCTTCCACTTCCTCCGCTTCGAGCGAGGCGAGCTGCTCCTCAACGAAGGCCGCGGTGGCGTTCACCAGTTCCTCCACATTGGCCGTGCGCGAGAGTCCCTCGATGCTCGTATCTGACTTGAAGAAGGCGTAGAGGCCCGATTCGTCGGCGATCCGGGCGGCCATTTCGTGCGCGTCGGTCACCGGCGCCAGGCGGGCCAGCCGGTCCACGAATTCAGAGAAAGCGCGCAGTTTCGCGATGCCGGCAGGCCTGAGTCCGTACAACTCCAGGTCCTGGAGGAAGGCGGCGCGCATGAGCGGAATCCCCTCCTTGCGGGCGGCCTGGGCGAGGGCGCCCACGGAAGTGTCGCCTATGCCCCGGGCGGGTTTGCCCACGGCGCGGAGGAAGGCTTCGTCGTCGGCGGGATTCACCACCAGCTTGAACCAGGCCATGAGGTCCTTCACCTCGGCCCGTTCGAAGAAGGAGTTGCCCGAATAGATCATATAGGGGATGTTCTTCCGGCGCAGCTGCTCCTCGAGCGCACGCGACTGCGCGTTGGTGCGGTAGAGGATGGCGAAATCGCGGTAGGCGGCATGTTCGCTGCGCATCCGGTCCTGGATGCCGGAAACGATCTGCACCGCCTCCTCCCCCTCCGTATAGGCTTTCAGCAGGGCGATCCGCTCCCCCTGCTCCCCTTCGGCGTAGCATTTCTTGGGGATGCGCCCCTCGTTGTGCGCGATGAGCGAATTGGCCGCGTCCACGATGGTGCGGGTAGAACGGTAGTTGCGCTCCAGACGGATGATCGTGGCTTCGGGATAGTCTTTCGTGAAACGGAGGATATTCTCCACCCGGGCGCCGCGGAAGGCGTAGATGGACTGGCTGTCGTCGCCCACCACGCAAAGATTATGGTGCACGCGGGAAAGCTTCTTCAGAATGACGTACTGGGCATAGTTGGTGTCCTGGTACTCGTCTACAAGGATGTAGTCGAAACCCGCCGAAATCTCCTTCAGGGCTTCGGGATGGTCGCGCAGCAGGATGTTCATGTTGAGCAGGATGTCATCGAAATCCATCACGCCCGCCTGCTTGAGTTTCGTCTGGTAGCGCTGGTAAAGTTCCAGGGTCCGGGGCCGGTTCGCATGCAGGTCGGCTGCCATCCGTTCGGCGTTCGCCTTGTAATCCTCTACGGTAAAGAGTTCGTTCTTGGCCCGAGAGATGCGGGCCAGCAGGTCCTTGGCCTTGTAGTTCTTGTCTTCCTTCTCATTGATTCCCATCTCCTTGAGACAGGTCTTGATGGCACTGAGCGAGTCGGAGGTGTCGTAGATGGTGAAATGCGAGGGATAGCCGATGCGTTCGGCGTAGCTGCGCAGGAAACGCACGAAAACGGCGTGGAAGGTACCCATGACGAGCCTGCGGGCGCAGCGCTCCCCCACCATGAGACCGATCCGCTCCTTCATTTCGCCCGCCGCCTTCTTGGTGAAGGTGAGGGCCAGGACGCGGGCCGGATCGGCGCCCCGGTCGAGCAGATACGCGATCCGGCTCGTGAGAACACGTGTTTTTCCCGAGCCCGCACCCGCCACGATCAGCAGTGGTCCTTCCACACATTCCACAGCTTTCCGCTGCTCCGGATTCAAGCCCTCCAGGATTGCACTCGATTTGTTCTCGCTCATGACGCGAAAATACGAAAAAAATGCCTAAATTCGCACGTTTATTTATAGGAAATCCGATAAACGAAGATACAACAATGTCCAAGAACATCGTTTTGAAAAAAGGGCTCGACATCCCCGTCTCGGGTGCTGCCGAACTCCGGCTCTCCAAGACCGTTCAGTCAGACATCGTCGCCGTAAGGCCCACAGACTTCCGGGGGTTCACCCCGAGGCTCCTGGTGGCCGAGGGCGACCGTGTGCTGTGCGGCTCGCCCGTGATGGCCGACAAGCAGCAGAGCGACATCCTGCTCTGCGCCCCCGTAAGCGGCTGCGTGAAGCAGATCGTGCGCGGTGAAAAACGGAAACTGCTTGCCGTCCTCATCGAGGCCGACGAGCGGGTGGAGTATCAGGCCGGTGCGCCGGCAGACCTGGGCGCGATGGATGCCGATGCCGTGAAGGCGGCCCTTCTCCGCAGCGGCCTCTGGCCCTTCCTCATCCAACGGCCCTATGGCATCGTGGCAGATCCCGCCATCAAGCCCAGGGCCATTTTTGTGTCAGCCTTCAACACCGCCCCGCTCGCAGCCTCGCCCGAATTCACCCTGGGCGACCGTCTTGCCGACATCCAGGCGGGCGTGGACGCCCTCGCCAAACTGACCGAAGGCGGCGTGCACCTGTCCCTGAATGGCGACAATTACGCCGGCACCCCCTTCCACAAACTGGAGAACGCCGTGCTGCACTGCTTCAAGGGACGGCATCCGGCCGGCAACGTGGGCGTGCAGATCAGCCATATCTGCCCCATCCGCAAAGACTCCGCCGTGTGGACGGTCCCGCTCCTCGGCCTCGCGGCCATCGGACGCTACTTCCGCACCGGCCGGCTCGACCTGCGCCGCAAGGTGGCGGTCTGCGGCCCCGCGGCCATTGAACCCGCCTACGTGGAAGCTCTTCCCGGCACGCCCATGCGCGCCCTGGGCGCCTTCTTCGGCGGCATGACCGACGAGATCCGCGTGGTGAGCGGCAACCTGCTCAGCGGCAGCAACGAGGGCACGGAAGGCTATCTGGGCTTCTTCGACGACCAGGTGACGGTGCTGCGCGAGGGACGGGAGAAAGAACTCTTCGGCTGGATGCGCCCGCTCCGCTACAAGCTGTTCAGCGCCGACCGTTCCTATTTCTCCTGGCTCACGCCCTGGCGGAAATATGAACTCGACACCAACCTGCACGGCGGTCCGCGTGCGTTCGTGATGTCGGACGCCTACTACGGCCGCGTGCTGCCCATGGATATCTATCCGCTCTACCTCGTGAAAGCCTGCCTGGCGGGCGACATCGAGAAGATGGAGCGTTTCGGCATCTACGAGGTACTGCCCGAGGACCTGGCGCTCTGCGAATACGTAGACCCGTCCAAGAACGACATCCAGGATATCATCCAGAAGGGCATCGACCTGATGCTTAAAGAAATGGCCTAGCGTATGAACAAGATTTTCGAAAAAGGCGGAAAACTCGCCTTCCTCCATTCTACGGTCGACGCCTTCGAGACCTTCCTCCGCGTCCCCGATACCGTCACCCGCAAGGGTGCGCACCTGCGCGATGCCATCGACCTCAAGCGCATCATGATCATCGCCGTCATCTCGGCGGTTCCGGCCGCCCTGTTCGGCATGTGGAACGTGGGCTACCAGCACGGCCTCGCCATCGGTGACGGCCGGCTGCAGATCCTCGCCAACTTCTGGTACGGCTTCCTCAAGGTGCTGCCGCTCTACGTCGTCTCGTACGGCGTGGGCCTGGCCATCGAGTTCGCCTCGTCACAGATCCGTAACGAAGAGGTGAACGAGGGCTACCTCATGTCGGGTTTCCTCATCCCGCTCATCGTACCCGTGGACGTGCCGCTCTGGATGCTCGCCCTCGCCGTGGCCTTCGCCGTCATCTTCGGCAAGGAGGTCTTCGGCGGCACCGGCATGAACATCTGGAACCCCGCCCTGCTGGCCCGTGTCTTCCTCTTCTTCTCCTATCCCACCCGGATGTCGGGTTCGGAAGGATGGATTTCGCTGAAGGCGGGCGAACAGCTCGTGGACGGCTTCACCGGGGCCACGCCCCTCGCCCTCGAGGGCAGCGCGCAGTACGGCACCGGATTCTGGGACCTCTTCATCGGGCTCGTACCCGGCAGCGTGGGTGAGACCTCGGTCATCGCCATCCTGCTGGGCGCCTTCATCCTCCTGTGGACGGGCATCGCCAGCTGGAAGGTCATGCTTTCCTCGGTGCTGGGCGCCCTCTTCGTGGGCCTGCTCGGCGACCTCGCCGGCATCAGCGCCGTTCCCTGCTGGGAGCAGCTGCTCATGGGCGGCTTCGCCTTCGGCACCGTCTTCATGGCCACCGACCCCGTCACCTCGGCCCAGACCGAGCCGGGCAAGTGGATCTACGGCTTCCTCATCGGCGCCCTCTGTATTGTGGTGCGTCTCTTCAACCCGGGTTACGCCGAAGGCATGATGCTCGCCATCCTGCTCATGAACACGGCCGCGCCCCTCATCGACCACTGCGTGGTGAGCGCGCACGTTTCCCGCAGGAACCATAAAATCTTAGCCGCATAAGCCATGAATACGAACAGTAACGTCTATACCGTCATCTACACCGCCGTGGTGGTGACCATCGTCGCTGCGGTGCTTGCATTCGTGAGCTCCCGGCTGGGTCCGGCCCAGGACGCCAACGCCAAGGCGGAAACCCTCCGCCAGATGATGTCGGCGGCCGGAGTCAAGCCCACCGAAGAACTCTATGCGGCCCGGAACGCAGACATCCTCCAGCTCTACGCCGACAACATCGCCGAGGCCTACACCATCGACCTCAAGGGCGAAAAGAACGGGACGCTCTCCGTGGACAAGGAGCATATCCAACTGATAGACAAGCTCAAACCGCAGAACAAGGCCATCAAGGACGAGGGTGAAGCAACCCTTCCCGTCTACGTCTTCAAGAGCGGCAAGATCGTCATCCCCATCTATGGCGCAGGCCTCTGGGGTCCCATCTGGGGCTACATCGCTTTCGAGACCGACCGCAGGACCATCGCCGGCGCCTACTTCGACCATGAGGGCGAAACCCCGGGTCTGGGCGCCAAGATCAAGGAAGAACCCTGGTTCCGCGAGAAGTTCACCGGCAAGACGGTCGAATGGGGCGACAGCCCTGCCTTCCGGCTGGAGAAGAACGCCGAGGCCGGCGGAGCCACCAATGCCGTCGATGCCATCAGCGGCGCCACCATGACCTCCAAGGGCCTCAACGAAGCCCTCAACCTCTGGTTCGGGGCTTACGAGAAACATTTAGGAACAGGAGCTTTCTTCCAGATGCTGGAAGAGCACGCCATTTCCGAAACCGCTAACACAGAGGAGAAATAAGCCATGGCACAGAAACTCAAAGAAACCATCCTCAATCCGATCCTCAAGGGCAATCCCATCACCGTCCTTGTGCTCGGTATCTGCTCCGCCCTGGCCGTTACGGTCCAGCTCAAGGGAGCGCTGGTCATGGCCCTCTCGGTCATCGTCGTCACCGGGCTCTCGAGCCTCGTGTGCTCGCTGCTCCGCAATACCATCCCCAACCGCGTGCGCATCATCGTGCAGCTCGTGGTGGTGGCCATGATGGTCATCCTCGTAGACCAGATCCTGAAAGCCGGCGAAGGCACCTATGCCATCGACAAACAGCTCTCGGTCTACATCGGCCTCATCATCACCAACTGCATCGTGATGGGCCGCATCGAGGCGTTCGCCCTGGGCAACAAGCCCATCCCCTCGCTGCTCGACGGTCTGGCTAACGGCGCGGGCTACGGCCTCATCCTCATTGTCGTGGCCTTCTTCCGTGAA
>JAFTEQ010000033.1 GCA_017453565.1 Bacteroidales bacterium
CCCATCATCTTCGGAATCGACGCCGTGCACGGCAACGCCTTCTGCCCCGACAACACCATCTACCCCACCGCCATCGGCATGGCCTCCAGTTTCGATCCGGCTCTGGTAGAGGAAATCGGGCGTCAGACCGCCCTGGAAATGCGTTCCATGGGCATGCACTGGACCTTCGGACCGGGTGTGGACGTCTCGCGCGACCCACGCTGGGGCCGCTGCGGGGAGACCTTCGGCGAGGACCCTTATCTCGTGGGTGAGATGGGTGCGGCAGCCGTCCGCGGCCTGCAGGGCGAACTGGGGCCCACGGGCGTGGTGACCACCATCAAACACCTGGTGGGCGGCGGCCAGAGCGTGAACGGCAGCAACGCAGCGCCCACCGACATCAGCACCCAGACCCTCGAGGAAGTATTCCTTCCTCCTTATAAGAAAGGGATCGATTCGGGGGCCCTGGCCCTCATGCCCGCCCACAACGACATTGCGGGCATCCCCTGCCACGCACACAAGGAACTCATTGAAGGGCGGATGCGCCGCGACTGGGGTTTCAAGGGCATTGTGGTGAGCGACTGGATGGACGTGGAGCGGCTCGAGACCGGGCACCGCTACGCCGAGAACCGCAAAGACGCCTTCGCCAAGAGCATCGAGGCCGGGCTCGACCTGCATATGCACGGCCCCGGCTGGCAGCAGGACGTGTGCGAACTGGTGCGGGAAGGCCGCATCAGCGAGCGCCGGATCGACCTTTCCGTGCGCCGCATCCTGGAACTCAAGTTCCGCCTGGGCCTCTTCGAGCAGCCCTTCGCCGACCCGGCCCGCAGCTTCGAGACGCGCCTCTGCCCGCAGCACCGGGAAACGGCCCTGCGCGCCGCCCGGGAGAGCGTGGTCCTGCTCAAGAACGAGGACGGCATCCTTCCGCTCGACTCCGGCCGCTACCGCCGCGTGCTCGTGACGGGCATCAACGCCGACAGCCACAACATCGACGGCGACTGGTCGGCCATCCCCCGGCCCGAGAACGTGACCACCATCCTGGAGGGCCTGCGGGAGGTTTCTCCCCAGACCGAGTTCGTCTACTCCGACCAGGGCCTGCGTCCGCGCGATATGAAGCCCGAATTCATCGAGGACGCCGCCCGGAAGGCCCGGGGCTGCGACCTGTGCATCGTGGTGGCGGGCGACTTTATGAACCGCGACCTGGGCGGACTCACCGGCGGCGAGAACCACGACCGGGCCGACATCTCGCTCCCGGGTCTGCAGCAGGAACTCTTTGCGCGGGTTGCCGCGACGGGCAAGCCCGTGGTGCTGGTGCTCGTGTCGGGCCGTCCGCTCGGCGTGGAAGCCGAAAATGCAGCCAGCAAGGCCGTACTGAACGCCTGGGAACCGGGCATGTACGGCGGACAGGCCGTGGCCGAAATCCTCTACGGCAAGGTGAACCCCTCCGGCAAACTGGCCATGACCATGCCGCGCAACTCCTACCAGACGGTGCTCAGCTACAACCACAAGCCCATGCACTTCTTCCACCCCTACATAGACCAGGCGTGCAGCCCGCTCTACCCCTTCGGCTTCGGGCTTTCCTACACCCGCTTCTCCTATTCGGACCTCCGGCTCAGCCGCAGCGAAATGGGGATTTCCGACAGCCTGGAGGCCTCCGTGACCGTCCGGAACGAGGGGTCCGTAGCGGGTGACGAGATCGCGCAGCTCTATGTGCGCGACCGGGTGGCCTCCCGCACCCGCGCCGACAAGGAACTCAAGGGCTTTGCCCGTGTGCATCTGGAGCCTGGCGAAAGCCGTACGATTCAATTTACAGTGGGGCCCGAGGCCCTCGCCTTCTATTCCGGCAGGGGCCGGATGGAGGTGGAGCCGGGCGCCTTCGAAGTGCTGGCGGGCGGATCTTCCGACAATGCCGCGCTGCTCAGCGCCTCATTTACCATAAAATAATTGTATCTTCGCGCTATGATGCAGGTGCTCAAATTCGGTGGTTCCTCGGTGGCAGACGCCACCTGCGTGTCGCGCGTGCTCGACATCGTGTCGAACGCGGCGGCCCAGGGGCGCGTGCTCGTGGTGAGTTCGGCCATCAGCGGATGCACCGACGCCCTGCTCGCGCTGGCGGAGATTCCCACCGGGAAATACCGGAAAGCGGCTTCCGAAGGCTTGCGCCTCCGTCATTTCCAGCTGATCCACCGGCTTTTCACAGGCGTGGAGCGGCGTGAAGCCGAGGTGGAGTGCAGCGCCCTGTTCGAAGAACTGGCCGCCGCTCCGGCAGAAGCCTGCGTCACTTTCGGCGAACTTTTCTCTACCCGGATCCTTGCGCGTAAACTGCGCTGCGAGGGCTTCGACTGCCTCTGGCTCGATTCCCGCGCCCTTATCGTGGCAGGCAATGAACAGGAGAGCGGACGGCGCATCAGGGCGGCCGTGGCGGCGAGCGAAGCCCGCGTATTCGTGGCGCCCGGATTCATCGCTTCCGACGCCGAGGGGCACGTGACCACGCTCGGCCGCGGCGGTTCCGACTACAGCGCCGCCCTCTATGCCGCTGCCCTCAAGGCCGATTCCCTGGAAATCTGGACCGACGTGCCCGGTATGATGAGCGCCAACCCCAGGACGGTGCCCGCCGCCCGCACGCGGCCGGAGCTCTCGTACGAGACCGCCTTCGACCTGGCCGAAAGGGGCGCGAAAGTGCTCTATCCGCCCACCGTGGCGCCCGTGATGCGGGCGGGCATCGCCTTCCGCATCCGCAATACCTTCGCTCCGGCCGAACCGGGCACCCTCGTTACGCGGCTGCCCGCCGGAGCCGCTCCGGAATGGATGGGCGTGACCAGCAGCCGTTCGGAAGACGGCGAAACGGCCTTGGTGAGCCTGGTGCGCAGCGGAGCAGTGGGGCCCGACGACCTTCCGCGGGTGGAGGAAACGCTCCGCCGGGCCGGCATCAAACCCGTCTCCTGCAACTGCGCGGACCGGGCCGTGGAGGTGCGCGTGCGCGCTCAGATTGAGGACGACACCCTGCGCGCCCTGCACGCCGAATACTTTGAGAATCCGCCGCTCTCGGCCCTCTACCTCTTCATTGCGGGCTACGGCGCCGTGGGCAAGGCCCTGGTGGAGATGATCGGCCGCACGGCCGCCACCATCGCGGAACGCACGGGCAAAAGCCTCTGCATCGCGGGCCTCGGCAACAGCCGCAGATGCGTGGTGGACCTCAGGGGCATCGGCCCCCACGAAGCCGCGGCACGGCTCGAAAAGGGCGAGGACGCTTCGGTGTATCTGGAGCGGATTCTGGAACTCGCCCCCCGGCACGCCATTTTCGTGGACTGCACCGACAGTGAAACCCTCTGGGAACAGTATGAACGGCTTTCGCGGCGGGGGCTCGACATCGTGTCGGCCAACCGCCGTTCACTCGCCGTCCCCTATGTGCAATATGCCGCCATGCAGGCCGCAGCCCGGCAGAACGGCTGTTTCCTCCGTTACGAGACCACCGTGGGCGCGGCGCTCCCCATCCTGGAATCTATGGCCCGTGGCGCCAACAGCTGCGACGAGATCACCTCGCTCGAAGCCGTTGTGTCCTGTTCCCTCAACCGCATCCTGAGCGGCTTCGACGGGGCCCCGGGCGGACGCTTCGCCGCTGCGCTCCTGCAGGCCCGGCGCGACGGTCTCACCGAGGATGACCCCCGTGTGGACCTCTCGGGCCGCGACGCCCTGCGCAAACTCCTCATCCTTGCCCGCGAAGCGGGGATCGCCCTGGAGGCGGAAGACGTGGACATCACGCCCGTGGTGGAGCCAGAACTGCTGGAACTGCCGCTCGAAGACTTCTACCGCAGGCTCGAGGAGGGTGGAGCCGCCTGCCTGCAGGAAGAACTGCGCACTTCGGAGCCGGGACTGCGGCCGCGTTTCGTGGCCTCGCTCGAAAGGGATCCCGACCGGAGGCTGGGCTTCCGCGCCGGCATCAGGGTCCGGCTCGTAGACGAAAACCATCCGGCCTGGAGCCTGCAGGGCACGGAAAACGCCATCATTGTGCGCAGCACCTTCCATCCCAGTCCCCTCGTGATCCGGGGTGCCGGTGAGGGCGCGCTGCAGGCCGCCTCTTCCTTGTTGAACGATATAGTAAGATAGGATATGAAAGTTGCCGTAGTGGGTGCCACCGGTCTGGTGGGTTCCCGAATGCTTCAGGTGCTCGGGGAGCGCAAGTTCCCGGTTTCGGAGCTCCTGCCCGTGGCCTCCGAGCGCTCGCAGGGGCGCAGCGTACATTTTGCCGGGCAGGACTGGCCCGTGCTCCGGGCTGCCGATGCCGTCGCAGCAAAACCGCAGCTTGCCCTGTTCAGCGCGGGCGGGAGCGTTTCGGCCGAGTGGGCGCCCCGTTTCGCTGAGGCCGGCTGCCGCGTGGTGGACAATTCCTCCTGGTGGCGGATGGACCCCTCCAAGAAACTCGTGGTCCCCGAAATCAACGGTGACGTGCTCAGTGCGGACGACTTCATCATTGCCAACCCCAACTGCTCCACCATCCAGATGGTGCTGCCCCTCGCGCCCCTGCACGCCGCTTTCGGCATCAGACGCATCGTGGTTTCCACCTATCAGAGCGTTACGGGTACGGGCTACAAGGCCATCGCCCAGATGAACGCCGAGCGGGAAGGCCGCAAGCCCGATACGATGGTCTACCCCTATCCCATCGACCAGAACATCCTTCCCCACATCGACACCTTCCTGCCCGACGGCTACACCAAGGAGGAGATGAAGATGGTGAACGAGACCCGCAAGATCCTGCGTGCGCCGCAGATCCGGGTGAGCGCCACCACCGTGCGCGTGCCGGTGCAGGGCGGGCATTCCGAGTCGGTGAACGTGGAGTTCGAGCGGCCCTTTACCCTGGAGGAGGTGCGCTCGCTGATGGCCGGAATGCCGGGCGTGGTGGTGCAGGACGATCCGTCCAAGAATATTTATCCCATGCCGCTCTACGCCTGGGGCAAGGACGAAGTGTTCGTGGGCCGCATCCGGCGCGATCTTTCCGTCGAGAACGGGCTCAATTTCTGGTGCGTGAGCGACAACCTGCGCAAGGGCGCGGCCACCAACGCCGTTCAGATTGCCCAGCTGCTGCTGGAAAAAGGTTTTATAGCATGATGGATTACCGCTTTTTCAAGGAGATCCTGTGTATCGATTCCACTTCCGGCAAGGAGCGGGAACTCTCTGACCTGCTCGCACAGCGGCTGCCGGTGCTTTTCCCGGATGCGCAGCTGAAGCTTTCCGACGTGGGCGACGGCACGCAGAACCTGCTGCTCAGCAAGGGCGATCCCCGGATGGTGTTCTGTACCCATCTCGATACCGTCCCGCCCTATCTGCCGCCGGTGTTCGTGGACGCATCGGGCTCCGAGTGCGCGCCTTCCGGGGCGGTCTCTGAAGTGCGCGGACGCGGGGCGTGCGATGCCAAAGGGCAGCTTTTCGCCATGGTGGAGGCCTGCCGGCGGCTTTACGCGGAGGGCGTTGACGGCTGGGGCCTGCTGCTGCTGAGCGGCGAGGAAACGGGTTCCTGGGGTGCCAAGGCTTTCTCCAAAACGGGCTTCCAGGCCCCCTGGCTCATCATCGGCGAGCCCACGGACGGGAAGATGGTATCGGCCAGCAAGGGCACCCTTTCCTACGATCTGCTGTTTACCGGGGCGGCCTTTCATTCGGGTTATCCCCTCTACGGGCGCAGCGCCGTGGAGCTCTTTACCGACTTCATGGTGGCGCTCGAGTATGCCGATTTCCCGAAAGACAAGCTGCTGGGCAACACCACCTGGAACGTGGGGCTGCTGCGCAGCGACAACCCGCAGAACATCCTGAGTCCGTCGCTTCGCTGCCGGCTCTATTTCCGCACCACGTTTGCGAGCCACGAGGCCGTGCGCAAGTATATGGAGAGCAACCTGCATCGTCCGCTGGCCGGGCCCGAGAAGGGTTCCGGTGCCTGCCGGCTCGACGTGACGCCCCGCGGGGGCGACGTGCCGGCGCAGTACGAAGTCCTGCCGGATTTCCCCTCCTGCGTGGCCGCTTTCGGAAGCGACGCCCCGCACCTCACGGGCTTTGCACACAAGATCATCTGCGGCCCGGGCAGCATCCTGGTGGCGCATCGGGACGACGAATGCGTCTCCGCCGCCGGGCTCGAGCATGCCGCAGAGCAGTATGTAGAGATGTATCAAGCAATTGTGAGATGAAACTGAACGAGAAAGAACGCGCTTTGTTCCCCCTTCTGCGGCAGAAGGTCGAAGAGCGCTTTGCGCATAAACTGGAGACTTTCGGCGATTTCACCGTCTTGTCGAATGATATTTTCCAAAAGACCGGCAAAATGCTGTCGGAAAGCTTTCTCAAAAGATTCTGGGGCTACATGCCCGAACAGAAGATGCCCAGGGAAAGTTCACTCAATATTTTGGCCTCTTACGCCGGATACAACACATTCAGCGACCTGTCCGACAATTGGTCTTCCCGCTTTTGCCCGGTCGAGTCGATCCAATCGGCCGAGTTGCAGCCAGGCAATACGGTAGGCATAGCCTGGTATCCAGACCGTAAAGTGACACTCAGGTATCTGGGTGATTCGTATTATGAAGTCACGGACTCTATCGCCTCCAAACTGCAACGCGGCGACAGATTCTCCGTGTCGGGATTCCTGCTGGGTTCCCCGCTCCTGGTCCCGAAAATCCTCAGGGCCAGCGGCAATCTTCCCGCCTACATGGCCGGCCTCTCCGGTGGCCTTACGGCGCTGAGGGTGGCGAGGGGGTAGGTACGGGAGTTATTGGGCTGCCACCGGAACAACTGCCCAGCCGGTCGGGACGCCGTTGGCGCCAACCACATCCCAAGTAGCGTTTTCGTTCTTCCGGAACGTGCCGGAAGGAGCGACCCCGTCCACCCACGAATACAAACAGCCTTTCGCAGATATGTCCGTTGCCAGCATTTTAATCCCAGACAGAAGACTACATCTGTTGAACATATACGCATAACAAGAATCCTTCAACGTTTCCACGTTCAGTTCCGGTGCTTGTTGAAGAGAAGTGCAATCTTCAAACATCTGATAATAGCATTTGGACGCTAGTTCATCTGCGGGCAGCTCAGGAGCCTTTGCCAGGCTGGTGCAACCTTTGAACATCAGCCTGTAACAGACTGGAGCCATGGTCTTTGCCGGAAGCGATCCCGCATTTTTCAAGTTTGTACATTCAAGGAACATTCCAGTATAACACCCGTTTTCCATGGTCGTGGCCGAGAGCGTTGGCGTTTTTGTCAATCCATCGCACCCAAAGAACATGGCTCTATAACACTGCTGAGCAAGGTTGGTAGCCGGAAGCGCTGGGGCTTCCTTCAACTCGGCACAATGTGAGAACATCCGTCCGTAACAGTTTCGCGCTAGATTGAGCGCGGGTAACTCGGGCGCCCGCTCAATAGAAGTGTACGAGAACATCTCCACATAGCAGTTCTCCGACAAGGTCGTTGCCGGAAGGATAAATGGACGAGTCGGATGCATCATCAGTTTCTCAGCATGATAGAACAGCCCCACAAAGGTACTCGGCGCAGAGAGGGTGGTTTCTGACGCATAATCAACGGAATTGATGAGGCTCATTACATTGCCTGACGCATAACACTTACCGCTTGGACGGATTCTTGTGTATTTATACCCGCTTGCAATCGCAATGTCTCCAATTGCATTTGCGTAATGGTCGTTATCTCCTCTGAAACATACCTGATTGCCCCTGGACACCGGAATACTGATTGTTGAAGCCGATGACGCCGTCCATTTTTTCCCATCCTTGCTGTACTCTATGGTCAGCTCCAGCGGGTTAATCACGGTAAAGGTCCCGTCTTCCAACGCCTCAAGCGTTAGCCCGTCATATACGCTATTGGGAATCAGCGGGATTGCGGGAGAAGAGAGCGCAGAGTTGCCGTCCGACACCGATAGGCTCAGAACCGCCTCCTCCTCGCCCCCGAAGAAAGCCTCAGGAAGGTCCGCACCCGAGACGGTAAGCGAAAGGACCCCGCCCGTCGATGACGCGCTGAGGATGTCGAGGCTGCAGGCCTGACGGTTCGAACGCACGGGGATGGTTGCATATGACTTCACCGAGCACACCGTGGCGAAGTTCGTCGCGAGCGCCGAAGCCGCCTCAGCCGGCATCACCAGAAAATCCAGGTCGATGGTCACAGGAGACGTCTCCACGTTGATCCGCGCCTTTCCGTCCGAGTATGCCGGAAGGAACGACAACGACTGGATCATTCCCAGCAACTTATCTACATCTATCCGCAGCCCGGCCACCGCCGCCTCGAGGATTGTAACGCGCCCCTCGAGCGTGCTGAGCGAGGAGTTCACCTCCGCAATCCTGGCCGCCAGTTCAGCGCGGATTACGCCGTCGTAAGAAGCAATGGCCTCCGCTATGGCTGACGTGTACGCCGTTGTGAGTTCCGTGCGGGCCGTGGCAAGTTCGCTGCGGAGCGTTGCCAGGACAGTGGCATCTCCATCGGAAATCGAGCGGGATAGCACATCCAGTTTGGCATCCATCTGAGCAATGGTATAGTAGCCCGTCAGTTTGCCGTTCACCCAGGCCTGCATGGACGACTCCGATGCGGCAATCGCCGTCTGAATTGCCTGCGTGTAAGCAGACTCTATCTCTCCTTTCGTCGCGCTGATGACGGTTGTATAGGCGGTGGTAATCTCCGTAACCTTCTGGGCGATGCTTTCGTTCAAGCCTTGAACGGCCGCAGCAATGTCCGTCGACATCTTCTCCGTGAGACGGGCCTCCAACGCGGTAATCGATGCGGTAATGGCTTCGATGTTGGCGCGGATGCCGGCGATATCGGTCACCAAGCCCTGATATTGCTCAAGGGTGGCAAAGGTCGCCTGCGCCCAGTCCTTGTTTGCCTTCAGTTCGTCGTCAACGTACTTCTTGAGATTGTCTATCCGCAATTCAAGAGCGGCATCCTTCTCCTGCAAAACTGTAAGCGTGGTGTTGATCGTTGCCAGGGCGGCTTCCGTCTCTGCCTTGAATGCCTGCAGCTGAGCAAGCACGTCAGCCTTGGCGGCATCAATGTCTTCCGTCAAATCGGTCTCTGCCTTGTCAATCTTCTCGTTGGTGGCGTTAATGCTCTTCTGAAGCTCAACGGCCGTCCCTTGAAGGGCCGAGATATAACCTTTCAGTTCCTTGTCTGTCTCCTGAAGGGTCGTCAGGCTGCCGTTGATCCCCTCGATTTGTTGCGTAATGGTCGCAATCTGGACTTCCTTTAATTCATCAAGCTATTGCTGGAAATCATTGATTTGTTCCGCCTGGTCACAACCGACTAAGATGGTGCAAACACACAATACTGCAGAATAAAAACGCTTCATTTTCTTTTAATTATTGTGCAAATAAAACAACGAACCGGCAATTACGGACGATTCGAGATAACTCTTTTTTCTTTCTTTTATCTTAACACGGTTTTTGTCTTTATTGACCGCGCCCCCGGGAGAGTTCGCTCAACATCTTAGCGCTCTATGCTGGTTACCGTTCTTTGGACGACCTGGCCGATAATTGGACGTCGCGCTTTTACCCGGTGGAGTCCATCCAGTCGGCCGATTTGCAGCCCGGCAACACGGTGGGAATAGCCTGGTATCCAGACCGTAAAGTGACACTCAGGTATCTGGGTGATTCGTATTATGAAGTCACGGACTCTTTCGCATCCAAACTGCAACGCGGCGATAGATTCTCCGTATCGGGATTCCTGCTGGGTTCCCCGCTCCTGGTCCCGAAGATCCTTCGAGAGAGCGGGAACCTACCCGCCTACATGGCCGGCCTCTCCGGTGGCCTTACGGCATTGAGGGTGTTGCAGGCGTAGTCTTACCGACAGATCAGGAGCCTTTGTCAGGCGCTACGGAAGACGTGAAGGATGAGGATGGTGAGGCCTACGTAAAAAAGGAGCATCGCCAGGAGATCGCCCTGTGGCGTTTCTTTTCTGCGCTTACCACCCGGTGCTCGTTTCGTTTCCGCTTCTTGTACTGATGTTTGCATTTCTGCGAGCAGAAGATCCTTTTCCCCTTTCCGGAATTGAACAGCCCGAGAGAATAGACTTTCGCGCCTTCTTCAATGGCCTTTCCACACCAATAACACCGTTGCATCACACATATTCCTTTTTTGGGACGTTCCCTTGCTTCACGTTTTTTGTTTATACAAATTAAACAACAAAACGGCAATTCAAGGACATCCATGAAAGTTCTTTTTTATTTCTTTTAGCTTGCACGGATTATTATCCATATCTTTGTATGAGTTTTTTTCCTCATAATGCCCTACTCTGGATTATACGATCCGCTGACCGCTCCGCCGGGAGACAGCACGCTCGAGTTGTTTTACCAATCCGATGGGTGGAGCGAACTCTGGCGCGGCGTACACAACGGGCAGTGGCGCATCTTCAAGGGGCTACGGAAGGGTTACCGCGACGACTTCCGCTATCAGGAACTGCTGCGGAAGGAGTATGAGATTACCCACGGTCTGGCCCATCCGGGCATCCGCCAGGTCCTGGATCTGGTGGATCTGCCAGGGGTGGGGCTCTGCATCGAGATGGAGTTCGTGGGCGGGCGGAGCCTGAAGGAGGCGCTGAAGGAAGGCGAACTCAGCCGGAAAGAGAAGAGACAGATTGCATCGGAGCTGCTCGATGTAGTCGATTACCTGCACCGGCGCCAGATCGTACACCGTGACCTCTCTCCCGCCAACATCCTCATCACGCGCGACGGCGGGCACGTGAAGCTCATCGACTTTGAACTGGCCGATTCCGATGCATTGGCCACACTCAAAGAACGGGGAGGGACGAACGGCTATGCCGCCCCGGAATTGTTTTCAAAAGAAGCCTCCAGCGAGCTATGTGACTGCCGCAGCGATATCTTCTCGCTGGGTGTTATTCTCTCAGAGATGGGCATCGCCCCTGCACCGGTAGTTCGAAAGTGTTGCGCGCCCGGAAAGGAAGACCGCTACCGGAGCATTGCCGACATGCGTTCGTCCATCGTCCGCCATCGACTTGGGAAATGGTTGGGGGTGGGGATGCTGGTTGCTGCCCTCCTTTCCGGATTGTATTTCGGAAGTGGATATCTGTTTCAAAAAGAGTTTACCGGGCTCACGTTGGAGGCGTTGGAAGATGGGGTCATCACGGTGACGAACCCGCTGAGACTAACCATAGAACATAGCAAGGATGGAAAAAACTGGACGGCGTCATCGGCTTCAACAATCAGTATTCCGGTGTCCAGGGGCAATCAGGTATGTTTCAGGGGAGATAACGACCATTACGCAAATGCAATTGGAGACATTGCGATTGCAAGCGGGTATGTATTCACAAGAATCTGTCCAAGCGGTAAGTGTTACGTGTATGGCAACATAATGAGCCTCATACGTTCACATGGCTTCGAGTCAGAGACGCAGCTCTCTGAGCCAAACACATTCACGGCTCTTTTCTATAAAGCGAGGGGGCTAAGTCTCCATCCGTCGCGTCCTCTGATCCTTCCGGCAACGATCCTGTCGGAGAACTGCTATGTGGAGATGTTCTCGTACACTTCTATTGAGCGGGCGCCCAAGTTGCCAGCGCTCCATCTTGCACGGAATTGCTACGGACGGATGTTTTCGCATTGTGCCGAGTTAAAAGAAGCGCCTGCTCTTCCGGCGACCAATCTTACTCCTCTGTGCTATAGAGCTATGTTCTATGGGTGTGTAGGCTTGACGAAAGCTCCGGCACTCCCGGCGACGAGCTTGAAACACGGGTGTTATATTGGAATGTTTTACAAATGCAGCAATCTGAAGAATCCCGGAGAGCTCCCTGCTACAGTCATGGCCGCTACCTGTTACAGGATGATGTATAAAGACTGCACAAGCCTGACAAAGGCTCCGGATTTACCGGCAGAGTTCCTCGCTTACAAATGCTATTGTCAGATGTTTGAGGGCTGTATTTCTCTCGTCCATGCACCGATTCTTCCTGCCAACTATGTCCCGAAAGAAGCCTACAGTCTCATGTTTTCCGGTTGTAACAGTCTTGAACGATTATCCATCCGGGCGACCGCATGGAGCAACAACTCCCTGCTGAATTGGACTGCGGGCGTAGCTTCGAAAGGCTCTTTCATCTGCAAAGCCGGGGTCGAATTTCCGCGCGGCGCAAGCGGTATCCCCAAAGGATGGTCCGTAGTTCGGGAATAGGGAGTCTGGCTTTTTTTAGAGAGAATTGATAAGATAGATATACACCACGAATAAAACAGCAATAACGGCTGAGCAAATGATTCCATTTTCTCTGCCTTCCTGCTTTTCCTGAACCTTCGACGACACTTTTCCGAGCAGAAACATCTCCTGCTCCAGAAATCCTTGTAAACCGGTTCTCCATCCCGGATTGTATGGCCACACCAACTGCATCTTTTCATCGTTCATCCGTTTTGAAGTTGCAAAGATACAGGGGCCCAGGCACACAAGAAAAATCTTTTCTATCTCTTTTTATGCCGCAAAAATGCTATCTTTGACTGACTGGAAAGCCTATCTAGGGACAGTCGTTAATTGTTGAAAACTTTCTAACAAATTGATTGATAAATTGTTAGAAATTTTGTATCTTTGATATGAGGAAATAAAATTCCTCCGAACACCGTAGGAAAGTGAATTTCGGAGGAATCGATTATCAA
>JAFTEQ010000034.1 GCA_017453565.1 Bacteroidales bacterium
CGGCGGAGAGCGGGACGGAGCGCGCAGCGCGATGTCGGTAGCTCGGGAGCCGCGGGGGTAGCGAACGGAGCGCAGCGGACGTGAGCGGGTAAGGGGGCAGGGCCCCCTAAGACCCGAAAGGCAGAAGGGTCAGTCATGAGACTGGCCCTACTGCCTTGTAGGGACGGTCGGATTCGAACCGACGACCTCTTCAATGTGACTGAAGCGCTCTAAACCAGCTGAGCTACGCCCCTGTTTGCGTATCTTGCGCAAAGCGGATTGCAAAGGTACGAAAAAATCTGAAAATGCAAGCGGCTCTTCCAAAAAAGTCTGCCTCTATATCAGGAAGAACAGAGCGATGCCCGACATGCTCACGACAACACCCAGGATTTCGCGGAAACGGATCCGTTGTTTGTAGATTACAGCGTAGGGGATGAGGATGAAGACCGGGGTGAGCGCCATGAGGGTGGAAGCAATTCCGGCATGTGTGTATTGCAGAGCCAGGAGCGAGAGCGATACACCAAGGACAGGTCCGAAAAGGGTTACCACGAGGGCATAGCCCAGCCCTTTTCCATCGTTTACGGCGGAGCGCAGTTCTGTGAGTTTACGTTGAAATGCCATCAGCATCAGGAAGCCCAGCGCGCCCACCACGGCCCGGATCATGGTTGCGGCAAAAGGCATCAAGTCGGACATGAGGGGTGGGGCATCCGGAGGCAGGGCCGACTCATAATGCTGAAGTCCGATTTTGCTCAATACCAAGCCCACTCCTTGTCCAAGGCCCGCTCCGAGTCCGAGTAACACTCCTTTCAGCGGAAGGGTCAGATGCACTTTGTCCCCTCCTTCCTTACTCAGGATGGAAATGGCGATACCGCAGAGCGTAACACCCATGGCCAGGATCGCTTTCCAGGAGAGGTTTTCTCCGAGAATGCCCCATGCGGCAATGGCGGCGATGGGTGGCGCAAGAGTCATGAAAAGCTGTCCAAAGCGCGCTCCGACGGACAAGTAGCAGTTGAAGAGGCACCAGTCTCCGAATACATAGCCCACGAGCGCCGAAAGGGTCAGCCAGTACCAGGTCTCCCGGTTGGCATAGACAGGATAGGGATGCCCCACGCCAATCCAAAGGATAATGGCCAGGAAGACAATCGCAAGTGTAAGCCGGATGACGTTAGTCGAATTGGAGCCGAGCCGATGAGAGGCCTTGTCGGCGAACAGTGCGGTGATGGTCCACGAGGCGGCTACACCGAGCGAGATGATTTCTCCTAGATGATTCATCAATTACTCCTGCCGGCCCAGGAAACAGGCGATGGTGTTTTTCATCAGCATCGCGATGGTCATGGGGCCGACGCCTCCGGGAACGGGGGTAATCCAGGATGCGACCGGTTCCGCGGATGCGAAATCGACGTCTCCGCAGAGTTTTCCGTCCGCGCCGCGGTTGATGCCCACGTCGATCACGATGGCGCCGGGTTTGATCATATCGCCGGTCACCAGACGGGCTTTCCCCACGGCTACCACCAGTACGTCGGCGCTGCGGCACACGGCGCCGAGGTCTGCCGTGCGTGAATGGGCGATGGTGACGGTGGCGTTCCGGTCGAGCAGGAGCTTGGCTACGGGCTTTCCCACAATGTTGCTGCGGCCTACCACGACGGCATGCTTACCCGCCAGGTCCAGCCCCAGGCTGTCGATGATCCGCACCACGCCCGCTGGCGTGCAAGGAACGATGCACCTTTTGCCCAGCCACAGGCCGGCCACGTTTTCGGGATGGAAACCGTCCACATCCTTTTCCGGGGCGATGGCATCGATGACCTTTTCTTCATCGATATGGGAAGGGAGGGGCAGCTGCACCAGGATGCCGTCGGTATCCGGGTCGTCGTTCAGCGCCCGGATGCGCTGCAGCAGGGCTTCTTCTCCAATGTCGGCGGGAAGTTCCAGCTTACGCGATTCCATGCCCGTATAGGCGGCGGCAGCCACCTTGTTGCGGACATATACCTGGCTGGCCGGGTTTTCTCCCACGATGATGACGGCGAGACAGGGCTTCCTGCCATACGCCGCCTGCAGCCGTTCCACTTCGGCCTTTACCTCGTCTTTTACGGCCTGGCTCAGGGCCTTTCCGTCGATGATCTTTCCCATATTATTCGAATGCCTGGTGCGCGATGTCTTTCCGGTAGAAAAGATTGTCGCATTGTATTTTACCTATCTCTTTATAGACCTTCTCGCGCGCCTGCGCAAGGTCTTTTCCCCTGCAGACGACCATGAGCACGCGGCCTCCGCCCGTGACGGTCAGACCATCCTTCAGGGCCGTTCCCATGTGGCAGACCTGAGCATCCACCTGGTCCAGCCCCCCGATGACGGCCCCCTTCTCGTAGTGGCCCGGATAGCCTTTGCTGGCCAGCACCACGCCCAGGGTCACGTCGTCCGACCAGACGGGTTCCGCCACCGGCCGGCCCGAGGCCACGCCGTCAAAGATATCGAAAATATCGCTCTCCAGCAAGGGGAGGACCACTTCGGTCTCGGGATCTCCGAAGCGGGCGTTGAACTCGATGACCTTGATGCCCTGCGCAGTTTTCATGAGTCCGCCGTAAAGTACGCCGGAAAGCGGCAGACCTTCGGACACCATGCCCTGCGCCGCCTTGCACATAATTTCCCTGAAGGCGAAAGCGCGGTCTTCCGGGGTAATGAAGGGGAGGCCCGTGTAGGCACCCATACCGCCGGTGTTGGGGCCGGTGTCGCCGTCGAAAGCGCGCTTGTGATCCTGCGAAAGGGGCATGGGGTAGACCCGGTCGCCGTCCACGAAACAGAGGAAGGAGAACTCTGGGCCGCTGAGATAGTCTTCCACCACCACCTTGCCTGCGCCGAAACTGTGGTCAAGGAGCATATCGGAAAGGGCCCGGCGCGCCTCGTCCAGGTCCTGCGCAATGACGACGCCCTTTCCGGCGGCCAGCCCGTCGTACTTGAGGACGGCGGGGAAGGGGCGGCCGGACACGTAGGCGAGCGCCTCCTCATAATCCGAGAAACTGCGGTACGCCGCCGTGGGGATGTCATATTTGCTCATAAGCTTCTTGGCGAACTCCTTCGAGCTCTCAATGGCCGTGGCGGCCTTTGTGTGGCCGAAAATCCTGAGTCCGGCGGCGCGAAACGCGTCTACGATGCCCGCTGCGAGGGCTGCTTCGGGCCCCACCACCGTAAGGTCTACCTGATGTTCCAGGGCAAAGGCCTTGAGGCCCTCCACGTCGGTGTCTTTAAGCGGCAGGTTGAACGCCTGCTCTCCAATCCCGGCGTTGCCCGGGGCGCAGTAGATCTGCTCTACCTGCGGGCTGCGGCTGAGCGCATCCACAATGGCGTGTTCCCGGCCGCCGCCGCCCACCACAAGAACGGTTTTACCGAGGCAGTTTTCCAGTTGAATCTCCTTGCCGTGAACCCTTTCGTGCCGGGAAGGAAGTGGATAGACGAGTCCCATACGACTAGTGTTTAAAGTGACGCACGCCGGTGAAGAGCATCGTGATGCCCAATTCGTCGGCTTTCTTAATGGCATCCTCGTCGCGGATGCTTCCACCCGGCTGGACGATGGCCGTAACCCCGTACTGCGCGGCCAGGGCCACGGTGTCGTCGAAGGGCAGGAAACCGTCGGACGCCAGCACGAGGCCTTCGGTGAAGCCGGCCGCTTTCGCCTCCTCGAGCGCAATCTGGGCGGAGCCGACACGGTTCGTCTGTCCTGCACCCACGCCGATCGTGTGGCCGTCGCGCACCACGCAGATGGCGTTGGACTTGATATGCTTGACGATCTTCCAGCCGAAGTTCGCGTCAGAGAGCTGAGCGGGAGTGGGCTGTACTTTGGTGACGCACATCGCCGGCACCACTTCTTCTATCTGGGTGTCGAGCTGCTGGGCGAGCAGGCCGCCGTTCACGCTGATGTACTGGGCCACGGGGGCGTCGGAACGGGTCATATCGACCTGCATCACGCGGAGGTTCTTCTTGGAAGAGAGGATCTCCAGGGCCTCGGGCGAGTAGGAGGGGGCGATGACAATCTCCAGGAAGATGGGTTTCATGCCCAGGGCCACCTCGGCGGTGAGTTCGCGGTTCACGCCCACGATGCCTCCGTAGATGCTCACCTTGTCGGCTTCGTAAGCGGCCTGCCAGGCCTCCTCAATACTGCTGCCCACGGCGGCGCCGCAGGGATTCATGTGCTTGAGGGCCACGCAGAAGGGCTCCTCGAAGTCGCGCAGCACGTTGAGGGCGGCATTCGCGTCCTGGATATTGTTGTACGACAGTTCCTTGCCCTGGATCTGGCGGGCGAAGGCGAGCGAGAAGGGCGCAGGCTGGAGTTCGGCGTAGAACTTGGCGCTCTGGTGCGGATTCTCGCCGTAACGCAGGCCCTGTTTGATGTCGTATTCCAGGAAGAGTTTCTCGGGCAGGCCGGCTACCTTGCGCATGTAGGTGGCGATGCAGGCGTCGTATTGGGCCGTGTGCGTGTAGGCCTTGGCGGAGAGTCTCAGACGGGTCTGGTCCGAGGTGGTCCCGCTGCTGCGGAGTTCCTTGAGGACGGTGTCATAGTCGGCGGGGTCGCATACGATGGTAACGTCTTTCCAGTTCTTGGCGGCGCTGCGGACCATGGAGGGGCCGCCGATGTCGATGTTCTCGATGGCGTCTTCCAGCGTGACGCCCTCCTTCGCAATGGTCTGGCGGAAGGGGTAGAGGTTCACGCACACCAGTTCGATGGTCTCGATGCCGTTCTCCCTGAGTGTCTCCATGTGGGCGGGCACGTCGCGGCGGGCGAGGATGCCGCCGTGTACCTTGGGATGCAGGGTCTTCACCCGGCCGTCGCAAATTTCCGGGAAGCCCGTCACCTCGCTGATTCCGATGGTTTTCACCCCTTCCGACTCCAGGAGTTTCTGGGTGCCGCCGGTGGCGATGATTTCCCATCCAAGGTCTGTCAGACCCTTCACGAACGGCACGAGGCCGCTTTTGTCACTTACGCTGACTAACGCTCGCATAACAGTTTGTTTATCGTTTCCACATATAATTCATGTTCGATCTTCTGCCCCAGGCGGTGCACTTCCTCGGGGTCGGAGCCTTCGTAGGGGAAAGCGCGCTGGGCGATGATCTTGCCGCCGTCCAGCTGGTCGTCGACCCAGTGGATGGAGATGCCGTACACCTTCACGCCGTACGCGACGGCCTGCTCTATGGCGTGGGCGCCCTTGAAGGCGGGAAGGAGCGAGGGGTGGATGTTGATGATCCTGCCCCCGTAGGCCCGCAGCAGGGTTTCTCCCACGATGCGCATATATCCGGCCAGGCAGACGAGTTCTACCTTCTTCTCGTCCAGAAGCGCCGCGATCTCCTGCTCGTACGCGGCTTTGGAGGTGTAGCCGTGCGGGTCGAAAACGAAGGTCTCCACGCCCATTTCCCGGGCCCGGTCGATCACCGCGGCTCCCGGCTTGTCGCAAACCATCACGGCCACGCGGGCGGGAATCCTGCCTTCGGCGCAGGCTTTGGCGATGGCTACGAAATTGGTTCCGGTTCCGCTGGCAAAAACGGCGATCTGTTTCATTGCATGATGATGTTTACACCGGGCGTGCCGGTCACCTTTCCGATTATCGAAGCCTTTTCGCCGCAGGATTCCAGGATGGAAATGGCCCTGGGGGCCTCTTCCGCATCCATTACGGCGATCATGCCGATGCCCATGTTGAAGATGTTGAACATCTCGCGGTGCGGTACGCCGCCCCAGCGCTCGAGCATCCGGAACACCGGCAGGATCTCCCAGCTCCCTTCGCGGATTTCCAGACCCTGGCCGGGCCGGAGCACGCGGGGGATGTTCTCGTCGAAGCCGCCGCCGGTAATGTGGCAGATGCCGTGCACGTCGCAGGCGCGGATGACCTCGAGCATCTGTTTCACATAGATCTTGGTGGGGGTGAGCAGCACCTCGCCGAGCGGGCGGCCGCCGAATTCTGGAATGGGGTCGGAATACTTCAGGCCGGCATCGGCCACGATCTTCCGTACCAGGCTGAAGCCGTTGGAGTGCACGCCGCTGGAGGCGACGCCCACCAGGACGTCCCCGACCTTCACCTTGCTGCCGTCGATGAGCCGCGATTTCTCCACCACGCCGGTGGTGTAGCCGGCGATGTCGTATTCGCCGTCCGCGTACATGCCGGGCATCTCGGCGGTCTCGCCGCCCACCAGGGCGCAGCCCGCCTGGCGGCAGCCCTCGGCGACGCCCGCCACGATGGCTTCCACCTTGGCCGGGATGTTGTGACCGAGCGCCACATAATCGAGGAAGTACAGGGGTTCCGCACCCTGCGCCAGCACGTCGTTCACGCACATGGCAACGGCGTCGATGCCGATGGTGTCGTGCTTGTCCATGGCGAAGGCGATCTTGAGTTTGGTGCCTACGCCGTCGGTTCCGCTCACTAGGACGGGCTCCCTGACGCCCAGGGCGGAAAGGTCGAACATGCCCCCGAAAGAGCCGATATTCCCCATGGAACCGGGCCGGGCCGTAGAGGCTACATGCTGTTTGATGCGCCGGACCACTTCGTAACCTGCCTCGAGGTTCACGCCGGACTGTTCGTAAGATTTAGCCATTTCAGTCTTCGCTATGCTGATCGTCGTACAGAAGGGTGGGATACTCGCCCGTGAAGCAGGCCTGGCAGGGATCGGCGCAGCCAAAGCAGGAGTCGCGCGTGGATTCCGGACTCAGGTAGCCCAACGAGTCGGCTCCGATCGCCTTGCAGGCCTCCTCGAGGTTGCGGTGCGAACAGAGCAGTTCTTCCGGCGTGGAGGTGTCTACGCCGTAGTGGCAGGTGAAGCGCATCATGGGGCTGGCGATGCGCACGTGCACCTCGGCCGCGCCCGCGTCCCGCAGGAGCTTGACGATCTTGAGCGAGGTGGTGCCGCGGACGATGGAGTCGTCTACCAGCACGATGCGTTTCCCTTTTACAAGGCTCCGTACCGGGGACAGTTTGAGTTTGAC
>JAFTEQ010000035.1 GCA_017453565.1 Bacteroidales bacterium
GGCATCAGGCGCATCGAGCCGAACGACGTCAACCTCACGCCCATGCTCCTCGGCGAGAAGTTCGCCCGCCACGCCGCAAACGTGACCCTCCACCGCAACAAGGCGGACGTCGGCGACGGCCAGTCCGGCAAGACCGTGAAATGAAACCGGAAATAGGCTGAACGCCCCCGCGAAGGAGGCGTCCAGGGAACAAGGCTCACCGCATGCCGCAGACCCCGGCCGAAAACCGGACATGGGTGCGATGGGTTGGGGGAACTTTGTACTCGGCACTGGGCCAGAAAGGCAACGGAGGGCAATGAAGCATTCCTCGATCCCCCGAAACACATCAATGCAGCATAAAAACTTGCATTCAGTTTTTCAAGAACTTGCAATCACTTCTGCAACTTGCATTTACCCTTTCAGACTTGCGTTTAGTTTTTCGGACGGCATTGAAAAGTTGAAAAGTCAAAAAAGTTGAAAAGTTGCGAGCAACCGACTTTCCAACTCTTTCACTTTACTATGATTCCCCTCTGGGTGAACGGCACCCAGTCGTTGGTCCAGGTGGTGTCACGAAACGCCTTGGTGAACAGCGCCGCATCCGGCGCGATGTCGTCGGCCGTGCCGCGCACGCCGTCGGCGCCAACGCACAGCACCGTCGGCAAACCGTTCGTGTCCGCCGGCGGCTCGTAGATGTAGGGACGCTTCCAGGGATCGATCGCGATCTTCTTGTAGGGATTGTCCTTGTGGAGATATGGCCCGATCCAGCCGGCGTGATCCGAATACTTGACCGCCAGCGCCTCGATGCCCCCTTCCGCCACGGACGGATAGACGCCCGTATGGAACTTGAACCGCCCCAGCGCCTCGGCCACCGCGTCCACGCTCTTCTGCGCCATCACGGGCCGCCCGTCGCGCAGCTTGCGTCCGCCCAGGCCGATCGCGTCGGCCTTGCCCGACATCTGGATCAGCGCACCGCCCAGAAGCGCCATGCCGATCAGCACGACCATGTAGAACACGGGTCCCTTCTTCAACGTCGGCGCGCGCAAGCCCAGTGCGCGCTTCTTCGCCTCCATCTCCCGATAGATCTGCTTGATCTTCCGGTCGCGTTCGCGCTTGGAGAGTGGCGGCTTCATGGACGCGGATCCTCTTCCGTAAGCTTGATCTTGAAGAACCGCTGCGGGTCGGCAAACATGTCCCATGACCATGAGAACTCGATCGGCTCATCGTCGTTGCCTGCCTTCCTCGCATCCAGAACCATCCATTTTTCGGCCATGTCGGCAAGATTCGTCTTGGAATAGAGTCCGTACCACCAGCCCTGAACGGTGTTGGTGACATGTACGGTGGTCATGCCGTTCGTGACCGCCATAGGAGAACCGTCCGGTCCTAGCGGCACCTTGCCGGGCTTCAGGCCGCCTGCCGGCGTCCACGTCACGTTGTCCACCCAGCCCGTGCCGCCACCCAAGATATAGCCGTCGTCGGTAAACCAGAACCGCCATTCAACCTCCAAGGAGTCGGCCGTGTTGGTGATCGAGACGTTCCGCCAGCCGGAATCCTGCCAAGCATTTTCGACCTCCCCCGCCGGTATCAAGGACTGAGCCAACGCTTCATTTCCGGAAAAAAGACCAAGGTAGTTTCCGGCCGTCTCATCGCCATATCCAGCGGGAGCGGCCAGCCTCCATCTGAACGTCAAGACGCCCGGACCAGGCAGCGTGACACGCACGTAGGTGTAGCAGCTATTTACGCCAACAGGGAATTCACCGCTCTGCCCCACGCTCGTGCCGTCCTTGTCGGCTGGCGACCAGAACACGTCCAAGTCCTTGCCGTCCACTTCACCTTGCGAAAAACTCTTGCCTCCGGTCGCATATTCCAACGTCGTCCCCTCCGCATTAAGCGCGGCGGCAAGCCCGTCCACCCAACACGCCACAAGATTGGTTATTCCTTCAGCGCCCAACGCCACCGTTGCAGGCAGGTCCAGCATCTTGCCTGTTACAGGGTCGGCATATTGCCACTTGGAAAAGGACATATACGACAGGAAGTTGGACGGCGCCGGCAAATCGTATGCCGTTCCATAAGTCACCTTGATGGCTTTCGTCAAGTTCGTCACTTCGCCGTCCAGGAAATATCCACCTCGTCCCTCGTTGGCGTCAAGGACCACTTCATACTCCTCGGCCTTCCACACGGCATACAATGTATTTGTCGAATCGACTACAACCGCGAGATTGGATAC
>JAFTEQ010000036.1 GCA_017453565.1 Bacteroidales bacterium
AGGATGGAAAACAGACGCAAAATCCGGGCGATGGAGCCCTGACTCAGCGTCAAAACGATATAAAACGACGAGTTCGATGCGGCAGCAAGAAGGGAAAGTCACCGCTCAACTCAAATTGAAAACATTAAACGACAATCCCTACGTAGAAGAGAATCATGGCCAGGAGCATGAGCCTCTGGCGCTTTTGTTCCCGGCTTGTCGCGCGGCGTTCCCACCGTTTCCGGACCCTGTACGAATGTCTGCATTTCCGGGAACAGAAAAACCGTTTCTTTCTGCTGAATATGCCTAAGGAATAGGCCTTGTCGCTCTCCTTGATCTCCTGTCCGCACCAATAACACCGTTGCATAGTCTGTTCTTTTGTCCGGCGGCTCCCAACCCGGGAATGAAAACAAAAAAAGTGTGGAGCCATCTCGCTTCTCTCACAGAACGTTCTGGACAAACGCAAGCAAGAAGGAACAATCGTACTCCACACCCGGCCGGGAAAGATCCCGGTCGTCTCGGAGTGCTTCGCGATTGACCTTTGCTTGTTTAGAAAATTGTCCAGATTCTCTGTGAGGTCAACGAAAAACACTTTCGTTGTGTATGTCTGCCGGATGGTCCGGCTGATGCAAAGATAGGAATAATTATTTGTTTTTCAGCCGGGCGCGGTCGCGCTGGTTGAAATCGGGCTCCTCGCCGGAACGGATGCGCTCCTTTTTGAAATAGTGCAGACGGTGGTCGTCCGTGGCGATGAGCATCTTGTAGCAATGGGTCCCGCGGCCGCCGGCGGCGGGGCTGATGATGAGCCCGGCCAGGACGCCGGGCGTGGAAGCGGCGAAGGCCCGGTCGGCCTCGTCGGAATCGAGCAGCACCTTGCGGCCGGAGGGAATGCGTTCGGCCGTGATGCCTACGTAGGCGGCCTTGTCCGAGAGTATGGCTTTTTCCATGTAATTCTGGATGATGTCCACGAAAGCGGACATGTAGACCAGCCCCCGTCCCGAAGCGAGACCGGCGGACGACACGGGCAGCGAGATCACGTCGAAGCGTTCCTTGAGCGGGTCAAGGTCTTCCTTGGGGCCGCCCTTGGTGAGGATGAGATAGGCGAAGTCGCTGTCGGTGGCCAGGCGCAGGAAATAGTAGAGGGTCTTGTCCTTGAGGGCCTCGTAGTCGGCTACGCTGCAGAATTCGTAGGGGGAGATGCGCCATCGGCTCGCCACCTCTTCCCGGAGCGTGGCGTCGAGCAGGGGATTGCCGCTCAGCACCACCTTCGTGGTCTTGGTCTGGAAATCTGCGATGCGCGCTTTTTTGGTATAGATTTTGGCCTGTCCCCAGCCCGTGGCGGAGAACAGGAGCATCAGCAAAACGAGGAAATATTTTTTCATTTGCATGAACTTGCTCGCAAAGTTAGGAAATTAATGATTATTTTTGTGAGTTATGTCACAGTATATCGTATCGGCCCGTAAGTACCGTCCCGACTCTTTCGAGTCGCTCATCGGTCAGGACAACATTGCGCAGACCCTCAAGAACTCGATTCTTCGCGGGCAGCTGGCGCATGCCTACCTGTTCTGCGGACCCCGGGGCGTGGGCAAGACCAGTACCGCCCGCATTTTCGCCAAGACCATCAACTGCGCCAACCCGTCGGAGCAGATGGAGCCCTGCGGCGCGTGCGAATCGTGCCAGTCCTTCCAGGAGGGCCGTTCCTACTGTATCCATGAACTCGACGCCGCTTCCAACAACGGTGTGGACGACATCAAGCTGCTCATGGAGCAGGTGCAGATCCCGCCCCAGGTGGGGCGCTACAGCGTCTACATCATCGACGAGGTGCACATGCTCACCCAGTCGGCCTTCAACGCCTTCCTCAAAACCCTTGAGGAACCGCCGGCACACGCCATCTTCATTCTCTGCACCACGGAGAAGCACAAGGTGCTCCCCACCATCCTGTCGCGTTGCCAGACCTACGATTTCAATCGCATCGGGGTCTCGGATATCGTGCGCAACCTTCGTGCCATCGCGGCCAAGGAAGGGGTGAAGATCGACGACGAATCGCTGCATATCATTGCCCGTAAGGCCGATGGCGCCATGCGCGACGCGCTCACCATTTTCGACCAGACCGTGGCTTTCTGCGGCGGGGACATCCACCGCGACGCGGTAATCCGCAACCTGGGCGTGCTGGATTCCGAGTATGGCTTCCGCCTGGTGGACGCGTTCCTCTCGGGCGATTACGCTTCGGTCCTGCTGACTTTCGATGAGATCCTTGCAGCGGGCTTCAACGCCCTTCATTTCATCGCCTCGCTCTCCGGTCACCTGCGCGACCTGCTGGTGAGCCGTACGGGCGGGCTGGAGGCCCTGTTGGAGACGCCTGAATCGCTGCGCGAGCGTTACCGCGCCCAGGCGGAGCGTTGCAGCGTGAAGTTCCTCTACGACGCGTTGGGCATCACGACCGCCTGCGAAGCCGGTTATAAGATGAGTTCGAACCAGCGTCTGCACATTGAATATGCGCTCATGCGGCTCTGCTTCCTGCAGGCGGCTCCTGCCACCGCCGCCGCGCCGGCCGCTCCCGCGCCGAAGCCCGAGCCGAAAGCCGTCAAGCCCGCGCCGGAACCTGGACCCGAGGTCCCTGCCCCCAAGGCGGAAGCCCCGGCCCGGGTACGCAAACGCACGAGCGCATCGGCCCTGTCGCTTTCGGAACTGATGGCGGCTGATACACCCGCCGCCGACGCTCCCGAAACCGCTGCTGCGGATAGTGGCGCCGACCTCCCGTCGGAAGAGCTGCTGCGTGAGCGTTGGGGCGCCTTCGTGTCCGATTATGCCTCGGAGCGTCTTTCGGGCAACCCCGGCCAGTCGTCGCGGCTTGTGAATGCATTGGCGCCGGCTCCGCTCAGTTTCTCAAAAGGCGAAGACGACCGCCTGTGCGTCAGCTTCGAGGTGGTCAACGAGGCCCAGCGTCGTTGGATAGAAAGCAACCTGCGCGAGATGGAGCGCCACTACAACCGTTTCTTCTCGAGTTCGCGCCTGCACCTGGCCGTGTCGGTGCGTCCCGAAACCCCTGAAGACAGCAACCGGGTCTACCCGCCCGAAGAGAAGGCACGCGACCTGATGGAACGCAATCCGGAACTGCGCACCTTTGTGAAAGACCTCGGACTCGACACCAAATAGCCGCGCCTATGAAACTGCACTGCGAAAACCTTGTGAAGAAATACGGCATCCGCACCGTGGTGAAAGGGGTGTCGATGGAGGTGAACCAGGGAGAGATCGTGGGTTTCCTGGGGCCGAACGGCGCCGGAAAGACCACCAGCTTCTACATGATTACCGGGCAGATCGTCCCCAACGAGGGACGTGTGTTCCTCGACGACGAGGAGATTACCAAACTGCCCATGTACAAACGGGCGCAGAAGGGCATCGGCTATCTGCCGCAGGACGCTTCTGTGTTCCGCAAGATGTCGGTCGAGGACAACATCGTCTCGGTGATGGAGATGTCGGGCATGCCGAAGGCCGAGCGCGAGGAGCGGCTGAATTCGCTCATCGACGAGTTCAACCTCTCCAAGGTGCGCAAGAGCCTGGGGATCCAGCTTTCGGGCGGAGAACGGCGCCGCTGCGAGATTGCACGGGCGCTGGCCATCGATCCCAAGTTCATCCTGCTCGACGAGCCTTTCGCCGGGGTGGACCCCATTGCCGTTGAGGATATCCAGTATATCATCGCCAAACTCAAATACAAGAACATCGGCGTCATCATCACCGACCACAACGTGGGCGAAACCCTGGCCATCACCGACCGGGCCTACCTGCTTTACGAGGGAACCATCCTGCAGCAGGGTACGCCCGCCGCGCTGGCGGCCGACGACGACGTACGGACCAAATATCTGGGCAGCGGGTTCGTGCTCAAGCGTTCCGTTTCGGTGGAACGTGCCCAGCGCGAATACGAGGCGCAGCGCAGCGCACAGGGATTATGAAGATACTGGTAGTAGACGACGAGCGCTCCATCCGCAATTCGCTGGGGGAGATCCTCACGGATGAGGGCTATTCGGTAGACAAGGCCGAAGACGGCGCCGCGGCCGTGGAGATGCTGGGTCGCGAACGCTACGACGTGGTGTTCTGCGATATCAAGATGCCCGGCAAGGACGGACAGGAGGTGCTCGATTTCGCCATTTCGGAGGGCCTCGACGCCGCCATGGTCATAATTTCCGGCCACGGCGACATCGATACGGCCGTGGAGTGCATCACGACGGGCGCTTTCGATTTCATCCAAAAGCCGCGCGACCTGAACCGCATCCTCATCACGGTGCGCAACGCCGCCGAGCGGGGCCGCCTGGTGAAAGACAACCGGGTGCTCAAGAAAAAGGTGTACGGCCAGCAGATGGTGGGCTCCTCGGCTCCGCTCCAGCACGTCCGCGCCATCATCGACAAGGTGGCGCCCACCGACGCCCGCGTGCTCATTACGGGCGCCAACGGTACCGGAAAGGAACTCGTGGCCCGCAGCATCCACGCGCAGAGCGCCCGCAGCGCCATGCCCTACATCGAAGTGAACTGCGCGGCCATTCCGTCGGAACTCATTGAGAGTGAGCTTTTCGGACACGAAAAAGGCTCGTTCACCTCGGCCATCAAACAGCACAAGGGTAAGTTCGAGCAGGCCGACGGGGGAACCCTCTTCCTCGACGAGATCGGTGACATGTCGCTGGCCGCCCAGGCCAAGGTGCTGCGCGTGCTGCAGGAGAAGAAACTTTCACGCGTGGGCTCCGACAAGGATATTCAGGTAGACGTGCGCGTGATTGCGGCCACCAACAAGGACCTCCGGAAGGAGATCGCCGAGGGGCGCTTCCGCGAAGACCTCTACCACCGCCTGAGCGTCATCGTGATCCAGGTACCCTCGCTCGACGAGCGCACTGGCGACATTCCTGCCTTGGTCGATTACTTCTCGGCCCAGGTCTGCGCCGAGAGCGGCCGGAGCACGGTTCCTTTCTCGCCCGAGGCCGTGGCGCTGCTGCAGAAACGGCACTGGCCGGGCAACATCCGCGAACTGCGCAACGTGGTGGAACGCCTGCTCATCCTGGGCGGCAACCCCGTGAGCGCGAAGGACGTGGAAGAATTCGTATAAATAGCTGTATCATGCAGGTCCCCGATATCATCATTGCCGTTGACGGCTATTCCTCTACGGGCAAAAGCACCTTTGCCAAGTTGATCGCCTCTTCGTTCGGCTTCCTCTATCTTGATTCCGGCGCGCTCTACCGGGGCGTGACGCTCTTCGCTCTGGAGCGGGGCCTCATCTCCGCCGCGGGCGTGGACGAGGCGGGACTGCGCTCCGCCCTTCCCGGCCTGGAACTCCATTTCGAACGGGATGAAAAGGGGACGCGCCTGTTCTGCGGGCCGCGCTGCATCGAAGGGGAGATCCGTACCATGGAAGTGTCCTCGTATGTGAGTCCCGTTTCGGCCCTGCCCTTCGTGCGCAGCTGGGTGGACGAGCACCTGCATGCCTTCAGCGAGAGCGGGCGTGTGGTGATGGACGGGCGCGACATCGGCACCACCGTCTTCCCCCAGGCCGAGGTAAAACTGTTCATGACGGCCCGGAGCGAAGTGCGGGCCCGCCGGCGTTACGACGAACTCGTCCTGAAGGGGGAGAACCCCGATTTTGAAGAGGTGCTCCACAACCTCGAAGAACGTGACCGCATCGACTCCAGCAGGGCTGTTTCGCCCCTGCGCCGTGCCGCCGACGCCTTCGTGCTCGACAATTCCGAAATGTCGCTGGAGGAAGAACTCATCTGGCTCCAGGGACTGTTGCAGGGGAAATTCGGCATTCTGGAAGCATGACGGTTGAGTTAGATCCCCATTCCGGTTTTTGCGGCGGCGTGATCCGCGCCATCGGCCGGGCGGAGCGTTTTCTGGACGCCCACCCGGGCGGCTGCCTGTATTCGCTGGGCGAGGTGGTGCACAACGAGGCCGAGCTCCGACGTCTGGGAGCGCGGGGCCTGGTGACCCTGTCGTCCGAAGACCTGGAGCAGATGGCCGCCCCCGCAACGGGGGAGACGTTGCTCATCCGCGCCCATGGAGAGCCGCCGGGCACCTATGCGCTGGCCCGGAAGCAGGGTTTCGAGGTGATTGACTGCACCTGCCCCGTGGTGCTGGAGATTCAGAAAAACATCCGCGAAGCTTATGTACGCCTGCAGCAGGGACCCGATGCGGGGCGTCTGCTCATCTTTGGTAAGATCGGCCACGCCGAGGTGCTGGGGCTGGTGGGACAGGTGGACGGTGACGCCCTGGTGGTGGAAGATTGTGCCCAGGCCGAGGCCCTGTTCGCAAACGGCACGCTGCAGTCTGATACCCGCCTGGAACTCTTCTCCCAGACAACCATGAGCCCCGACGCCTATGAACAGTTGATCGCGCTGGTGTCGGCGCACATGACCGATCCGCAGCGCCTGACCGTGCACCGCACCATCTGTTCACAGGTGGCTTCCCGCCACCGCGAACTCTCCGAATTCGCCCTTCAGCACGACGTGGTGGTGTTCGTTTCGGGCCGTGAAAGCTCGAACGGACGTGTGCTCTGCGCCCTCTGCAAGGCGGTGAACATCCGAACCCACCACATTTCCGCACCCGATGAACTTCAGCGGATATGGTTTCACGCCGACGACCGGGTGGGCGTGTGCGGCGCTACGTCCACGCCGCTCTGGCTGCTGGAGGAGGTGGCCGCCCGCATAAAAGATTTGCAATAATCGGCGCCTTTGTCTAAATTTGCGCTCCGAGAGAATAATAATCAATCCTATATGGCAACTACTGCAGATTTTAAAAACGGTCTTTACCTGAACTACAACGGCAAACCCTGCAAGATTGAATGGTTCCAGCACGTGAAGCCGGGCAAGGGCCCCGCTTTCGTGAAGACCAAACTCCGCAACCTCGAGAACGGCCGCATCCTGGAGAACACATTCACGGCGGGCGCCAAGATCGAGACCATCAACGTGGAGCGCCGTCCCTATCAGTTCCTTTACGGTGACGAGGACGGATTCAATTTCATGCACGAGGAGACCTACGAACAGATCCACCTGCCGCACGACGTGGTGGAGAACGCCGACCTCATGAAGGAGGGACAGCATGTGGAAATGATGTTCGTGGTGGACGAGGAAAGGTGCCTCACCTGCGAGCTGCCCACCTACGTGACCCTCGAAGTCACTTATGCCGAGCCGGCCGTGAAGGGTAATACCGCTTCCACCAGCGCCCTCAAGGAAGTTACCCTCGAGACGGGCGCCAAGATCATGGTGCCGCTCTTCATCAACCAGGGCGACGTCATCACGGTGAACACCACCGACCGTTCCTACGGTCAGCGTGTCTAGGGGCTACTGAGCCCGCTCTATCTTCATTTGCTGGATGCTGAAGGTCCGGCCTTTCGAACTGACGAACAGGGTCACGAGAAAGGTCTCGCCTCCGGCGTTGAGTTCCCCGAGCGCATACTTCATGTTGGCGCGGCCGGCGGTGTAGGTTACCTGGAACGAACGGGGGGTGTAGGACTCGAAGAAGCCTTTCAGGATCTGTCGGGCCTGGCTCCGGCTGGCGTTGCCGCCCTGGGCGATGACCGAGATGTCGAGGTTGTCGGAGAACCAGGCCGAGACGGCGTCGGCGTCGCCCTGCGAGAGGTACTTGGCGATAGGTACGAAGACGTCGTAGTCGCCCGACTGTGCAAAGGCCCCCTGCAGCGGGAGCAACAGCAGGAGCGGAAAGAGTATTTTCCTGAGAAAGGCGTGCATACGGCTCCGATTCTTTGCAAATACTGCGCCACATTATTATCTTTGCAGTGATGCGCATCACGATGCTCACCGTCGGCAAGACGGACGTTCCCTGGGTGAAGGAAGGCCTGGACCTGTATGTGTCCCGGCTGGGGCATTACGCGCCTTTCTGCCTGCTGGAACTGCCGGCCCTCAAAAACGTTTCTTCGCTCAGTGAGAAACAGATCAAGGAAAAGGAGGGGGCGCTGATCCTGGGTGCACTGGCCCCGTCGGACGAACTGGTCCTGCTGGACGAACGGGGGCGCGCGCTGCGTTCGCTCGACTTCGCGCGGAGCCTGCAGGAGCGGCTTTCCCGGGGCGGACGCGACCTGGTGTTCGCAGTGGGCGGGGCCTACGGTTTCTCGCAGGCGGTGTACGACCGCGCCGACGCGCTCCTTTCGCTTTCTCCCATGACTTTTTCGCATCAGATGGTGCGTACGATTTTTGCGGAACAGCTCTACCGGGCTTTTACCATCCTGAAGGGTGAACCCTATCATCACGAATGAATACGCGCGGTAAAATATGGGATGTGCTCGCCGCCCTGCTGCTCGGGGCGGGCCTGGTGCTGCTCGCTGTGGCGCTGGGCCGTGGGCCCTCCGCGTCGGGCACCGACGCGGCCGCCAGGGTGGCGGAGCGCCACATCGGGCACAGGCTGCGTACGCTCGACCGCTATACGGAACAGGCTTTCGGGCAGGACCCCTTCGACTGGATGGAACTGCCCGGCCTGCCCGCCGACATGGTGGTGTACCGCTACGTGGACGACTCGCTCCGTTCGTGGTGCCACCTCTTCCCCGTGAACAACGACGATATCTCCGACCGGGTGGTCTTCCAGCGCCTGTCCGGTGCACGTGGCGGGGTGCGTTCCCCCCTCTCCGGGATAGGCCCGGAGGTATCGTTCTGCAACCTGGGCCCAAAATGGTACCTGGTCCGTTCCGAGGTGCGCGGCCGGGTGCGGGTGATTTCGGGGCTGGAGATCGTGGACCAGCGCGACGCCCCCTTCCCGTCCGGACCCAATCCGCGGTTGCATATCGCCGGCCGCTGCAGCGTGCGGCCGCTCTCCTACAGCGGGGGCAGCACCGTGTCGTACAAGGGCGTGCCCCAGTTCAAACTGATTGACGAATCGCTTTCCGGCGTGTCCCGCATAGGAGGCGGATGGCTTTGGGGCGGGGTGCTCTGCCTGGTCTTCGCCCTGCTCTTCTTTCTCACGCGGAGGCCCTGCCTGAAGCGTTTCTTCATGGGCGTTCCCCCGCTCCTGCTGATCATGGCCTTCCTCTTTGCCAGGGGCATGTCGTTCCGCAGCCGCCTCTCCCTCTTCAGTCCGGTGCTCTATGCCGACGGCTCCTTCTTCTATTCGCTGGGGGCGGTGTTGCTCGTGAACCTTTCGATCATGGTCCTGGTCGTGAGTCTGTTCCTGGTACGCCGTGACCTGGCGCGTCGTTTCGACCGCGGTCCCGCCCTGTATGCGACTGCGGTCCTGGTGCCGCTGCTGAGTGTGGGTATTGTGTGGTATTCCTTCTCGGCGCTTCGCAGCATCGTGCAGAATTCGGGTATCTCGCTCGAACTCTACCGTTTCTCGGAACTCTCGGCGCAGAGCGCCCACATCTATCTTTCCTTCATCCTGCTGCTCGCCTGTGTGCCGCTGCTGCTGCAACTGCTCCAGCCGCTGTGCGTACGGCTCCTGGGCTGGCGTCCCGACGCCCTGTCGCTGCCTGCGCGGATCGTGACGGCCCTGGTGATTTCGGCCTATCTCGTAACGACCGTCTCCCTGCTCGGGTTCCGCAAGGAACAGGCGCGCCTGGAGGTCTGGGCCAACCGTCTGGCGGTGAGCCGCGATATAGGGCTGGAAGTGCAGCTGCGGCAGGTTGAGGCCCAGCTGGCGTCCGATCCGGTGGTGGCCTCGCTGTCGGTGCTCGATAATGCGTCAGCGGCCATCCAGGGGCGTCTGACGGAGACCTACCTGCAGCGGGTGAGCCAGTATTTCGACGTGCTGGTGACGGCTTCCGTGGGCTTCGCTCCGCCGCCGGAAGGGGAGGCCATCGCCGACAATTCCCATTTCTTCGTCATCGATGGCGGAAGCGGTACGGTTTCCTACGCAGGGGTGTTCTATTACCGCGTGGGGAATTATCCGGTGACGCGGGTGCTGGTGGAAGTGGTGCCCCGCGGCGGATGGCAGGAACACGGGTATGCGGGGATCCTCGGCCTGGCGCCTCCGGGGCGCGTGTCGGTGCCGGCCCGTTATGCCTTTGCCCGTTACGACGGGCGCAAACTCCTCAATTTCAGGGGGAACTACGCCTATCCCCTGCAGCTCGGCGAAAGCTTGTCCCGTACGGTCTATGCCGGCGAGGTGAAGCATCTCAAGCAGGGCGGCCATACCCATTTCTTCTATGTGGTCTCGGAAGGGGAGTCGGTGGTGCTGTCGCGGGCCACGGTGCCCTTCTTCAGCTATGTGGTAGCGTTCATCTTCCTGGCCCTCGTCTCCTTCCTGCTGGTGTCGCTCTTCACCCTGGGCCGGCCGCGCCGGGGCGATGCCTTCGCCCGCCATTATTTCCAGTCACGCCTGGGCTGGGTTATCCTTTTCTCACTCACCCTCACGCTCGTGGCAATGGCCAGCGTGAGCGTGGTCTTCGTCTACAAACGCGGCGAGGCCAACCTGCGTACGATGTTCTCCGAGCGGATCGGCACCATCCAGGAGTCGCTTTCGTCGCGTATCAGGGGCGCTTCCTCCACCGACGAGCTGCGCCAGGGCGCCGTGCTGCAACTGCTCAAGGACGTGGGGGAGAGCACTCGCTCCGACATCTCGCTCTATGCGCCCGACGGGCACGTGCTCATGTCGACCGATCCGACCGTCTTCGACCGTCAGCTGCTCGAAACCCGGATGGAGGCGCGGGCCTACGAGAACATCGTCTACCGGATGCGCCGCTACTACATCTGCGACGAGCGCATCGGTTCCCGCCGTTTCTACAACCTCTATGCGCCGCTCGCGGCGGCCGACGGACGCATCATCGCCATTATCTGCTCGCCCTGCACCGACGAAGGCTACGACTTCGAAACCAATGCGGTGAACCACTCCATCCTCATCCTGTCGGTCTTCGTCTTCCTGCTGCTCTTCGCGCGTTTTGCAGCCATGCGGGTGCTGGACCGGATGTTCCAGCCGCTGGCGGCCATGGCGCGCAAGATGGACCGCGCCGACCTGTCGGAACCCGAACTCATCGAGTATGCCGGGGAAGACGAGATATCGGGTCTGGTGGTGGCCTACAACCGCATGGTGACCGAACTTTCCGAGAGTTCCAAGCAGCTGGCCCAGGCCGAGCGCGACAAGGCGTGGAGCGGCATGGCGCGTCAGGTGGCGCACGAAATCAAGAATCCGCTCACCCCCATGAAACTCCAGCTCCAGCGCCTCATCCGTCTCAAGCAGCGGGGCGATGGCAGCTGGCAGGACAAGTTCGACGAGGGCGCGAAAGTGCTCCTCGACCATATCGAGATCCTCACCGAAACGGCGAACGAGTTCTCCACCTTCGCCAAGCTCTACACCGAGGAGCCGAGCGAGATCGACCTCGACCGGGTGCTGCAGGAGGAGATCGCCATGTTCGACAACCGCGAAAACATCTCCTTCTCCTACATGGGGCTCGAGGGGGTGAAGGTCATGGGACCGAAACCTCAGCTCACACGGGTGTTCGTGAACCTCATCAACAACGCCGTGCAGGCCGTGGAAGACCGCGCCGACGCACGGGTGCTGGTGTCGCTGCGGCTCTCCTCGCACGACGGCTTCTACGACATCGTGGTGGAGGACAACGGACCCGGCGTGGCGCCGCAGAACGTGGACAAACTCTTCACGCCCAACTTCACCACCAAGAATGGAGGCAGCGGACTCGGCCTTGCCATCTCAAAAAGCATTCTGGAACGCTGTGGAGCAAGCATTTCGTACAGCCGTTCCTTCTCGCTCGGAGGGGCGTGTTTTACGATACTTTATCCGAAATAATTTTTTATCTTTGCATTGTTATGAAGGTCTCAGGGGCAACATTCGCGGGCAGTAGTGTCAGGGTTTCGCAGAAGCCCTCCAGGAAACTGCCCGAATTTGCCTTCATCGGCCGCTCCAATGTGGGGAAATCGTCCCTCATCAACATGCTTACCGGCAACAGCCGGCTGGCCATGACCTCCGCCACCCCGGGGAAGACCCGGCTCATCAACCATTTCCTCATCAACGACAGCTGGTATCTCGTGGACCTGCCCGGTTACGGCTATGCCAAGATGTCGCAGAAAGGCCGGGCCGAACTGCAGGAAGTCATCCGTGACTTTATCCTGAATTCGGAAGAACTGGTGGAACTCTTCGTGCTGGTGGATTCCCGGCACGACATGGGCCGCATCGACTTCGACTTCATCTCCGAACTGGGGGAGCAGGGCATCCCCTTTTCCATCATCTATACCAAATGCGACAAACTGGGGCCCAATGCGCTTGCCGAGCAGATGGCGCGCAACGCCGCCCTCCTTTCCACCCGCTGGGAAGAGCTGCCGCCCGTCTTCAAGAGTTCGTCTTCCTCGCGGTTGGGCCGGGAGGAGATACTCGATCATATCAACCAGGTTTTGTTAAATTTATGAGCACTATGCAATTCGAGCACAGATTTGAGTTGTTCAGCTGCCGGGCGTCACGGGCGTTTACCGACAAGGTGATTGAAAATCTTAACAGGTTGGCAGAAGACGGGGAGTCGTACCGTCTGGGCAGTCTGGAGGTATCGGCCTTCAGCGACGGGGAGTTCCAGCCCGCCTTTACCGAAAGCGTGCGCGGCGCCACGGTCTTCATCGTGCAGTCCACCATGCCTTCGGCCGACAACCTTATGGAGCTGTTGCTGAGCATCGATGCCGCGAAGCGTGCCTCGGCCAACAAGGTCATCGCCGTCATTCCCTATTTCGGATGGGCGCGGCAGGACCGCAAGGACCGCCCGCGCGTGTCGATCGGCGCCAAGCTGGTGGCCAACCTGCTGCGGGCTGCCGGAGCCGACCGCATCATGACCTGCGACCTGCATGCCGACCAGATCCAGGGTTTCTTCGACATCCCGCTCGACCACATGTACGCCAGCAAGGTGTTCCTGCCCACCATCGAGAACCTGCACCTGCCGCACCTCGCCATCGCCGCGCCCGACATGGGCGGCGCCAAACGCGCCAACGCCTATGCCAAGGACCTGTCGAAGCGCAAGGACTGCCCCGTGATCATCTGTCACAAGACCCGCGCCCGCGCCAACGTGGTAGCCGAAATCAAGGCCATCGGTGAAGTGGAAGGGAAGGACATTGTGATCGTGGACGATATGATCGATACGGCCGGAACCCTGTGCAAGGCCGCCGAAGTGCTCAAGCAGATGGGGGCCACCAGCGTGCGCGCCTGCGCCACGCACGGCGTGCTCTCTGGCGGTGCCATAGAGCGTATCGCCGCCTCCTCGCTCGACGAGGTGTTCGTCACCGATACCATTCCGCACCCCGAAATCGGACCCGACAACAAGATCAAGGTCATCTCCATGGCTCCGGTCTTCGCCGCCACCATCCGCAGGGTGTATCACTACGAACCCATCAGTACCCAATTCGTATTCTGAGCATGTCTTTTTTCCTGCTAACGCTCCTCGTGGTGGCCCTGTGTGTCCTGGGGCTCTGTGCCGGCATCCTTTTGAAGAAGGACGGCCGGTTCCCCCAGTACGACGTGGGGAGCAACGAGGAGATGCTCGCCAGGGGAATCGTCTGCTATAAATATGAAGACGCCCGTCTGCATCAATCCTGCGACGGGGCGCCCGGTGCGGCGTGCAAGGATTGCGGCCTTTACAAACTTCAATCGTCCGGGAAATGAGTCTGGTAGCCATCGTCGGCCGGCCCAATGTCGGCAAATCCACCCTCTTCAACCGCCTGGTAGGCATGCGGCAGGCCATCGTCGACGACACCGCCGGTGTCACGCGTGACCGCCATTACGGCCGGAGCGACTGGTGCGGCCGCAGTTTTTCGGTGGTCGACACGGGCGGCTACACCTCCAACTCCGACGACGTCTTCGAGTCGGCCATCCGCCGTCAGGTGGAGATCGCCATCGAGGAATCGGACGTCATCCTCTTTATGGTTGAGGCCGCCACGGGCGTGACCGACTACGACGCGGAGATCGCCGATGTGCTCCGGCGCAGCCGCAAGCCGGTCGTGCTCTGTGTGAACAAGGTCGACTCGGGAGAAAAGATGTACGACGCCTACACTTTCTACTCCCTGGGCCTCGGTGAGGTCTATGCCGTGTCCGCCGCCAACGGCAGCGGAACGGGCGAACTGCTCGACGCCGTGGTGAAGGTCCTGCCCGAGGAGCAGGAGGAGGCCGACCCTTACGAGGGCGTACCGCGTGTAGCCATCGTGGGCAAACCCAACGTGGGCAAGTCGTCGCTCACCAACGCCCTGCTGGGTGAGGAGCGCAACATCGTCACGCCGGTAGCGGGTACCACGCGTGACTCGGTGGAGACCCACTACAACAAGTTCGGCCACGAATTCATCCTGGTCGATACGGCGGGCATCCGCCGCAAGGCCAAGGTGAACGAAGACCTCGAATTCTATTCCGTGATGCGTTCCATCCGGGCCATCGAGCACGCCGACGTGTGTGTGCTCATGATCGATGCCACCCAGGGGATGGAGGCGCAGGACATGAACATCTTCAACCTCATCGTGCGCAACCGAAAGGGCTGCGTGGTGGTGGTTAACAAATGGGACCTCTTCATCAAGGATTCCAAGACCCTGAACGAGTATACCCGCACGCTCAAGGCCCGCCTCGCCCCCTTCGACGATGTGCCCGTGGTGTTCACTTCCGTGGTGAAGAAGCAGCGCCTCCAGGATGTGCTGGACGCCGTGGCGCAGGTGAGTGATAATTTCGCGCGGAAGATCCCCACGGCGCAGCTCAACGACGTGCTGCTTCCCCTCGTGGAGGAGACGCCGCCGCCCGCCTGGAAGGGTAAATACGTGCGCATCAAGTACGTGACCCAGTTGCCCACGCGCTTCCCGTCCTTCGCCTTCTTCTGCAACCTGCCTCAGTATGTGAAGGATCCCTACAAACGCTTCCTCGAAAATCAGCTCCGGAAGCATTTCCCGCTCACGGGTTGTCCGGTGCAGATTTACTGTAGAAAAAAATAAGTTTTTGCCTATGAAACGCATGTTCTCCCTCGTCGCCCTTGCCGTCCTGTTGTGCTGTGCCTGTGGCGGCCATTCCGAGCCGGCGGACCTTGGCGGCGACATCCGCATTCAGAAAATATACGCCAACCCCGCCACCCATTCGGCCTTCCCTTCCATCGTGAAGTTCAAGGGACGCTATTTTGTCTCGTTCCGGGAGGGCGTGAGCCATATTTTCGATGAGAACGGCAATGCCGAGGGGCATGTGCGCATTATCTCCTCTCCCGACGGAAAACGCTGGGAGAGCGTGGCCGATTTCGGCCTTCCGGGCTTCGACCTGCGCGACCCCAAGCTCAGCGTCACGCCCGACGGCCGGCTGATGGCCACCGTGGGGGGTTCCATCTACCGCGAAAAGAAACTCGTGGGCCGCATCCCCCAGGTCTGTTTCAGCACCGACGGAAAGACCTTTACCGACCCGCAGCCCATCGAGGTGGATCCGCCCGTCGAGTGCCCGCTGGGCGAATGGCTCTGGCGCGTGACCTGGCACGAGGGTGTGGGCTACGGAGTATCCTATTTCATGGGTGAACTGCGCCTGCTCTCCACAACGGACGGGGTGCATTACAAGGAAGTCAGCCGGCCCGTTCCGCCCGACGTTGCGGGCAAATGCACCGAAACCACGTTGCGCTTCCTGCCGGACGGACGGATGATCCTGGTGGTGCGGCGCGACCCCAATCCCGTTCCGGCCCTCATGGCCGTGGCCGCCCCGCCCTACACCGACTGGGAGTGGAAGACCATGACGGCCTATCTGGGCGGGCCCGATGTACTGGTGCGGCCCGACGCTTCGCTTATCGTGGGCGGCCGCTACTGGTTCGAGGCGGGCAAGCAATGCAAGACCCTCCTCTGGAAAGCCGACACCGAGGGTCACATGAACGCCATCGTCATCCTCCCCTCGGCCGGAGACAACAGCTATCCGGGGTTCCTGGTGGAGGGCGACGAACTCTGGGTCTGTTACTACTCTTCGGTGGAGAAGCTGCGCAAACCGGGTATTTTCCTGGCCCGGATGCCGCTCTCGCTCTTCGAAAACACGCTGAAACCGGTCAACTGCGACTGGGGAGACTAGACCGATATGGACGCTGCGCTGGCCATCGACCTGAGTGAACTGCTCGCGCGCGTGCGCGAGGCGCTCGAGGACGCCCTGCCCGAAAAACAATGGGTGCGGGCGGAGCTTTCGTCGGTGCAGGCGCGTTCGAACGGACACTGCTATCTGGAACTCTGCGAGCAGGGGGAAGGGGGCGGCCTGGTGGCCAAGGCCCGGGCTGTCATCTGGAAAAGCCGTTTCACCGCCCTCGCGAACTATTTCCGTGAGGCGACGGGGAGCGATTTCCAGCCCGGCATGCAGGTCCTGCTGCGGGTGCAGGTCAGTTACAGCGAACTGTACGGCCTCACGCTGGTGGTCGACGAGGTGGAACCAGCCTTCACGGTGGGCGCCGCCGAACTGCAGCGCCGCCAGACCCTGGAACGTCTGGAAAAGGAAGGGATGCTGGACGCCCAGCAGGCCCTCAGCCTGCCGCTGCTGCCCCGGCGGCTCGCCGTCATCTCGGCGCGTGACGCTGCGGGCTACGGCGATTTCCTCCGGCATCTGAGCGAAAACGAATACGGTTTCGTGTACGAGGTTGACCTGTTCGAGGCGCTCATGCAGGGGGCGGATGCTCCGGCCTCCATCGTGGACGCCCTGCAGCGAGCTGAATGCGCCCCGGAACCCTACGACGCCGTGCTCGTCCTGCGGGGCGGGGGTTCGAGTCTCGACCTCTCGTGCTTCGACGACTATGGCCTGTGCCTGGGCATCGCCTCCTGCGGCGTTCCGGTCTTCACGGCCATCGGGCACGACCGCGACCGGCACGTGGCCGATGAGGTGGCCTTCGAATCGGTGAAGACGCCTACGGCCCTGGCCGACCGCTTCATCGACGCGTTCGCCGCCGAGGACGAGCGCATCGGTGCCTACATCACGCGCCTGCGTCTGGCCTTCTCGGGCAGGATTTCCGCCCTGGAGTCGCGGGTAGACCTGCTGGAAGCCCGCATCCGCGCCGCCGATCCCCGGCAGATCCTGTTGCGGGGTTATTCCCTTGCCACAGACACCGCCGGGCGTGTGCTCAAAAGCGTGGCGCGCATCCGTCCGGGAGAAAAGGTGCAGGTCCTCTTTGCCGACGGCGGTATCGGCGCTACGGTTGACGAGGTGCACAAAAAGAAGAAAAACTGACGCAAGATGGAAAACTTTGACTATACGGCCGCCATGGCCGAACTGGAAGAGCTGGCCGTCCGGGTGGAAGATCCGCAGACGCCGCTCGACGACATAGACCGCTGCCTGAAGCGCGCCTCGGAACTCTCGGCTGCGTGCCGGAACTATCTGCGCACGACCCGCGAAGAACTTGAACGGCTGGAAAAATGAAGAAGATCTATCAAACAGACCCCTGGCTGGAGCCGTACCGTGACGCCATCGAGGCGCGGCACGCACGGATCCTCGCCGCCCGCGAAAAACTGATGGCTTCGGTGGGTGCGAAGGACCGGCTTTCCGACGCTGCCGTCAACCACCTCTACTACGGTCTGCACAGGGAGAAGGAGTGCTGGGTCTTCCGCGAGTGGGCGCCGAGTGCCACGCGCATCTGCATCATCGGTACCTTCAACAACTGGAAACGCACGGCGGCCTGGGAACTTCAGCCGCTGGGCGACGGCAACTGGGAATTGTCGGTCCCGCTCCTGTTCCTGCGCCACGGAGAACTCTACAAACTCTGGATCGAGTGGCCGGGGGGCGGGGGAGAGCGGCTTCCGGCCTACGTTACGCGTGCCGTACAGGATCCTGAAACAAAGGCTTTCTGCGCCCAGGTCTGGGATCCGGCGCCCTATGAATGGAAACACGGCAGGGTGGGCCGCAGACCCCATCCCTTTATCTATGAGTGCCACATCGGGATGAGTTCCGAAGAGGAGAAGGTGGCCTCGTTCGACGATTTCCGCCTGAAGGTCCTGCCCCGGGTGAAAGCCCTGGGCTATGATGTGCTTCAGGTCATGGCCTTGCAGGAACATCCCTATTACGGGTCGTTCGGTTATCAGGTGTCCAATTTCTTCGCGCTCAGTTCGCGTTTCGGCACGCCCGAGCAGTTCAAGTCCCTGGTGGACGCCGCGCACGGCCTGGGCATCGCCGTCATTATGGATATCGTCCATTCGCACGCGGTGAGCAACGACCTGGAGGGCCTGAGCCATTTCGACGGGCGCGACGACCTCTACTTCTATCCGGCCCCGCAGGGCTATCACCCCGCCTGGGGTTCCCGCTGCTTCGACTACGGAAAGGACGAAGTGAAGTACTTCCTGCTCTCCAACTGCAAATACTGGATGGAAGAGTACCGGCTCGACGGTTTCCGTTTCGACGGGGTCACCTCCATGCTCTACTGGGACCACGGCCTGGGCACCGATTTCGGGAACTACGAACTCTATTTCAACCAGGGGGTCGACGAAAACGCCGTCACCTATCTGGCGCTGGCCAATATGCTGGTGCACGAAATCGACCCCGCCGCCATCACCATCGCCGAAGACGTCTCCGGAATGGCCGGCCTGGCGGCGCCCTTCGAGGCGGGGGGCGTGGGCTTCGACTTCCGCATGGCCATGGGTGTGGCCGATCACTGGATCAAGTGGATCAAGGAGCGCAGCGACGAGGAATGGAGCCCCGGCGAGATCTGGTGGGAACTCACCAACAAGCGCTCCGACGAGAAGACCGTGAGCTACGCCGAGTGTCACGACCAGGCCCTGGTGGGCGACAAGACGCTCATCTTCCGTCTCATCGACAAGGAGATGTATTTCTCCATGCAGAAAGGCTCGCAGAACCTCACGGTCGACCGCGGCGTGGCCCTGCACAAACTCATCCGTCTGGTTACGGCCGCCACGGCCGGCGACGGCTACCTCAATTTCATGGGGAACGAATTCGGGCATCCCGAGTGGATCGATTTCCCGCGCGAGGGCAACGGCTGGTCGTTCGCCCACGCCCGTCGGCTCTGGTCGATCGCCGACAATCCGGACCTGCGCTATGGCTGCCTGCAGGCGTTCGACGCGGCTATGGTGCACCTGCTCAAGACGGAGCGCGTGCTTTCGGCCCGTCCGGAATTGCTGCGTGCCGATGAAGAAAAGAAAATCTTGATATTCAGCCGGAAGAATTGTATCTTTGCATTCAACTTCAACGCGACAGCGTCTTTTGAAAACTATGGCTTCCCCGTGTCCGACGGGACATTCGACCTGGTCCTGCATTCCGATGCACCTGAATTCGACGGCTTCGGCCGGCTCAGGAACGGAGAGGAACATGTCGCTGTGGGCGGAACGCTCCGCCTCTATCTGCCGAGCCGCTGCGCCATCGTGCTGAAAAAACGGAAATGATATGGCATTCTTAAAATTCAACAAAGCCGAGCTCGTCAACCTCTCTTATTCGCTCAAGCGCGAAATCGTCTGTGCCGGCAAGACGGGTGCCTACTGCAACACCTCCATCGTGACCTGCAACACCCGCCGCTACCACGGCCTGCTTTCCGTTACGCTCGACCGTTTCGGCGGAGACAAGTTCCTCCTGCTCTCTTCGCTCGACGAATCGCTCCTGGTGGGCGGCAAACAGTTCAACCTGGGCATCCACTGCTACGGCGACGTGTACGAACCCCGCGGCCACAAGTACGTGGTGGATTTCGAGGCCGATCCCGTGCCCTGCATCACCTACAAGGTGGGGGAGGTGGTCTTCCGCAAGAGCATCCTGCTCCTGCCCGGCAAGGACCAGGTCCTGCTCCGCTATGAACTCCTGGCGGCGCCTTCGGCCGTGACGCTCCAGCTGCGTCCGTTCCTGGCCTTCCGCAACATCCACGCGCTCACCTGCCGCAACGACGAGGCTTTCACCGGCTACACCCCGGTGCAGAACGGCGCTTCGTTCCGGCTCTACGCCAATTTCCCCAACCTGGTGCTCCAGACCTCCGGGAAGGCGTTCGCCTACCGGCATCAGCCCTGCTGGTACAACCAGATTACCTATTCCGACGAATACCGCCGTGGCTTCGACTGCAAGGAAGACCTGCTGGTGCCCGGCTGGTTCGAGGGAACGCTCCGTCCGGGTTCCTCCCTCATCTTCTCGGCCTCGCTGCAGGAGGAGAATCCGCAGGCTTTCACCCGCACCTTCGACGCCACGCTGCGCCGCCTGCCCAAGGTGGAGCACTGGCGGGAGCAGCTGGTCCGCTGGGCCGACCTCTTCATCTGCGCGCACAACGGACGGAAGAAAATTACCGCCGGGTTCTCCTGGATGTACACGGGTCTCTTGCGTGAAACCCTCGTGGCCCTGCCGGGCCTCACGCTCTATGCGAACGGAGATACGGCTTCCTTCGAGGAGATTCTCGACAACCTCATCGCCGACGAGCAGGAACGCCTGTTCCGGCGCACCACGCAGGTGGAAGCGCCCCTGTACCTGGCCAGCGTGCTGCAGGCCTACATCGAGTTCGGCGCCGACCCGCGCCGGGTGTGGAAGAAGTACGGCGTGATCGTGCGCGGCATCATCGAGAGCTATCTGCCCGGAGAACGCCGGGAAGTGACGATGCACCCCAACGGTTTGCTCTGGGCGCAGGCCGACCGGGTGGCCCTTTCGTGGATGAACGCCTACATCGGGGGCAATCCGGTTACCGAACGCGCCGGCTACCAGGTGGAGACCAATGCGCTCTGGTACGACTCCGTCTGTTTCGCCGTGGAGATGGAATCGCGGTACGGTTCGCCCGCAAGCGAGTTCGTCTCGCGCTGGTCGGAGATCCGCGACCTCATCCTCGCCAACTTCCAGAAGACCTTCTGGAACGAGGAGGCGGGCTGCCTTGCCGACTACGTGGACCGCGACGGGCAGAACCGGGACATCCGTCCCAACCAGCTCTTCGCCATCTGGGTGCGGCATTCACCGGTGGACGAGGAACTTTTCCCGTCCATCCTGCGTGTCATAGACAACGAGCTGGTGACGGCCCGGGGCATCCGGACCCTGTCGCCGCGCGACGTAAAATACAAGGGCGTCTACGAAGGCTCCCAGATCGACCGCGACCTGGCCTATCACCAGGGATGCACCCGTCCGTTCCTGCTCGAGCACTACGTGGACGTCTGCTTCCGCGTGAAGGGGCCCCGTTTCTGGAAAAAGGCGGAATGGCTCTGCGAGGGCTTCTACGAGGACCTTTCCAAACACGGAGTGGGCGCGTTCTCCGAACTGTACGACGGCGATCCGCCCCAGGAACCGCACGGGGCCGTGGCCTCCGCGCTCAGCACCGCCGCCCTGCTGGCCGTCGATTACCGGATGCGGAAAAACAAGGAGGATTAGTTATGCGTGTATTAATGTTTGGTTGGGAGTTTCCGCCCCACATCGCCGGCGGGCTCGGTACCGCTTGCGAGGGTATCGTGAAGGGCCTTGCGCACAACGGGGTGGAAACCCTGTTCGTGATGCCCTCCGCCTCGGGCGACGAGGATCAGTCGGCGACCACCATCATCAACGCTTCCGACGTGGCGGTGGACACCTTTACCCACACGGTCGACGAATTCCTGGACCGGGTGAAGTTCGTGCACATCGGCTCCAACCTCATCCCCTACGCCGACCCTGAGGAGTTCTCGCGCCTCGTCGAGGAGGAACGCAGCCGCCAGGTGGAGGATTTCCGCGTCCAGTACGGACAGAAATACAAGTTTTCGGGCAAGTACGGCGCCAATCTCCTGGAGGAGGTGGCCCGTTACGCCATGGTGGCCGGCACCATCGCTATGCAGCGGCGCGACGAGTTCGACATCATCCACGCCCATGACTGGCTCACCTACCTGGCCGGCATCGCCGCCAAGGAACTCACGGGCAAGCCGCTCGTGGTGCACGTGCACGCCACCTCTTTCGACCGGGGTACCGACGATATGGTGGACAGCCGCGTCTACGCCATAGAGAAACGGGGTATGGAAGCGGCCGACCGCGTGGTTACCGTGAGCGACCTCACCCGCCGGATCGTCATCAACCGCTACGGCATCGATCCCGCCAAGGTGGTGACGGTGCACAATGCCGTCGATTTCAGCGGCCGCAGTACGGTTGAGGTGGAACGCGGCGTCAAGGACAAGGTGGTCACCTTCCTGGGCCGCATCACCTTCCAGAAAGGGCCGGAGTACTTCATTGAAGCGGCCGCCAAGGTGCTCAAGCGCACCAAGGGCGTGCGTTTCGTCATGGCCGGTAGCGGCGATATGATGAATCGCTGCATCCGGCAGGTGGCCCGGCTGGGCATTTCGGACCGCTTCCACTTCACGGGTTTCCTGCGCGGAGCCGAGGTGCAGCACATCTTCGCCCTGTCCGACGTGTACATCATGCCCAGTGTGTCGGAGCCGTTCGGCATCTCCCCGCTCGAAGCTATGCGCACTGGTGTTCCGTCCATCATCTCCCACCAGAGCGGCGCCGCCGAGGTGCTGCGCTATGCCCTCAAGGTCGATTTCTGGGACGTGGACGCGATGGCCGACGACATCTACGCCCTGCTCAAATACCCGGCGCTCTCCCGCTTCGCCGCCGCCCAGGGCTACGACGAGGTGAACGCCCTCAAATGGAACGGGGCCACGGCCAAACTCAAGGAGGTTTACGAATCTGTCTTAAATCAGGAGTGATATGAAAAAGAGTGTCTGTCTGTATTTCCAGGTGCACCAGCCTGCGCGTCTGCGCCTGTACCGCTTCTTCGATATCGGCAAAGACTCCCACTACTACGACGACTATGCCAACAGGACCATTCTGCGCCGGATTGCGCAGCACTGCTACCTGCCCATGAACGAACTGCTGCTCCGCCTGGTGGAGCAGTACAAGGGCAAGTTCAAGTTGGCTTTCTCCATTTCGGGCAGCGTCATGGAGCAGTTCGACCGCTATGCGCCGGAAGTGCTCGAGAGTTTCCGCAAACTGGCCGCCACCGGCCATGTGGAGTTCCTGTGCGAGACCTATTATCATTCTCTTTCCTCGCTTGCCTCGCCGGCCGAGTTCCGGCACCAGGTGCTCAAGCACAAGGAAGCCGTGAAGGAGTATTTCGGCGTGGAACCCGTGACCTTCCGGAATACCGAGCTCATCTACTCCGACAGCATTGGCTCCGAAGTGTGGGACATGGGTTTCAAGACCCTGCTCACCGAGGGCGCCAAGCACATCCTGGGTTGGAAGAGCCCCGATTTCGTGTACGCCTGCGCCACCCAGCCCAAGCTCAAACTCCTGCTGCGCAACCACGGCCTGAGCGATGACATCGCCTTCCGCTTCTCCGACCGCGGCTGGGACGGCTGGCCCCTCACGGCCGAGAAGTTCCTCGACTGGGTGAAGGGGAGCGACGGCGACATCGTGAACCTGTTCATGGACTACGAGACCTTCGGCGAGCATCAAAATGCCGACAGCGGCATCTTCGCTTTCATGGAGGCCCTTCCGGGGGCTATCCTTTCCGATGGGAACCTGGCTTTCGTCACCCCCGCCGAAGCGGGCCGCAAGCTCTCACCGGTGGACAAGCTCCCCGTACCGGAAGCCATCTCCTGGGCCGACGAAGAGCGCGACGTGACCGCCTGGCTGGGCAATGAACTTCAGCAGGAGGCCTTCAACAAGCTCTACGGTCTCACCGAAAAGCTTTCCATCCTGAACGATCCCGTGCTCTGGGCCGATTTCGGACACCTGCAGGAAAGCGACCACCTGTATTATATGTGCACCAAGTTCTTTTCGGACGGCGACGTGCACAAGTATTTCAATCCCTATGATACCCCTTACGAGGCGTTCATCAACTATATGAACGTGCTCAGCGATTTTATAATCAGAGTTAACGAAGCGTATGCAACAAAGAATTGAGTGTGCGGTTCCTTCGTGGGGCAGTGTCCGCGTGACGCGGCACCTCCCCGGGGAACTCGCCGGACTGGAGACCCTCTGCAAGAATCTCTGGTGGTGCTGGAATGAACGGGCGAAGGCCCTTTTCAAATATGTCGACGCCACGCTGTGGCACACTTCCGGCCACAATCCCATGGTCATCCTCGACCAGGTGAGCCTGAAGCGTTACCGCCAGCTGGCGAAGGACGGGGAGTTCATCTCCGCGCTGCGCGGCGTGATGGACGAATTCAATGCCTACATGGCGGAGAAAGCGCGCCGCGGGCATCCCTCCATGGCCTACTTCTGCATGGAGTACGGCCTCGACACCTCCCTGAAGATCTATTCCGGCGGCCTGGGCATCCTGGCCGGCGACTACCTCAAGGAGAGCAGCGACATGAACGTGAACCTGGTGGCCGTGGGCCTGCTTTACCGCTACGGCTACTTCACGCAGCGGCTCACCCCGCAGGGGAATCAGGTGGCCGACTACAACGCCCAGGACTTCCTCAAGATTCCGGCGGAACCCGTGCTTGGCGCCGACGGGCAGTGGATCACCGTTTCCATGGCCTTCCCGGGCCGCGATCTGCACGCCCGCGTGTGGAAAGTGGCGGTGGGCCGCACCGACCTCTACCTGCTCGACACCGACTTTGAAGACAACCTTCCCGAAGACCGGCAGATTACCTATCAGCTCTACGGAGGCGACTGGGAGAACCGGCTCAAGCAGGAGATCCTGTTGGGGATCGGTGGCATGCGTGCCCTCAGGGCCGTCGGCCTCCATCCCGAAATCTACCACTGCAACGAAGGCCACGCCGCTTTCATCGGCCTGGAGCGCCTGCGTGAGTACATGCAGGGGAGCGGCCTCAATTACGCAGAAGCCCTGGAGATGGTGCGCGCCACCGGCCTGTTCACCACCCACACCCCCGTTCCGGCCGGGCACGACGCCTTCGACGAGCAGATGCTCTATCACTATCTGGGCCATTATCCCGAGCGTTTCGGCATCAGCTGGAAAGATCTGCTCGACCTGGGCAAGATCCACATCGACAATCCCGAGGAACGTTTCAGCATGAGCGTGCTTGCGGCCAACCTGTCGCAGAACGTCAACGGCGTGTCGATGCTGCACGGAAAGGTGAGCCAGGATATCTTCGCGCCCATGTATCCGGGTTATCTGCCCGAGGAACTGCACGTGAGTTACGTGACCAACGGCGTGCATTACCCCACCTGGTGCGCCAAGGAGTGGAAGGCCGTCCACGCCCGTGTCTTCGGTCCGGAATTCCAGACCCATCATTACGACAAACGCTGTTTCGGTGGTATCTACAATGTTTCCGACGAAGAGGTATGGGAGACCCGCAGGCTGGTGAAACACGAACTGTTCCAGTCGCTGCGCGAGCGCCTTTCCGACCCGAACCAGTGCAGCCATTATTCGCCCAGCCAGATCGTGACCATCCGCAAGCGCCTGAGCGAGGATGTGCTCACCATCGGATTCGCCCGCCGTTTCGCAACCTACAAGCGGGCCACCCTGCTGTTCAGCGACCTCGACCGGCTCGACGCCATTGTGAACAATCCCGAGCGTCCGGTGCAGTTCATCTTCGCCGGCAAGGCCCATCCGGCCGACGGTGCGGGTCAGGACCTTATCAAGCAGATCGTGGAAATCTCCAAGCAAGACCGCTTCCTGGGCCGCATCATTTTCGTGCCGGGCTACGACATCACCCTGGCCAAACGGCTCGTGCAGGGGGTGGATGTGTGGCTCAACAATCCCACGCGCCCGCAGGAAGCTTCCGGCACTTCGGGAGAGAAGGCCGCCATGAACGGCGTGATGCATTTCTCGGTGCTCGACGGATGGTGGGTGGAAGGTTATCAGGAAGGCTGCGGCTGGGCCCTGCCCCAGGAGGCGGTTTACGAGGACTGGAATTACCAGAACGAACTCGATTCGGCGACCATCTACACCATCATCGAGAACGAAATCGCTCCCTGCTACTACAACCGTGATAAGTCCTCGGGGCGCAGCGCCGAGTGGATCTCGTACATCAAGAACACCATCGCCCGGGTGGCGAGCAACTTCACCACCAACCGGATGATGGAAGACTACTGCATCCAATACTATCAGCCGCAGTACGACCGCGCCCGGATGCTCTCCGCCGACAATTTCGCGCAGGCCCGTGCCATCGCGGCCTGGAAGGCGCGCGTGTCGGAGGCCTGGGACAGGATGGAAGTCCGTTCCTACACCCGTCCGGGGGCCGATTACTCCCTCTCGCAGGAGCATCCGCTTCAGAGCGAGGTGGTGCTCGACCTGGCCGGTCTCTCGCCGGAAGACATCGGCGTGGAGATGCTTTTCGCCACCTCCGACCGGAAAGGCCGCCTGCACATCCAGGAGTGTTTCCCCTTCGAGCTGGTTTCCTTTGAGGGCGGGGTGGCCACCTACCGCACCGCCGTACTGCCGGAACGGACCGGTATGTACCAGGTGGGCACGCGCATCTTCGCTACTCATCCGCTTCTGCCGCACCGGCAGGATTTCCCGCTCGTGAAATGGCTGTAGTCGCGACCGGCTTCTTCGACGGCGTCCACCTCGGACACCGTCTCGTCCTCGACGCCCTGCAAAAGGAAGCGCGGCGCCGGGGCGAGGAAGCCGTCGTGCTCACGTTCTGGCCGCATCCGCGCCTGGTCCTGGAACCCCCGTCCGATTTCCCTGGGCTGCTGTCCACCTGTGCGGAGCGCGAGGCCCTGCTGCTTGCCGCCGGTGCCGACCGGGTGGAGACGCTCCCGTTCACGCGTGACTTCGCGGCGCTCTCTGCACGCGATTATCTCGCTTCGGTGGTGCGCGACCGCTTCGCCGCTTCCGCCGTGGTGCTGGGCTATGACAACCGGCTCGGGGCGGACGGCCTCACGGCCGGGGCCCTTTCGCCGCTTGCCGCGGAACTGGGACTCGACCTGGTGCTCTGCCCTCCGCTGGCCGGCGGACCGGTGAGTTCCACCCGTATCCGCCGCGCTGTGGCAGCGGGTGACATGCAGCAGGCTACGGCCCTGCTTGGTCGCCCCCATACCCTTGCCGGCATCGTGGTGCACGGCCGCAAGATCGGCCGCACCATCGGCTATCCCACGGCCAATCTCCGGCCCGACGAACCCCTCCAGTGCATCCCCGGCGGGGGTGTCTATGCCGTCGACGTGGAGGTGCTGAACCGCAGGTGGAAGGGGATGTGCAATATCGGCACCCGTCCCACCGTGGGCGGTACGGAACGCACGGTCGAGACCTATATATTCGATTTCGACGCAGATATCTACGACGCCCCCCTGCGTCTGCATTTTCTGCAGAAAGTGCGCGACGAACACCGTTTCCCCTCGCTCGACGCCCTGCGCGTGCAACTCACCCGCGACGAGGCCGCCATCCGCGCAGTCTTTTCCCGCTAGGCCTTTCCGCCGGGGCTCCTTCCATTCTCGCATCTTCGTCCCCTGCGTTGGCCTCTGTGCCGTGCAGTCCCCCGGGGGAGTTCGCTTCGCTCACCCCACCGTCTTCGACGGTCCCCCCGCTTCCGTGCCGCGGGTGGCACGTCCCCCGGGGAACTCAGGCCCCAGAGGCCTCCCGGCCGCGTTCCGCCTAGCTGAGTCCCCGCTTCCGGCGCCGCCTAACTCTTCGCGGTTTTCCTGTGGAGGGCAAAGCATTAAATCATAGTGGTTTACTTGAATGTTGACCCCCTCTCTGACGCGGGGCCGACAGTATATCATCTCGCGATTAATCAACTAATTATCCTCCACAACACCCTGTATGGCAGGTCCGTTTCGCAGGCGGCATACCTGCCAGGCCGATGTGCCCTGCAGATCCGCCTGTGGCCTTGTGCCCTGGCAGGTCTGCGGGTGTTATTTCAGACCTGCCATCTAAAAGTGATGGTAGTCTGCTTTTTGAAAGTACCACTACCGTCAAAAATAGGCCAAAACGTCGGTAGTCTGCCATCAGTTTGCACCACTACCCGCAGCTAGCCCGGAAATGTCCGCCGTGCCGGCCGCCGCGAGGAGGGCCTTTCCCGGAGCCCACCACAGAGGCGCGCTGGAGCGGCCTTTTTGCACGACAAGTCAGACCCGAAAGATTTATTCGATATCGGAAACAGAAAAACCTGCGATATGTTTCTTTCGGTTTCTTGCATCATTGGGCCGAACGGTGTAGCTTAGCGGCAGCTTAAACTACATTTGCTATGAAAAACGAAACCAACCCCCTGCCCGTTCCGGGCCGCTTTGCCAACGTCCTGCTCGATTACTGGTTCAAACGCACCTTTTACGGGAACGACAGCCGCAAGCGCCTGCTCATCCTGTTCCTCAATGAACTCATTCCAGAACGGGATATCGTCGACCTGACCTACGCCACCCAGGAGGGAATCAACCCCTATGAAGACCGGAAAGGCATCCGCGTGGACGTGGAGTGCACCGACACCGACGGGCGCCGCTTCGTGGTGGAGATGCAGCGCGCCGAGCAGGACGACTTCTTCGACAGGGCCGTGTTCTATTCCTCCTTTGCCGTACAGAAGCAGGTGCCGTCGGGAGACGGCGCGTATGCCTTTCCGAGCGTCTACTTCATCGGCATAATGGACTTCTCGCTCCACCCCGCCGACTCCAGGTTCTGCTTCCGCTATCAGCTCCGGGAGGAAAAGAGTCCCGAGCTGGTAATGACCGAGCACCTGAAATACATCTTCCTGGAACTACCGAAATGTCGGCTGACCCCCGGGTCGGGCGTCCTGGAGAAGTTCGGCTACGCGCTGCACAACCTGGCCCGCCTGGAGCGGAAACCCGAAGGTCTTGAAGCCGAAATCTTCCGGCTCTTGTTTGAATCGGCGGATATTGCTACCTTTACGCCGGAAGAACGCATCAGATACCAGAACGACATGACCACGGAACGCGACATACGCAACCAGATCGCCTTTGCGGAGAAGAAGGGCCTAAAGGAAGGTCTATTGAAAGGCGAGGCTAGAGGTGAGGCCAAGGGCCGCAAGGCGGCACTACTGGAGACTGCCCGACAGATGAAGGCGGAAGGCATTCCCTCGGATGTCATCCAACGCGTGACAGGCTTTTCTGAAGCCGAACTCTAATCCATCTTATACCGATTAAGACACCGGACCGTTGCGTTTCGGTGTCTTTTTTATATCTTTGCACTGCAGTCCCTTACCGGGCTGCGTACATATTGCGAAAGTGTTTTTCGCCAACCCTGTCGGAAATCCGGACAATTTCAAGACAAAGCAAGGGTCGGTCGTAGACACTGCGCCGGTCTGTGACTATGTTGTCGGTGGGCTTCTGCTCATTGCGTACTTCATATCCAGCTGGTGTGGAGTACGATTGTTTTCTTCTTGCTTTGCGTTCGTCCGGAACGTCCGACAGAAGAAACGAAAACGGCTCCACACTTTCTTTTTTACCCTCTCCCCGGAGCCCGGAGAAGAAGACGCGGTTGTGATAAAGTACATATCATTCAGCGACAATGAACCGAACCCCGAATTGGAGGGGAAGGTATTCCATAAGTACATGGCATACTCTGACGCAGAGAAGCTTTTGAACCAAAAAGCATTATGGTTCTCTTCCCCTGTGTTTTGGCCGGATAAATATGAACAGCAGTTTTTGAATGCTACGTATCAAATCGATGGGAGAGAAATAAAGCATCCTCTCCGTGGAAGAGTCTTTGTCTTTTGTATGACTGGAGCCCGAAGTAGTGAAGCTTATTGGAACAGGTGTAACAGCCCCTTTTCTGTCGAGCTGAACATAGAAGGGACCCGTCTTAAGCAATTACTTAAGGATAAAAATGGCTCTTTTAATAGCATTTATATTGGTAATGTCCAGTACTACAAAGAAATAGAGGTTTCAGGCCCCAATCTTCAAGCATTGAGGAATGATAGAAATCTGCTACCGCATTGTAAGGGGTGGGAATTGCCGAGCGAAGAAGAGTGGGTAAAAACGCTATTTGTAAAGAGAGATAATTTTGAGTACGAAAAAGAAACTCGTATTGTGATAGTCGTGCCTGAAAAGACTCAAAAGAAAGGAATTCTACTGCGGTACGAAGAACTGTTTGAGAATGCGGATTTAATCAAGAGTGTCGTTGTTTCGCCGAACGTCCTGCACTCAGAATGCTACGAAGCAATACAGAAGAACATGAGGCAACACGGAGTGGGCAAGGTAATGCAATCTTGGCTGTACAGTAACATAGATAAGAAATACCTGCACGTTAGTCTATGATTGTTGAATGAAAGAAGAAGTTAAACAGAAATGATAAAACTAATGAAAACAATCAAGTTGTTACCTGTCCTTATAGGACTATGTCTTTTTGGTTCTTGCAAAAACGCTTTGGAAGAGATTGAAGACGTGCTTTGGAGCGATACCGGAGCAGCGACCCATATCTCGTGCAGGAATGCCGTGCTGTCAGGTGGAGCGCACGTGCCGTCCGTGGCCGCGGCTGATATGACTTTTGGCGTATTGTATTCAACCAATTCCGGTATTACGATCGATTCCGGAGTACAGGTTAAAGCCGAGTCTTTTGATGAAAAGTACAACTATTCCGTGACGACGGAAGCATTGGAGCCGGATACGAAATATTATTACCGCGCCTATGTCCTTCAAGCCGGAATTGTGACCTATGGCGAAACCAAATCGTTCACCACGCTCCCGCTCAGTTCCATGATACAGACGCTCGATGCTACTGACATCAACCCCAAAGACGCTGTTCTAAACGCGAAGCTCGATTTGACAGACTGCGTATACACCTCGTTATCGTACGGTTTTGAATACAGTCAGCAGGGAGGCAGTAAACAAAGCATATGGTCTTCAAACCTTTCCGACAAAAGCTTTAGTGCCAAAACCGTCATCCTTACAAGAGAGACTCAATACGAATATGGGGCATTTGTTGAAATAGATGGAAAAACGTACAATGCAGATCCCAAAACGTTTTCAACTTCTACTTTGCGTGCAACCGTGTCACTTGGAGATGTCACAGAAATAACGGCCGATTCAGCCATAATCAATGGGCAACTGAAGATAGAGTCACAAGGTTCGTTCTCTTCGTCCGGTATGATATACTATAGCTCGGAGGTGTCCGGGCTTGAGAGTTTGAAACAAATGGGGAATCGTCGTAGTTTTGATTTGCCTAAAGATGGCTCTTTTTCTGTCCCTCTTAAACAATCAGTCATTGCTAGATTGTCTTCTGACACAAGGTACAATTATGCGGTCGTCATTACTGTAGATGGCGTAGAATTCTCTAAAGAAGGGACGCCCTTTACCACCAAGACGATAAATGCATCTGTAACAACAGGTGGGGCATCTCTTACTCCTAGCTATTATTTGTCTGGCTCGTTATCTGGTTTTCTAACAGTGAGTAATGCTGAATCTCTCGGCAAGAGCGTAGGGTTCTTGTATGGAACAACACAGAATACAATAGTTGACCTGAAGGCCTCTGGAACGTGGGTTGATTCAAAACTCGGTTCCGAAGGGGAATTTACCAGTAACCTAAGCAATTTATCACTAAAAACAACTTATTACTATGTTGCCGTCGCAAAAGTACACGACAAAGAATTTTATGGCGAAATAAAGACATTTACGACACCGGAGTTTGCCGCGTTTGTGTGGACAAAAACAGCAAGTGGTATCTCCGCAACAGGAGTGACAATGAACGGGCAACTCCACTTAATATCCATGGAAGCGTTATCTCCGAGTGTTTGTTTTCTGTATAGTGATTCACAGCCGACGCTTGCTGGTTTGAAGTCCTCTGGAACGGAGGTCAACTCGGCACCAGATACCTATGGAGCGTTCGCTAGTCCCTTGAGTAATCTTACACCAAATACAACCTACTACTACGTTGCCGTCGCTATAGTGCGCGATAAGGAATACTATGGTGAGGTGGAGACTTTTACAACGTTGGGTGAGGACGTTGTTGATTTGGGGCTGTCCGTCAAATGGAGAAGTTGGAATATGGGGGCCACTAAACCGGAGGAATATGGAGATTATTATGCCTGGGGAGAAACTGAACCCAATTATATGGACGGCCATTCCCAGGATAATCCCTGCATTAATTGGCGGGATGGAAAGACGGGTTACACCTGGGGCTCCTACAAATGGTGTAATGGTACAGATTCGTCAATGACGAAGTATTGCACCAATCGCTCATACGGTTCTGTTGACAACAAGACCGTCCTTGACCCAGAGGACGATGTGGCCCATGTGAAACTCGGCGGCAAGTGGCGTACCCCTACTGACGCGGAATGGACGGAACTTCGTAATAGTTGCACTTGGACATGGACACGCAATTATAACGGGACAGGGGTCGCCGGAAGAATTGTGACAAGCAAAAAGACCGGTTATACTGATAAGAGCATCTTCCTTCCCGCCGCTGGCTGCCGGTACAATACCAATCTCTGCGATGTGGGCTCTAACGGCGGCTACTGGTCTTCTTCCCTCAATACAGGCTCCCCGTACTGCGCGTGCGAAGTCTTCTTCGATTCCGGCGGTGTCTACAGTGGGAGCAGCCACCGTTACGCCGGGAGTTCAGTCCGTCCAGTGATGGAATAATAGTGATCACGCATTAACTACGCAAAGAATACTCATATCCGTTACATCCGGGTCACGATGAGATAGTATCGTTTTGTAAAGTGTTGGTTTATGGATAATTGGAAAAAACGGCTCAAAAGCATATCGGAGGCTATCCGTAAAAAAGAATGTGCATTTCTCATAGGGAATGGAGTAAACTTAGGAGGGGAAGGATGTGAAATGATGAAATGGAAGGAGTTAATTAAGAATGTGGCAAAAGAACAGAAGGTGACGCTTCCAGAAGTGGAAAAAGTTGATAACGGAATGACATATCCGGAACTGTTCTCATATATCACAATGGCGTCCGGATTAAATAATACGCATCGAATAGTGCGTAACATGATTTCTTGTTATAACACGCCAAATGAAAAGAATATGATGGTTCGAGAATATGCTCGGCACCATGAGATTCCGATATTGACGACAAATTACGACGACTATTTGGATTATGAGCCAAAACTCCGTTCCCGTTGGAGAAAAAATGTGTCCCAGAATATTAAGTACATCGAAGAGTTCTATACCTCTCCACATAAGGGAGTAAAACCTTTCGATGATGCGGCGGTTTGGCATATTAATGGGCACGTTCAATACCCGCTATCAATGCGGCTTTCATTTACCGATTATTGTAATCAGATTGTTCATCTCACGAGAATGATTCCGCTCCAAAAAGAATTGCAGGATGGGAGAATAGATGCGAAGAAGAAAAAAGCCTTTGAACATTCGTGGTTGGAGATTTTCTTTCGAAAAAAGCTATGTATTGTAGGATTAGGCCTTGGCAAAGATGAAATAGTGTTGCGTTGGTTGTTGCTACGTCGGAAAGTATTGTGGAATAGGCTGGTTGGGAGCAAAGACAAAACAACAGGGTGGTATTGTTATTCTTTGAAAACAGAGATGAAGCTCAGTGAATCAATCGAGAATAAAGAAGAAATTCAAGGGAAGAAGATGCTCTTGAATTCTTTAGGGATTGTGCCTGTAGAGTTTCCTACCATCGAGGAGTTGTACGAACAAATTTTCAAGTCAGAGCGTAAATAATAACTGGTTATGAATAGGATTAGTGTATTGCGTTATTTTGCTTTGTGTGTAACAGTCGGAGTATTGTTCTCTTGCGAGAGCGAAGAAGAAACGGTTATTACATCGAAGGAAGAAGCCGTTGATTTGGGGCTATCTGTTAAATGGGGAGAATGGAATTTGGGGGCCTCCAAGCCTGATGAATATGGTGATTATTATGCTTGGGGGGAGATTGAGCCAAAAACTGATTATTCGTGGCCTTCATATAAATGGTGTAACGGTTCTCTCTCCTCCTTGACGAAGTATAACACCAGCACTGAGTTTGGCTTTGTGGATAATAGAGAGTTATTTGAGGATTACGATTACAAGGACGACGCGGCCCGTAGGGTTCTTGGTGGAACATGGCGTGTCCCCACAGACGCCGAATGGACCGAACTCAGAGACAAATGCACTTGGAAATGGACCAGTGATTACAAAGGAACCGGTGTCGCCGGAATGGTTGTTACCAGTAACGTGGACGGTTACAAGAAAAAGAGCATATTTTTTCCCGCCGCGGGCTGCCGGGTCAATGCCCGTCCCCGCGAAGTTGGATCCAGCGGTGCCTACTGGTCTGCTTCTCTCGCGAACAGTCCGGCCAGCGCGTTCTTCGTTTCCTTCTATTCCGATGTTATGGGCAGGAATGACTACCTTAGGTGCTTCGGCCTGTCTATTCGTCCGGTTTCAGATTAACAGCATTTTGGGTTTTTTCCAGAATCTGGAGAAAAAAAGAAAACCATTTATGAATAAGGGCAATGCTAATCAGATGCGAATCGTATTGTCTATAAACAAAAGAAAATAATCTTGATATTATAAAGGACCTATGAAACGAATAATCATTATTCTTTCTCTATTGGCGATTGTGGCCGCTTGTGGTGAAAAGAATGAGGAAAACCCGACTTCCGATATCACCAAGAACGATCCCAACGAATTGTCTGTCACGGGTGACGCGATAGGGGTAACGTCCATTTCTGCCACGTTGACTGCGTATGCGAACTTGACCAGTAATCTGGGGCAGGTCTCCGTGGGCATCCTCTATGCTCCTAGTGCGGATTATCAAGGAAGCACAACCCTAACGACCACCGACCTGGATGCAAACAATATGTACACGCTTGTTGCGTCAAATCTCGCATCTGCTACAAACTATTACTACAAGGCATTTGTTTACTATGGTGGAATCTACCATTATGGCAAAGTCAAGTCATTTTCGACAAAGGAGATACATGCGAAAGTTGTCACCTTGGATGTGTCCGATATCGGTTATTCAAAGGCAACATTGAATGGACGATATGAGGTGGAGAATTCGGAAGAGTTAAGTATTTCGAATTGGTTCCTATACAGCGACTCTGCTCAGGGTCTTTCGGCCTTATTGTTATCGGGTTCTAAAACAAAAGAAGTTAGCAAAAAAGCAGACACATTTGCAAGTGTTTTATCCGAACTTCCAAGCAAGACTACTATGTATTATGTTGCATGTATGAAAGTGCATGACAAGGACTTCCACGGTGAAGTAAGTTCTTTTACAACGAAAGATCATTCTTACACGGCAGATGCAGTGGATTTGGGCCTCTCTGTAAAATGGTCCAACAGGAATCTTGGCGCAGTGCTCAATGAGGAATACGGCGACTATTTCGCATGGGGAGAGGTCTCGCCTAAGGATGAGTATTGGTGGTCTTCATATAAGTGGTGCAATGGCTCCGAGTCTTCCTTAACGAAATATAACACCGTCAGTTGGCGTGGCGCTGTGGATGGCAGGACGTCGTTTAAAGATTACGATTACGAAGATGACGCTGCTCGCACGTTTTTGGGAGGAACCTGGCGCATCCCAACGGATACTGAATGGACTGAACTCAAGGACAATTGTCTCTGGATATGGACAAATAATTACAACGAAACAAGTGTCGCTGGCATGATTGTCACCAGTAAAGTGGACGGTTACAATGACAAAAGTATATTCCTGCCCGCTGCAGGCAACCGTAATGATACCCGCTTCTTCAGTGTTGGGGCCGACGGCAAATACTGGTCTTCTGCCCTCAGCGAGAACCCAATAGGCGCGTGTTATGTTTGTTTTAATTCCGGGGGTGTAATAATAGGATCCTCTGGCCGTCAAGCTGGTTTGTCGGTCCGTCCCGTTTCAGAATAGAGTCGAGGCCGGCCTTCCGCCAGTGGGCGGGCGTCACCCGCAGCAGCGAGTTCCTGCCTCGGCAGGGACGAAGATGCGAGAATGGAGTCCGCCTTGGCGGAAGGGCCGGGCCAGCCATTTGCAACACTTCGCGAAATTTGTTACATTTGAGGGAATTTTGCGAAGTTCATGGAATTGGATGTCTATACGCTGCTGCATGCGCGCTACGTGATTGACGGAGTCGCGCAGGAGACGACCCCCGCACAGATGCTGTCGGAGGTGGCCCTCGATCCTGCGCCCACCCTGCCGGCTGCGTCGGAGCGCGCCATCGTAGACGAGAGTCCCGATCCGGGCCTGTCTCGTTCGCGTCCCAATCCCAAGCATGTAGACCGCTACCTTGAAGCGGTGGCCAACGCTCCGGTGCATGCCGTAGCCGCGCCCTTCGCCGCCAGTTTCACCCGCTGCCGTATGGCCGGCGCCCTGTGCGACGCCCTGTGGCGGCTCGGGCATTTCGCCCTGGGCGACCTCTGCCTCGACCTCGACTGGCAGTGGAACGACGCCTCGGTGGGGAATATGGCCGCATTCTATGCCTCGGTGCAGGCTGCGGCCGAGTATGCCGACGCCCTGGGTATCCGCGTGCGCGATACGCGCTTCCGCTTCAGTAATGAGCCGGGGCCCTGCCTTTTCTCCTGCTCGGCGGCCCTTCGTCCCGTCCCGACCGAGGACGAGCTCTTCTCCGACCAGCCTTTCCGGGCCGAAAGTCCCAGGATGGCGGCCGCTTCGCTTCCGGCGCAGCTGGTGGGCGACGAAAAGAGCTGGATCGTCTACATCCCCTTCGACACCTCCGACTACCGTTTGGGCGGGTCTCTGCTGGCCCAGCAGATGCATCTGGAGGGAGACGTGGCCCCTGCGCTGAGCGACGGAGACTACCTGATCGACTGCTATGAGGTGGTGCGCGAATTGGTGGAAGACGGGATCGTCCTCTCCGCCGCGAGCGTTTCCGAAGGCGGCCTGCTTGCCGCGCTGCACCGGATGTGCCCGCCGCAGACGGGTGCCCGCGTAGACCTTTCCGACCTTGCGCGCGCCACGGGTGGGACCGACCCCGTGCGCCTGCTCTTCTCGGAGGTCCCGGGCGTGCTCATCCAGATCCGCGATATCGATTTTGACTATCTCGACGCCGAACTGCTCCTGCAGGACGTGGTTTTTTATCCGCTCGGCCACCCCGTGCCGGGCGACGGGAGCGTGCAACTGCACTCCTCGGCGAAAACGGGCATAGAACACATCCTCGAGGCCCTTGTGCGCAACCAGGGCGGGGAAGGGGAAGACTAAGACTGTAACCATGGCCAAACCCAAGATCTTCGTGCTCGACACCAATGTGATCCTGCACGACCATAAGGCCCTGCGACGCTTCCAGGACAACAACCTGGTGGTTCCTGTGGCTGTCATTGAAGAACTCGACAAGTTCAAGAAAGGAAACGACGCCCTCGCGTTCAACGCGCGCAGCTTCATCCGCGATCTCGACCGGATTACCGAGGGACGGCTTTTTGGCCCCGACGGCGTGCCCATCGGCGGCAAGCTGGGCAAGATCAAGATCGAACCCAACCATCCCTTCGCCCCGGAGTTCCGCGACCTCTTCAAGGACGATATCCAGGACCACCGGATCCTTTCCACGGCCATGTGGGTGCGCGACACCCATCCCGACACCTTCGTGGCCCTGGTGACCAAGGACGTGAACCTGCGCATGAAGGCTAAGGCGGCGGGGATGGAGGTGCAGGACTACCTCACCGACCGTGTTGAGGAGGCCCGTATCGAGAGTTCCCAGCGCGAGGTACAGATCTTCCCGCTCCGCTCCGAGGTCCTTCAGCGCCTTGCTTACGGCCCCGACTGCGCCATCCCCTGGCAAGACGCCCTCAAACAGAAACCCGCGCCCAACCAACTCTTTAAGTTCCGTTGGGAGAACGACCGTGACAACCTGGTCTGCGCCCGCTACGTGCAGAAGCGCGACAGCCTGGTGCTGGTGAAGGCCCACGAGGCCTATGGCATCAAACCCCGCAACGACGAGCAGAAGATGGCGCTCGACGTGTGTCTCGACCCCTCGGTGAAGCTGGTTTCGCTCACCGGAGGCGCCGGCACGGGCAAAACCCTGCTTGCCCTCGCCTCGGCCCTCGAGCAGGAAAAGGACTACGACCAGATCGTGCTCTCGCGTCCCACCGTGGTGCTGGGCAACCAGGATATCGGCTACCTGCCCGGCGACCAGAAAACCAAGATGAGCCCCTTCCTGCAGCCCCTGATGGACAACCTCAACGTGATCAAGGCGCAGTTCCGTCCCTCCTCGCGTGAGGCGACCCACCTGGAGGGGATGCTTACCCAAGAGAAACTCGTCATTGAGCCGCTCGCCTACATCCGCGGACGGAGCCTGGGCAAATGCTTCTTCATCATCGACGAGGCGCAGAACCTTACGCCGCACGAAATCAAGACCATCATCACCCGGGCGGGGGAGGGTACCAAGATGGTGTTTACCGGCGACGTGTTCCAGATCGACCAGCCCTACCTCGACCAATGGTCCAACGGCCTCACCCATCTGGGCGAAAAGATGGCCGGACAGGCGCTCTTCGCCCACGTGTTCCTGCGTCAGGGCGAGCGGAGCGAGCTGTCGGAATTGGCGGCTAAATTGTTATGAATTCGGAGAAAAATCGTACATTTGTAGTTTGAAACAATAGTTAGTTATCATTTATACGTTTATGTCAGACAACAAGAAGAGAGTCTATCGCTTTGGCGGCAAAACCGCCGAGGGCGACGGAAGCATGCGTGAGCTCCTGGGTGGAAAGGGAGCCAATCTTGCAGAAATGAGCAAGCTGGGAATCCCCGTTCCCGCGGGATTCACCATCACGACCGAGTGCTGCGCCGAATACTATGCGCTGGGCGGCGGTTATACGGAAGAATTGAAGAAAGAGGTGGCCGAGGCCCTTGCCGCTACGGAAAAACTGATGGGCAAGAAGTTCGGCGACCCGTCCGACCCGCTCCTCGTGAGTTGCCGCAGTGGTGCCCGCAGCTCCATGCCGGGCATGATGGACACCATCCTCAACATCGGCCTCTGCTCCGCCACCCTGCCGGGTATGATTGAAAAGACCGGCAATCCGCGCTTCGTCTATGACGCCTACCGCCGCCTCATCATGATGTATTCCGATGTGGTCATGGAAAAGGCTGAAGGAATCGAGCCAGAGGACGGACAGGGTATCCGCCAGCAGCTCGACCGCATGATGGCTGAACTGAAGGAAGCGAAAGGCTACAAGTCCGATACCGATATTACCGCCGAGGAACTCAAGGACCTCTGCGACAAATTCAAGAAGAAAGTCAAGGAAGTGCTCGGCGTGGCGTTCCCGGACACCGCAGAAGCCCAGCTCTGGGGCAGTATCGGCGGCGTGTTCAAGTCGTGGAACGGCAAGCGTGCCATCGCCTACCGCCGCATCGAGAAGATTCCCGATGACTGGGGAACGGCCGTGAACGTGCAGTCCATGGTGTTCGGCAACAAGGGCAATACCTCCGCCACCGGCGTGGCCTTCTCGCGCAACCCGGCGACCGGAGACAACAAGTTCTACGGTGAATGGCTCATCAACGCCCAGGGTGAGGACGTGGTGGCGGGTATCCGCACCCCGAATCCCCTGAATGAGGCTACCAAGACCGACCATAACCGGCACCTCGAGTCGCTCGAGAAAGCGATGCCCGAGGTGTACGCCGAACTCGACGATATCCGCAAGCATCTTGAGGAGCATTTCCATGACATGCAGGACATCGAGTTCACCATCGAGGAAGGCAAACTCTGGATGCTGCAGTGCCGCATCGGCAAGCGCACCGGCCTTGCCGCCCTCCAGATGGCCATGGACATGCTGTCAGAAGGCATGATCGATGAGCGCACCGCCGTGATGCGCGTCTCTCCCGCCCAGCTCGACGAGATCCTGCACCCGGTGCTCAACCCCGCCTCCGAAAAGAAGGCCGAGGTGGTCGCCAAGGGCCTGCCCGCTTCTCCGGGCGGAGCCGTGGGCACCATCGTCTTCACTTCCGAGGCCGCCATGGACGCGGCCGCCAAGGGACAGAAGGCCATCCTCATCCGTGAGGAGACCTCGCCCGAGGACATCGAAGGCATGCGCGCTTCGGCCGGTATCCTCACCACCCGCGGCGGCATGACCTCGCACGCGGCCCTCGTGGCCCGCGGCTGGGGCAAGTGCTGCATTGTGGGCTGCGAAGCCATGAAGATCGACTTCGCCGGCAGGAAAGTCTCCTTCGCCGGCTGCGACAAGGTGTTCAAGGAGGGCGACTGGCTCTCGCTCAACGGCTCCAAGGGCTTCGTCTACGGTTCCCGCATCGAGACCATGGACGCCAGCGAGAACCCGCTCTTCATCAACTTCATGTCCATCGTGGACAAATACCGCAAGCTGGGTATCCGCACCAACGCCGATACGCCGGAAGACGCCGCCCGCGCCCTTTCGTTCGGCGCCGAGGGCATCGGCCTCTTCCGCATCGAGCACATGTTCTACGGCCGCAACGCCGAGACTCCGCTCGCCAAGCTGCGCAAGATGATCCTCTGCGACACCGATGAGGAGCGCAAGGCCGCTCTCGCTGAACTGGAGCCCTTCATCAAGGCTTCGGTGAAGAGCACGCTCAAGATTATGGACGGCAAGCCCGTGGTGTTCCGCCTGCTCGACCCGCCGCTCCACGAATTCGTGCCGCGTACCGACGAGAAGAAGGTGGAGATCGCCGAGGAACTGGGCGTGAGCGTGAAGGAAATCGAGAAACGCGGAGAGAACCTGCACGAGGTGAACCCCATGATGGGACACCGCGGCGTGCGTCTGCACGTGACCTATCCGCTCATTGCCGAGACGCAGTACCGGGCCATCTTCACCGCTACCGCCGAACTCCAGGCCGAGGGTCTGCATCCGCAGCCTGAGATCATGATTCCGGTGACCGTGTCGGCCCGTGAACTGAATTTCCAGAAAGCCATCTGCGACCGTGTGAAAGGCGAGGTGGAAGGTGCTACGCGCCAGCCGCTCAACTACCATTTCGGTACTATGATCGAGATTCCGCGCGCTGCCCTCACCGCCGACCGCATGGCCCGCACGGCCGAGTTCTTCAGCTTCGGCACCAACGACCTCACGCAGATGACCTTCGGCTTCTCGCGCGACGACGTGGGTACCTTCATGGGCGACTACCTGGGCAACAAGATCCTCGACGCCGATCCCTTCCAGACCATCGACACCAAGGGTGTGGGCAAACTGGTGGAGACCGGCATCCAGAACGGCCGCTCCAAACGGCCCGACCTCATGTGCGGCATCTGCGGTGAGCACGGCGGCGATCCCGACTCCATCCGCTTCTTCAACCGCATCGGACTCGATTACGTGTCCTGCTCGCCCTTCCGCGTGCCCATCGCCCGCCTCGCTGCTGCCCAGGCATCCATCGAACAGGAGAAGTAATCCGCCCCGTATGAGACGTCTGCTGCCCATAGTCTTTTTCGTGCTGCTCCTTTCTTCCTGCCGGGAGAAGGAGCAGGGCGTCCTCTCGCCGGTGCAGCAGACCTTATATATAGAAGGTACGGAAGCGACCCGGGTGCGCCTTTCGGACGCGACGCATACCGTCTGGGAGACGGGCGACGAGGTCTCGGTCTTCTATGACGGCGGCCCCAACGAACGCTGGGTCTATAGCGGCGCCGACGGAGCCTCCTCCGGTATCCTGACTTATTCCGCCCCCGAATACCGTTTTATGAACGGGACGCGGGTCGTGGCCGTAAGTCCCTATGACGCGGAGAATTCCATCTCCGGAAATGTGGTGTCGCTAACGCTCCCGGCGGCTCAGCCCTGGCGCAGCGGCAGTTTCGGCTCGTCGCTGCTCTGTGCCGTGTCCACCACGAGCAGTCTGAGTTTCTCCCACGCGGTGGGCTATGTCCGCCTCGCCCTGCGCGGGTCGGGCGCGGTTTCGGCCGTTTCCCTGCAGGGAAATGCCGGGGAGGTCCTTGCCGGGCCCGCCTCGCTCGACGTTTCGGGGGCCAGTCCGGTGCTGAGTCTCAGCCCCTCGGCTACGGCCACCACCCTGAGTCTCACGGGGACGCTGCCCACGCTCAACCACAGCAGCGACACCTTCTTCTATTTCGCCGTGCCGCCCGTGACCTTCGCGTCCGGCTTTACCGTCAGCGTGGAGATGTCCGACGGGAAGACCACCGTGGTGCACCACAGCCTTGTCCAAAGCATCGCCGCGGGCGAAGTGCTTTGCATCGACGGTTTTGCGGAGGTGGTGAGTTCGCTGACCATCGATTTCAGCAGGGCTTCCGACTTCACGCCGAGCCTGTCGCCATCCAATTCCCGGGACAGCACGCGCGTCTACGCGCACGCGAGCGGGTACAATATCAATTTTACTCCGCGCCGTACCGCCAGTGAGATAGAAAGCGGTGCGAGCTGGGGGTATTACCGGCGCTCCAACGAGGGCGGTGAAATGGTCCTCGGCCGCGGCGGCAGTTTCTTCCCCTTGCCCAAGGTTCCGGGCAAACTGTTCAAGGGCCTCGACTACACGCCCGGCAGCACGAACGGCAAGCCGTACCTCACCGACGACAAGGACCTTCAGCCCGCCCGGTCGAACGTACTTGGGTCTACGGTGGCCGGCGAGACTTACCGGATGGCCGTTACCGATCCCACGCCGGATACGCAGTACTATTTCGTGGTGTCCACCGCCAATGTGGTCATCCGCAAGATTGTGTGCTACTACGTTGATGAATAAGGCTATGAAGAAACTGCTATTGTCCTGCGCCCTGCTGCCTGCGCTCCTGCTTCTTCCCTCCTGCCGGGAGAAGGAGGCGTTCGACGAGGGCGGTGGCGACCGCCTGCAGCTCCGGATCGAGTCCGTCCTGCCCGAGCCCCGCGTGGGACTGAACGCGGCCCGGACGGCCTATGTCTGGCAGACGGGCGACGTGCTGGCCGTATTCAACAACCTGGACGACTCCTGCGAACCGCTCGATTTCGGGGAAGGTTCGGGCAGCGTGTCCGTCCCGGGCGGGACCTCGACCATTTACGCCCTTTCTCCCTGGACTTCGGCCCAGGTAAACGGTCCGGACAGGGCCGTGGTGGAGATTCCGGCGTCGCAGACCCAGGCCGCGGCGGGCGCGATCGACCGGGGCCGCTATCCAATGGCGGCGTCGGGCAGCGTTTCGGAGGGTAGCGTTTCGCTGACCTTCGAACCCCTTTGCTCGGCCCTTGCCCTCAACCTCTACAAGAGTTCCGACTGGCGCGACAGCGAATACCTCCAGTCCGTAACGGTGGAACCCCTGCACAACAGCACGTTCTGCGGGCGCGCCGAGCTGGACCTCACGGCCGGCAGCATTCCCGCTTTCACCGCGGGCGACAGCGATTCCGACCGGTTGACCCTTACGCTCGACGAACCGGTCCTGCTGGGCAACGGCGCTCCGGCCGTGCCCCTCACGTTTGCGAACCAGCTTTACCTGCTGCTGGCGCGTCAGCAATACCGGGAACTGCGTTTTTCCATTCGCACCAACCGGGCCATCTATACGCTCACTTCTTCCTCTTCGTTCGTGTTCGACGCCACTGCGTACGATTTCCTGCTCACGGGCATCGACCTTTCGAAAGGCACCATCACGCTTACGCTTTCGGGCGAAAACGACCCTATGACGGAGAAGGTAGTCGTGTATGAGCAGGAGGGCGACTTCACGGCGCTCGATCCCATCGTCCTGCCCGACACCCTGAGCCTGGACATCGTTCCCGACTTCAGCCGCGTGGGCTATCACTACGGCGACCGGGCCGTTCCGGAGCGGGCCGTCACGCGGACCATCCGGGTTTCCGACATCACGGACGCCATCGCGGCCGGAACGGTGGCCGACACCACCGCCTACCTGCAGAACGCGATTGACGAGCTGGGCGCTGCCGGCGGCGGCGTGATCCTGCTCAAAGACGGGACATACAACACCTCGCGGATCCTGTTCATCGACTACGACAACGTGGTCCTGCGCGGGGAAAGCGAGGCGGGCACGGTCATCAAGGCCATCGACACCCGCCCGCGCACGGTGGTCGCGCTGGGGAAGTCCTTGCCGTCGGCGGGTGCTACGCTCTCCGCTACCCGGATCGACGAGAGCGGCCGCGTGGCCACCGTCTCCAATACGAAACTGGGCAGCGTGGGCGACAGGACGGTGGGCTCCTTCATCCTGCATCAGGTGCGGCCCGCAGCCGTCTCGCGCAGCATCAGCACCCTGTACAGCAGCTCCATTACGGAAGACGCCCCTTGCGGACGCCTGTACGTGACGGTCCAGGACGGTTCCCTCTTCGCGCCCGGCGACCGGGTGGTGGTCTACCGTCCCGCTACCCTCGACTGGATCCACGATATCTGGATGGATCGCATCGCCTGGAACGGGCGCGACGAGACCAACGGCGGAGGCACGATCCAGTGGAGCGAGAACCTGTCGAACTACAACCGCTATTGGGAGCGGCGCGTGGTGGGCGTGTCGGGCAACCGCATCTACCTCGACGCCCCGCTGGTGATGTCGCTCCAGGGCGTGTACGGCGGCGGCTTCCTGCAAAAGGTCAGCTGGTCGCGGGTTTACGAAAGCGGCGTGGAGAACCTGACCATAGACTGCAATTATGATCCGTCCCTGACCTACGACTCGACCCTTACCTCGAACAGTTCCCTCTGGGGGCAGCCCTACGATGAGGCGCACGCCTGGATAGCCGTCAACGTGTCTTCGGCGGAACACTGCTGGGTGCGCAGCGTCACATCGCGGCATATGGGCTTCTCCTGCGTCTATCTGGGCAGCGGGGCGCGTTGCGTGTCGGTGCTCGATTGCTCGAGTCTCGACCCGGTGTCGGTCATCCTGGGTTCGCGCCGCTATGCCTTCGAACTGGGCGGGGCGGAGTTGTGCCTCGTGCGGAACTGCTATACCAATTACGACCGCCACAGCTTCGTTTCGGGCGGCGTTTGCGGCCCCAACGTCTTCTCGCTCTGCCGGGCCGAGCATCCCTTCTCCACCATCGGCCCCCACAACTACTGGGCGACCGGAACCCTTTACGACCGGGTGTCGTCGAGCGGGGCTATGGAGGCGCAGGACGCGGGGAACGGCGGTACCGGCCACGGCTGGCGCGGCGCCAACATCGTCTACTGGAACTGCGAACCCGGTTCGCTCTCCATCAACAGTCCGCAGGTCTCGGCCTACAACTATGCCGTGGGAACCGTGGGCCAGAAGGTGCTCAACATCGTCTACACCAATACTTACTGGAGCGGGGTCACTACCAACGATCCCTATCAGGACTATATGGAGGAACTGCTGGGGACGCTGCCCACCTGGAACGGGCGCAAGATCAGCCGTCCGGAAGGGCGCTGGTATCCGCAGTTGGAATTCGGCGAATCGGGTACGGAGCACGTTTCCCTGCCGTTCAATCCCGGCCTCGACTGGTGGCCACGGCTCAGCGGAACTTCGTTCAGCGACCCGCTGTCGCTCTATCAGTGCCAGCTGGAAGACCGGCACGCCCGGGGAATAAATCTGAACAGTCTGTAAAGTCAAATATTTTTCTTATATTGCTGCGATTTTGAATACTATGACCAATAGTCCGTCTCGTTTGTCCAGAGCATATTCCGCACCCGACTGCCGGGCGCTGGATATCCGTGTGTCCGGGGTGCTGTGCACCAGTACGGACGCCGTGGAAGGGAGTTTTACCACACCCCGCTTTGGAGAAGGCGACCCGGGCCTTGCTTAAAGATGTATCGCTGCCGTTTCTTCGCGGTCGTCCTGGCCGCATTGCTGTTGTTACCCGCCTGCCGGAAGAAAGACCGTTTCGAGGAAAAGGAGGGTGACCGACTTCAGTTGCAGTTGCTTTCCGAACTGCCCGGGCCGCGCGTGGGCCTGAACGCCGCGCGCAGCGCCTATGAATGGGAGACGGGCGACGTGGTGGCCGTGTTCAACGACGTGGACGACGACTGCGAACCGGTCGACTTCGCTGACGGTTCGGGCAGCGTGTCGGTTCCGTCCGGCACTGCCACGGTCTATGCCCTTTATCCCTGGTCTTCCGCACAGGAGAATGGCCCGTCCCGCGCTGTTGTACAGATTCCCGTCAGCCAGACGCAGTCCGTCGCCGGCACGATCGGCCGGGGCCGTTATCCCATGATTGCAGCCGCGGCCGTTGCGGACCATTCCGCCACGTTGTGTTTCCAGCCGGTCTGCCTTTCGCTTGCGCTCAACATCTACAAGACAAGTGGATGGAGGGCCGACGAATATCTGCAGAGCGTGAGCGTCACGCCGCTGCAGAACAGCGCTTTCGCCGGATCGGCGGAACTCGACCTCGGCGCTTCGCCCTTGCCTTCGTTCACCACAGGTGATTCCGGTGCCACCAGCGTTTCGGTCTCGCTGGGTACGCCCGTCCTGCTGGGCGACGGTGCGCCTGCCGTCCCCCTGACGTTTGAAGGCCAGCTCTATCTGCTGCTCGCCCGTCAGGGATATAAGCAGCTTCGTTTCGAGATCCGAACCAACCAGGCGCTCTATCAGCTGGAATCGTCGGCCGATTTCCTGTTCGACGGCACCAATTTCGACTTCCTGCTCACCGGCATCGACCTGGCAAAGGGCACGATTGTCCTCACGCCGGGCGCATCGGCCGACAGCTTCTCGGAAAACGTGGATGTAACGGTAACGGTGAACGATTTCGCCGACCTCACCACGCGGATCCTGCCCGACACCCTCAGCGTGGACATCATTCCCGACTTCTCCCGCGTAGGCTACAAATACGGCGACGAACCCATCCCGACGCTTGCGGTGCGGCGCACCATCAGCGTGAGCGATATCACCGCGGCCATTGCGGCCGGAACGGTGGCCGACACCACGGAATTCATCCAGAACGCTCTCGACGAGGTGGGCGCTTCGGGCGGGGGAGCCGTGCTGCTGCGCAACGGCACCTACAACACCAGCCGCTCGCTCTTCATCGGGTACGACAACCTGGTGCTGCGCGGCGAAAGCGAGGATGGAACGATTATCAAGGCCATCGACCACAATTCCCGCCGTATCGTCATCATCGGTCACAACATGCTCGTTTCCGAGAGCCCCATCACGAGTGCCAGCTACGTGGACTGGGCGGGCCGGAAGATCAGTGTTTCTTCGGAAGCCCTGGGCAGCGCTACCGACAAGACGGTGGGGTCGGTGACCCGTTGGGACTATTCTCCAGTTGCCGGCAGCCAGACCATGACCGGGTCTGTCCGTATCACGGAATCGAAAGTCCCTTCCGGACGCATGTACGTGGAGGTGGCCAACCCGGATGAGTTCTCCGTGGGCGAACGGGTCATGGTGGTCCGTCCCGCCACGCTGAATTGGATCCATGACATCTGGATGGACCGTATCGCCTCCAACGGCCGCGACGACAGCAACGGTGGCGGTACCATGCAATGGGACGAGCGGCCGAGCACCTTCTACAAGTATTTCGACCGCGTCATTGTGGCCATTTCCGGCAAGCGCCTCTATTTCGACTGCCCGCTCGTCTTCGAGCTTTCCTCGGAATACGGCGGCGGTTATGTACAGCACCTGAGCTCCACGCGCATCACCGGCAGCGGCGTGGAATATCTGTCGTTCGACTGCGACTACGATCCGTCCATCGTGTATGACAATTCCATTACGTCCACCTCTTCCTACTGGGGTCAGCCCTATGACGAGATGCATGCCTGGACCGCTGTGGAGGGTGTGAGTGCCGATCATTGCTGGATCCGGCACATTACGGCCCGGCACATGGCGTTCGGAACCGTCCGTCTGGGCCAGCGCACCAAGAATTTCTCGGTGCTCGACTGCACGAGCCTCGATCCGGTGTCGGTCATCCTGGGCGGCCGGCGTTACGCCTTCCAGTTGGGAGGAACGGCCCAGATGCACTTTTTCGACAACTGCTACACCAAGTACGACCGCCACAGTTTTGTGGCTTCGAGCGTGAGCGGCGGCCCCAACGTCTACCACAACTGCCGCGCGGAGAATTGCTTCTCCACCATCGGCCCGCACCTCAATTTCATTCCGGGCATCCTCTACGACCGTGTTACGTCCACGGGGAACATGGAGGCCCAGGACGCCGGCAACGGCGGGCGCGGCCACGGATGGCGGGGCGTGAACATCGTCTACTGGAACTGCGAAGCCAGCGGCGTTTCCATCAACAGTCCGCAGGTTTCCGGTTACAACTACTGCGTGGGGCTGATAGGGAGGAAGATCATCAGCAAGAAGTATACCTCCGACTATTGGGGCGGTTATCAGGACGATCCCTACGAGCAGTACATGGAATCGTTGCTGGGAACGCTGCCTACCTGGGGCAGCTACAAGATCAGCCGCCCGGAAGGACGCTGGTATCCCGAAATGGCCTACGGGGAATCGGGAACGGAACACGTTTCGCTGCCCTTCAATCCCGGCCTGGACTGGTGGCCGCGTTTCACCACCTCTTCCTTCTCCGACCCGCTCTCCCTCTACCAGTGCCAGTTGGAAGACCGGCATGCCCGCGGCGTTTACCTGAACAGTTTGTAAACCAGTAATTATGAAGCGATATATCCTTCCCATCCTGCTGCTTTCGGTCCTCGTTTCCTGTGAACGGGCCGAGCGGCGTGCGGGTGTGACCGAAACCCTTTATATCGACGGGATGGCCTCTACCCGGGTCCGTCTTTCCGAGGAGATCCATTCCGTCTGGGAAACGGGCGATGAGGTGTCTGTCTTCTTCAACGGCGGTGCCAACGAGCGCTGGGCCTATACGGGCGAGGACGGGGCCGGTTCCGGAACGCTCAGTTATACTTCCGACAACTACCGTTTCGGCGCCATCGACCGCATTGTGGCCGTGTGGCCCTACGATGCCGGCATGAGCATCTCCACGAACGTGGTCTCGCTCAGCGTCCCCTCCGTGCAGGCTTACCGGAGCGGGACCTACGGCACGGCCGTGATTGCCGCTTCGTCCACCGACGACCGTCTCTTCTTTAAGTACGCCAATGCCTTCGTGCGTCTCGCTCTGCGGGGTTCCGGCTCCGTGGCGGCGCTTTCCCTGAGCGGTAATGCCGACGAGACCCTTGCCGGTGCGGCCCTGCTCGACGCTTCGGGCCTCGACCCCGTGCTTTCGCTTGCCCCGGCGGCCTCCGCCAAGAGCATTTCCCTTTCGCTGGCCGCCCCCGTTGCCCTTTCCCGTGGAAGCGACACCTATTTCTATTTCGCGTTGCCGCCCATGAGCTTCGCCTCGGGCTTTAGCATCCATGTGCAGATGTCGAATGGAGACGAGACCGTCATCCGCCACTCTTTCCCGGGTGAGACCCTCGCCGCTGGGGAGGTGCTCTGCATCGACGGCGAATCGAACGAGATCCACGTCTTTACCATCGACTTCAGCAAGAACGAATTCACCCCGGCCTTCCCCACTTCCTCCAGCAAGGACAGCACGAAGGTCTTCCACCACAACAGCGGCTATGACTTTACGTTTACTCCGCGCAGGACAGCTTCTGAAAAGGCAAAGGATTCGAGTTGGGGTTACGCCTGGCGTTCCAATGCGGATGGTGAACTCGTCTTTGGCCGGGGCGGCAGTTTCTTCCCGCTGCCCAATTTGCCCGGCAAGATTCTGATGGGCGTGCGGTATTATCCGGGCAGTACGAGCGGCGGCCCGCATCTCACCGACAACACCGTTACGCAGGAGCAGGTTTCCAACCAGGTGGGCACCACCGTGGCTGGCGAGTCCTATTGGATCGGGGTCAACAACCCGGTAGCCGACCATCAGTACTATTTCACGGTGAACGGCGGCAACGTGGTTATCCGCAAACTGGAACTCTGCTTCATTGACGAATAGACGATGAGACGGCTCCTGGCACTGGCGGCCCTGCTGCTCTGTGTGCTCGGCTGCGGCAGGAAGGCGGAACGCTTCGACGAGCGGATCCGTCCGCCCTTGTCGCTCTGGGCCATTGCCCCCGACAGCTATGCCTGGGAGTCGGGGGAGACCCTGAGCATCTTCAACGACTGTGACGAAGACAACGCCGCCGTGGCCCTCGAGGACGAGTGCGCGACCATCGACCTGCCCGAACAGGTAAGCCGTCTCTATGCGCTCTCGCCCTATTCCGCCGCTTCACAGCAGGGGCCTGGCAAGGCGGTGGTTACCATCCCGTTGGAGCAGAGCCAGAGAATCGCAGGCCGTCCCGGGCGTGGACGCTATCCCATGTGGGCCTCCGCCGCCGTGGTGGAGGACTGTGCTACCTTCCACTTCAAGCCCCTGGCCGTGTTCCTGTCGCTCGATCTCTACAAATCGCAGGGAGACGGGGCAGAACAGTTGCGCAGCGTCCGCCTGCTGCCCCATGCCAACAGTGGCATTGCGGGTACGACCGTGCTCGACCTGCGCACGCAGGGACCTCTTTCCTTCACGGCGGGCGACAGCGGACCGGATCCCGTGCGGCTCACGGTGGAAGACCAGCCCCTGCTGCCCCGCACCCGCGCGGCGGCTCAGCGCCTTTTCCTCGTGCTGGCGCGCCAACAGTACGGCGCCCTTACCCTCGAGGTTCAGTCCACCCGCTCACTCTATACGATTGATCTTTCGGGTTCGTTCACCATGGACGGCACCGTCCTCGACCAGCTGCCGCTCAGCATCGACCTGTCTACGGGCGAGGTGACCTATTCGCCGGGCGGCGTGGACCGCGCCAGCGAAAAGGGCCGGGTGCTGGTGAGTTCGGGCGATTTTACCGACCTCTCGCTGCGCGGCGCACCCGACACCCTCACGGTGGAGTGCATCCCCGATTTCAGCCGGGTGGGCTACCACTATGGCGATATTCCCATTCCCACCCGCGCCGCGACGCGGACCGTTTCGGTCGACGACGTGGCGGCGGCCATCGCTTCAGGCGCCGCGGCCGACACCACCGATTTCCTGCAGAAGACCCTCGACGAGATGGGCCAGGCGGGAGGTGGCGTGCTGCTGTTACGCAATGGCGTCTACAACACGAGCCGCATCCTCTTCATGGACTCCGACAACCTGGTCATCCGCGGTGAAAGCAGGGAAGGGACCGTTATCCGCGCGGTAGACACCCATCAGCGCGTTGTGGTGGCGATCGGGGCGACCGTTTCGTCCGAGGGTTATGCGCTGTCCGAAACGCGGACCAGCATGGCCGGGCGCCTGGTGAGCGTCTCCAATACCAAACTCGGCGGCGTGGACGACAAGACCGTGGGCACGGTCATGAGCCACCAGTACAACCCTGTGAATCAGAGCCGTAAAATGGTCAGGGAAGGGGGCTCCGCCGTATCGGAAGACTATGTTCCCTTTGGACGCATGTACGTGGAAGTGTCTGACGCTTCTGGATTTGCACCCGGAGACCGGGTTGTGGTGTATCGCCCTGCCACGCTGAGCTGGATCCACGACATTTGGATGGACCGCATCGCCTGGAACGGACGCACCGAAGAAACGGGCGGGTCCACTTCGCAGTGGAGTTCGCGTCCGAGCACGTTCGACAAATATTGGGAACGGCGCGTCGTGGCGGTGAGCGGCAGGAGAGTCTATTTTGACGCGCCGCTGGTGATGGCCCTCCAGAAACAATACGGCGGGGGCATGCTGTACCATATTTCCTGGCAGCGTGTGTATGAATGCGGAATCGAAAACCTCACGCTCGACTGCGCCTACGACCCCTCGAAGGTCTATACCGCCCAGCAGAGTTCGACGCTGGTGGGGCAGCCCTACGATGAGGCACATGCCTGGAGCGCCGTCCGGGTTTCTTCCTGCGAGCATTGCTGGGTGCGCGACGTCACCTCCTACCACATGGGCATGTCGTGCGTCTACATGGCTGGCGGGGCGCGCTGCGTGACGGTGGAGAACTGCCGCAGCCTCGACCCGGTGTCGGTCATCCTGGGTTCGCGCCGCTACGCCTTTGAGATCGGAGGCGGCGAACTTATGCTCATCAAGAATTGCTACACCCTCTACGACCGGCACAGTTTTGTGTCGGGCGGCACCTGCGGACCCAACGTGTTCGTGGATTGCGTGGCCGAGAAGTGCTTCAACGGAATCGGCCCCCACCTCAACTGGGCCACGGGGACACTCTACGACTGCGTAAAATCCGACGGAAGCATGGAAGCGCAGGATGCGGGCAACGGCGGAACGGGCCACGGCTGGCGCGGTGCCAACATCGTCTACTGGAACTGTGAGTGCTCGACCCTGCATTGCCAGACCCCGCAGGCTTCGGCCCGCAACTATGCCATCGGTACCATAGGCAAGAAGGGGACGGGGTCCAACTACAACGGCAGTTACTTCGGTGAATACGTCGACGATCCCTACATGCAGGCGGTGGGCTACTTTACCGTGGGCGGCAGCAAGGTAAGCCGGCCCGACGGGGAGTGGTATCCGGCCCTCGATTATCTGGAGAAGGGGACCGAGCACGTGGTCCTGCCGCACGACAGCGGCAAGGACTGGTGGCCGCGCCTGAGTCTCACATCCTTCTCCAATCCCTTGTCGCTCTACCAGTGCCAGCTGGAAGACCGGCACGCGCGGGGTGTATATCTGGGGAATCTTTAGCGTGCGGCTCCGGAGCGGAATTGCCAGAGAACCACGCCCACGGCGACCGATACGTTGAGGGAGTGCTTGCTGCCCCACTGGGGAATCTCCAAGGCGAAGTCCGAGGCATCGACGACATCCTGCCGGACGCCGTCCACTTCGTTTCCGAATACCAATGCATAGCGTACGCCCGCTTCGGGGTGGAAACTGTCGAGCGGAAGGGCGTGCTGGGTCTGCTCCACGCTCACGATGCACCAGCCATCTTCCCTGAGGCGTGAAACCAGGGCGGCCGTGTCGGGCTCATAGGCCCAGGGGACGCTTTGCTCGGCGCCCAGGGCTGTCTTGTGGATTTCGGCCGAGGGGGGCGTGGCGCAGATACCGCAGAGCCACACTTTTTCGGCCCGGAAGGCGTCGGCGCTGCGGAAGGCGCTGCCCACGTTGTGCGCGCTGCGGATGTTGTCGAGCACGAGCGCGATTCCGGAAGGGGGAAGGGCCCTGTATTCGTCGGGTGTGATGCGTCCCAGCTCGGCGCCCTGCAATTTCCTGTCTTTCATCCCTGCAAAAATAATTATTTTCTTACATTTGTGTAATCTATAAGAATCCGTTCATGAAAGCGTTTTTCCGCCTGATTCCGATCCTGTGCGCCCTTGCACTCGTGTCCTGCAAAAAAGATACGTTTGGCGAAGCTGAACCGCTCAAGGACATCTCCGTGAACGCCATTCCGCCCGCATCCCTGACTGCCCTTTATCCTGCCCTGACCGTGCGTGACCTCAATGGAACCGTCCTGGCCTTCTACGGGAGCGGGAAAGCCGATGCATCGTCGGTCACCCTGTCGGAAAATGCCGCTTCGGTGCAGATTCCCCAGTCTTCGGAGCACGTTTATGCCTTCCTGCCCGCACCCTCGGGGAAGTCTTCTGCCGGGTCGGTGCCGGTATCGGTTCCCGCGCAGCAGAGCCAGGCCGAAGCCGGAATGCCGGCGCCTGAGCGGCTGTTGCTCGCAGCCCAGGCTTCCGTGAAAGGCGGCCGTGCCGAACTGGAATTCGCTCCGGTTGCGGCCGGCCTGGTGTTCAATGTCTTCAAAGCGGGTGCCGACGGCAGCGAGCAGGTGCAGAGCATCACGCTCACGCCCAAGGGCGGTGCGCGCATCTGCGGCTCAGCGACCCTGGACCTCTCGCAGAGCCAGGTGTTCTCGTCGGCCTCGGCCGAGGGGAGCAGCGTCTCGGTGCGCCTGGTCAAACCGGCTCCGGTCCTCGATGCGCGCCCGGCCGATTCCATGCTTTCGGGAGGACGCATCTTCGCTTTCCTGGCCCGCCAGCGCTATACGGGAATCGACGTCAGTGTGAAGACCAACAAAGGTGAATACAATCTCTCCTCTTCCGGAGGGCAGGTATTTGATGCGGAGACCTTCGACTACATCCTCGTCGACCTCGACCTGGGTTCGGCCACGGTGCTCGCTTCGGACGGCGTGGACAGAAAGGGCTTCCGGCGTGCGCTTTCCTCCTCCGCGTCCGATTTCGACAACCCCATCCTGGCGGAGACCAATAACCTGATGCACGACATCATCCCCGATTTCAGCCGGGTGGGCTACCACTATTCCGATACCCCCATTCCCGATGTGGCCGTGAAGAAGACCGTTTCTGTCGATGACGTGGCGGCCGCGCTCGCCGCGGGGACCTATCCCGACACCACGGCCTTCCTGCAGGCCGCCATCGACGAGGTGGCCGCAGCGGGTGGCGGAGCGCTCCTTCTCAAGGACGGCACCTACAATACCTGCCGCATGCTCTTCCTCGATAAGAGTAATCTTGTGTTGCGTGGAGAAAGCGAGACGAAAACCATCATCAAGAACCGTGCGACCCTGCTTCAGCCGGTGATTGCCATTGGCTATTCCCTCGCAGCCGCCTCGTCAGCTACGACTTCCACCAGCATGTCGGGCCGTCGGATCAGCACTTCCACGCTTTCCACGGCGGGCATAGGCGGCACTTCCTCTTATGGCTCTGTGAAATTGATTACCAGGCATCTTCGTATCACCTCCAGGAGTCTGCTAGCCAGTACGCCCATCATCGAGAACTATGTGCCCGTGGGGCGCATGTATGTGCGTGTGGCCGATCCTTCGCTCTTTTCCGTAGGCGGGAAGGTGGCCATCCGCCGCTACCAGACGGCCGAGTGGATCAGCGCCATCGGGATGGACAAGATTGCGTCGAACGGGCGCAACCCCGGCGGCGTGGTGCAGTGGAGCGACCGCAACTTCGAACTCGTGCACGAGCGGCGGGTCACGGCGATTGCGGGCGACCGCATCTATCTCGACGCCCCGGTGGTGATGGCCCTCGACACCCGTTATGACCATTCCGTCCTTCAGGTCTGCGAGATGCCGCGCGTCAGCGAGGTGGGGGTGGAGAATCTTTATCTCGACTGCACGTTCAACGGTTCGCTCATCTACAAGTCGGGCACCTACGCAAACGAATACTACGACGAAAAGCACGCCTGGAGCGGTGTGGAGATCACGAACGCCGAGCACTGCTGGGTACGGAATGTCACCACCCGGCATATGGGCTATGCCCTGGTGGACCTCCGCCAGGGTGCGCGCAACGTCACGGTGCAGGACTGCACCCTTTTCGAGCCGGTATCGGTGGTGTCCGGCGCGCGGAGATATGCGCTTTGTTGCACGACCGGTTCGGAACTCTGCCTGTTCAAGAACTGTACGCACAAGGGCGACAGGCACGGTTGCGTGACCAACGGCACGGTCTGCGGCCCCAATGTCTACACGCACTGCAAAGGAAACAAGCAGTTCTCGGTGAACGGTTCGCACCAGTCCTGGTCGAACGGAACGCTCTTCGACTGCATTACCTCCAACAACAGCATCGAAATCCAGGACCGCGGTAATCTGGGGACAGGCCACGGCTGGACCGGTGCCAACGAGGTCATCTGGAACTACACCCATTCCACCTATGGGAACAACATTTGCATGAGCCCCTGGGCTTCGGCAAAGAATTACTGCATAGGCCTGGTGGGCGCGAAGGCCGGCAACCGTGATCCGACAAAAGACTATTATAGTCAGCCCGTGACCGACTACTATGCGTCGAAGGGCTTGGAACGGCCCGACGGGGAATGGTATCCCGCCCAGAAAATCGGGGAAGTGCGGCGCGACAACCATATTTCCCTGCCCCACGATGCGTCCGACCTGCCTGAATGGTGGCCCCGGCTCACGCTCACTTCCTTTTCCGACCCGCTCTCGCTCTACCAGTGCCAGTTGGAAGACCGGCATGCGCGGGGCGTATATCTGGGTAATCTTTAGCGTGCGGCTCCGGGGCGGAAATGCCAGAGCACCACACCTACAGCAACTGAGACGTTGAGGGAACGCTTTGCTCGGCGCCAAGGGCCGTCTTGTGGATTTCAGCCGCTGGAGGTATGGTGCAGATGCCCCGGAGCCACATTTTCTCGGCCCGGAATTCTTCGGGCGTGATGCGCCCCAGTTCGGCATTGAGCAGTTCCCTGTCTTTCATGCCTGCAAAAAAAGAAAAAATCGTATATTTGTGTTATGGCACTGGAATTATCTGAACAATACAGGTCGGAACTGCTGGACCGCGTGATGCCTTTCTGGCTGGAACGTTCCGTCGATCAGACATACGGAGGTTACTTTACTTGCCTGAACCGTGACGGGAGCGTTTTCGATACAGACAAGTTCGTCTGGCTCCAAGGCCGGGAAGTGTGGATGTTTTCCATGCTTTACAACCGGGTGGAGCAGCGACCCGAGTGGCTGGACGCAGCACGGAACGGCGCGGAGTTCCTGAAGAGGTACGGGCACGACGGCAATCTCGATTTCTATTTCTCGCTCACGCGTGAGGGGAAACCGCTGGTCCATCCCTTCAACATCTTCTCCAACACTTTCGCCTGTATGGCTTTCGCCCAGTTTGCCGTGGCTTCCGGCAGTGACGAATATGCCGCTCTGGCACGTGCGACCTTCGACCGGATCCTCGCCCGTCTCGACAATCCCAAGGGTCGTTGGGAAAAGACCGTTGCCGGAACCAGGCCGCTGAAAGGCTTCTCGCTCCCCATGATCCTCTGCAACCTTTCGCTCGAGATCGAACCCATCATCCTCGACAAAAGCCTGCTGGACAAGACGATCGAGGACTGTCTTCACGAGGTGATGGACGTGTTCTATCGTCCGGAACTTGGCTGCATGCTTGAGAATGTCGCCCCCGACGGCAGTGCCGTAGATTGTTTCGAGGGCCGCAAGATCAATCCCGGGCATGACCTCGAGGCCCTTTGGTTCATCATGGACCTGGGCGTCCGGCTTGGAAGGAAGGAGCTGATACGGAAGTGCACGGACATTTCCCTTCAGGTGATCGAACGGGGCTGGGACAAGGAATTCGGAGGTATCTTCTATTTTATGGATTGCAAGGGCGCGCCCATGCAGGAGCTCGAATATGACCAGAAACTCTGGTGGGTTCACTTCGAGGCCGCGGTCTGTATGCTTAAAGGCTACCAACTGACGGGCGATGAACGCTGCCTGGAGTGGTTCCGGAAACTGCATGATTACCTTTGGACCAGGTTCCGTGACCCGGACTATCCCGAGTGGTACGGCTACCTCAACCGCAGGGGCGAAGTGCTGCTCCCGCTCAAGGGCGGAAAATGGAAAGGCTGTTTCCATGTGCCCAGGGGGCTTTATCACATCTGGCAAATTGCAGAAAAACTATAGAGATATGGATAACAGGAGAGACTTCCTCAAAAAGACAGCGCTTGCCGGAACCGCCCTGGTGGCCGGAGGCGGCTTGCTTGAATCGTGTAAACGCGGTGACTCCGTCCGTGCCGGCAACAGCGTGGGCTCGTCGAAACTGATCGTTCCCAAAGCTGCCGGCGTGCCCATCACCGGAACCTTCCTCGATGAGATTTCGCACGACATCCCGCATCAGAACTGGGGTGAAGCGGAGTGGGACCGCGATTTTGCCTACATGAAGGCCGTCGGTATCAGGGATGTGATCGTGATCCGCTGCGGATACCGCAAATTCCTGACATATCCCTCGCCCTATCTGCTCAAGAAAGGCTGCTACATGCCCTCGGTCGACCTGGTCGATATGTTCTGCCGCCTTTCCGACAAGTATGGCATGAAGTTCTGGTTCGGGCTTTATGACTCCGGGGTCAGGTATCCCGACGGGGCGGCGGAGGATATGGAGAACAACAAGTTCGTGATCGAGGAGGCCTGGGAGATGTACGGTCGGAAGTACAAAAGTTTTTCCGGCTGGTATCTCAGCAAGGAATTCAGCCGCAGGAGGATGGGGATGATCGATGCCTATCATGCGCTGGGGCGGCAGTGCAAGGATATCTCAGGCGGGCACCCGACCTTCATCTCGCCTTTTATCGATGGCAAGAAACAGGTTTACAAGGAAAAGGAAGTGACCGTTGTGGAGCATGAGCGGGACTGGGACGAGATTTTCAGCGGTATCCATGACGTGGTGGATGCCTGTGCTTTCCAGGACGGGCATGTCGACTATGACGAACTGGATATGTATCTGACGGTGAACAAACGTCTTGCCGACAAATATGGTATGCAGAGCTGGACGAATGCGGAAACCTTCGACCGCGACATGCCCATCCGCTTCCTTCCCATCAAATTCGATAAACTCCGTTTCAAACTGGAAGCGGCGAAACGTTGCGGATACGATAAGGCCATCACCTTCGAGTTCAGCCATTTTATGAGTCCGCAAAGTGCCTATCTCCAGGCCGGCCATCTGTACGACCGTTATTGTGAGTACTTTGGAATCTAGCAGGGTCAACTTCGGATATGTGGTGTTCCTCTCGGTGGTCGCCGCCATCGGGGGGATCCTTTTCGGATATGACACCGCCGTCATCTCCGGAACCACGGACATCGTAGCCGGACAGTTCGGCTTGGATGAACTGGCCAAAGGCTGGTATGTGGGCTGCGCGCTGATCGGTTCCATCCTGGGCGTGCTGGTCGCCGGCCTGCTGAGCGATTTCCTGGGCCGCAAGAAGACCATGCTGATCGCCGCCCTCCTGTTCAGCATCTCTGCCATAGGCTGCGCCGTCTGCTCCGATATGACGCAGCTCGTAGCGTTCCGGATGATAGGCGGCTTCGGAATCGGAGTGGTCTCCATCGTGTCGCCGGCCTATATCTCGGAGGTGGCCGTGCCCGAAAAAAGGGGGATGCTCGTGTCGCTGTACCAGCTTGCGATTACGCTGGGTTTCCTGCTTGCCTACCTTGTAAATTATCTGGTCCTGAAGAATGCCGACACGTCGCTTTCGGAAGCCGATGCCGTCGTACGCTCGGCTGAACCCCTGCGCCTGCGCATGTTCGGAAGCGAGTACTGGCGCGGGATGCTCGGCTATGAAACCATCCCGGACCTGCTGTTCCTGGCCGTGGTCTTCTTCATTCCCGAAAGTCCCCGCTGGCTGATCGTGAAAGGAGATTACGGGCGCGCTTCCAAGGTGTATGCCCGCATCTATCCGCACGAGGAAGATGTCGCCGCGCAGCTTGAACTCACCCGGGCGTCGGTTGCCGGAGAAGTGAAGTCCGAGTGGAAGGTCCTGCTGGAGCCGGGGATACGTCTCGCGGTGCTCCTCGGTTCCGCCATTGCCATCCTGGGCCAGTTCATGGGCGTGAATGCGGTGTTGTACTACGGCCCGGAGATTTTCAAGGATGCCGGATTCCGCGACCCCTTGTTCTCGACGGTCCTGGTGGGTGCGGTGAATATGCTCACCACCGTGATCGCCTTGCTGGTCATCGACAGGCTGGGGCGCAAGCAACTGGTATACCGGGGCGTGGGCGGCATGATCGTGTGCCTGCTCTGCATCGCGCTCTATTTCCTGCCCTCGACAAATCTTCCCACCGGGTTCATGCTCACGTTCTTCCTCCTGTATGTGTTCTGTACGGCCATCAGCATCAGTGCCGTCATCTTCGTCCTGCTTTCGGAGATGTACCCAAACCGCGTCCGCGGCCTGGCGATGTCGGTGGCAGGTTTCGCCCTTTGGGTCGGGACCTATCTGATCGGGCAGCTTACGCCGTGGATGCTGATGCATCTTACTCCCGCGGGGACATTCTTCCTCTTTGCCTTCATGTGCCTTCCATACCTTTGGATTATGTGGAAGAAGATACCTGAGACCACCGGTAGGACGCTGGAAGAAATAGAGAGATTCTGGACAAGGAAATGAAATAGTTTCTATCTTTGCATTATGCGCTTCCTCAAGCCGATAACCATCCTTCTTGCCCTGATTCCGCTGCTGGCTGTGTCCTGCAGGAAGCAGGTTTTCCGTGAACCGGACGGCGGCGACAGTTTTACGGTGTCGGTGCAGGCCCTGCTTCCCGTGCCCCGGGTGGGCCTGAACGCCGAGCGCTCAGCGTATGTCTGGACGGGCGGGGAGACCGTCTCGGTGTTCAACGACATCAACGACGACAACCATTCCCTCGCCCTCGAAGACGGCGGCGGCTCGCTCGAGGTGCCAAACGGCACCGCGCATCTTTATGCGGTCTATCCTCTGTCGGTGGGGAGTGAAAACGGCCCCACGGCGGTGCAGGTAAGCCTTCCCGCCGAGCAGACCCAGGCCAGTCCCGGCATCCTGCCGGCCCGTTATCCCATGGCTGCACGGGGCAGTGTCAGCGACGGCGTGGCTCCGCTGCAGTTCACGCCCCTCGCCGGCGCCCTCGCGCTCAATATCTACCGCAGTGAAGGCTACGACGCGGAAGAACGCATCAGCAAGGTTACGGTTTTCCCCCGCAACAACAGTTCCTTTTCCGGTTCGGCCGTCTTGGACCTGACTTCCGCTACGCCTGCCTTCATCTCCGGCGACGCTCCGGCCGACCGTTATTCCGTGACGCTGACTGCACCTGCTCCCCTGGGCAGCGGAAAGCCGGCCGATGCACGGGCCTATGCCAACCAGATCTATCTGTTGATGGCACGCCAATCCTACACCTCACTCCATTTCGAGATCCAGACCAGTTCCGCGCTCGTTTCCCTGGACGCCGCCCCGGAATACGTTTTCGACTGCGAGAATTTCGACTTCCTGCTCACCAACATCGACCTCTCCAAAGGCTCGGTCCTGGTGACGGCAGGGGTAGATGTAGATCCGTTTACCTATGCCGGAGATCAGAGCGGGTCCGGTTTCGACAACCCCATCCTACGCGACACAGACACGCTTTCGCTCGATATCATCCCCGATTTCAGCCGGGTGGGCTATCACTACGGAGACCGGGTCATCACCACGCCCGCCGTACGCAAGACCGTGTCGGTGAGCGACGTGGCCGCCGCCCTTGCGGCCGGAACGGTGGCCGACACCACCGAATTCCTGCAGAACGCCATCGACGAGGTGGGCGCTGCGGGCGGCGGAACCCTCCTGCTGCGCAACGGGACCTACAACATCTGCCGCATCCTCTTCATCGACCGCAGCAATGTGGTGGTCCGGGGCGAGAGCCGGGACGGCACCGTCATCTTCGGACGCGGCGCCTACGGCCGTCCGGGCTTCGCCATCGGCGTTTCGCTCGCACCTGTGAGTTCCGACACCGAAGAGACCGTCATGTCGGGTCGGCGCGTCACCACCTCCTCGCTCAAGGCGGCAGGCCCCGGTGGCTCCGGCACTTACGGTACTTATTACATTGTAGAGAAGCATCTGCGCGCCAGCGGACGCAATGTGGGAGCCGGCTGTGCCATCGTTGAGAACTATGTGCCCTGCGGGCGCATGTATGTGTGCGTATCCGATCCGTCCCTGTTCTCGGTCGGCGACCGGGTGGTCGTCTACCGTCCCCACAACAACGACTGGATCTCCGATATCGGGATGGACAAGATTGCCTCCAACGGCCGCGAAGACCCGCCCTACAGCAGCCCCGTTGTCCAGTGGACCAACCGCAACTTCGAGTCCTATTTCGAGCGCCGGGTCATGGCCATACACGGCAGCCGCATCTATTTCGACGCCCCCATCGTGATGTCCATGGAAAAGAAGTACGGCGGCGGCAGCGTGCACCACTGCACCGTGCCGCGCGTGACCGAATGCGGGGTGGAGAACCTCACCATCGACTCCTCCTTCAACGAGGAACTGATCTATACTTCGGGTAGTTACAAGGGACAGTACTACGACGAGGCGCATACCTTCACGGGTGTGGAGATTTCGAATGCCGAACACTGCTGGGTGCGCGATGTTACCACCCACCACATGGGCTATGCCCTGGTTCGCTGCATGTCTCAGGCGCGCTGCATCACGGTACAGGACTGCTCGTACGACACTCCGGTTTCGGTCATCAGCGGCGGTCGGCGCTATGCGCTCTGCATCGGCGGTGGCGCCGAGCTATGCCTCTACAAGAACTGCAGTTTCGACCACGACCGCCACGGCTGTGTGACCAACGGTCACACCAGCGGTCCCAATGTCTATACCGCCTGCACCGGTACCAACCAGCATTCCGTGAACGGTCCGCACCAGTCCTGGGCCATGGGAACGCTTTACGACCGCATCACTACCAACAACAGTTTCGAAATCCAGGACCGGGGCAACAGCGGTACGGGCCATGGCTGGACGAGCGGCAACGACGTGTTCTGGAACTGCTCGGCCGGTGGGCACATCACCTGCAAGAGCCCCTGGGCTTCGGCCAGGAACTACGCCGTGGGCTGCAAGGGCACCAAGGCCGAAAACCGGGACGTAACGGTCGACTATTTCGGCAACCACGTTTCCGACTATTATGTAGACCTGGGGATCCAGCGTCCCGACGGCGAATGGTATCCCGCCCAGGCCGTGGGCGAGAAGCGTACGGGCGACTTCATCTCCCTGCCCGCTGGTGCGGGCGGCCTGCCTGACTGGTGGCCCCGGCTCACGCTTCCGTCCTATTCGAATCCCACTTCGCTCTACGAATGCCAGCTGGAAGACCGGCATGCGCGGGGTATTTACCTCGATTCCCTATGATTATGAAAAGGATTCCATATATACTATGTCTTTCGGCGCTCTGCCTGCTCTTCGCGCCCGGATGCACGCGCAGTGAGCGCCCCCGTGAAGAGGCTGTCGTTCAGACGCTCTATGCCGGAGCGCCCGGGATGCGCGTACAACTGAACGAAACACTCCAGAGCGTCTGGAATACGGGAGACCGGGTTTCCGTCTTCTTCCTCGACGCGCCGGAAGACAACGAATGCTGGGACTATACCGGCTCCGACAAGGCTGCGAGCGGCACGCTCACTTATACCGGCGTTTATCATTTCGCCCCTGAAAAGGTGGCGCTCTATCCCTACGATGCGGGTGCCAGCCTCTCGGCCGGAGTGATCGACACCAGCCTGCCCGCCGTGCAGCCCTACGTGGAAGGCAGCTACGGAACGGCCCTGCTCGCCGCCCGTTCGAACGACGGCAACCTTCATTTCCAGTATGCCACGGCCCTCGTGCAGCTTTCCCTCACGGGTGTGGGACGCATAGCGGGTATGAGCCTGGTGGGGAACAACGGGGAGATTCTGGCCGGTGCGGTGCATATCGATGTGTCGGGCGCCAGCCCTGTGCTCAGTATGGATCCGGGCGCTACGGCCACTTCGCTCTCGCTCAGCGGTCCTTCCGTGCTCGAGCGGCTCGATGAAGAGGATCCGGTGTCCTTCTTCTTCTCCGTGCCCCCGGGAACCTACAGCAAGGGTTTCACCGCCACCGTCAGTCTGGCCAACGGCGATACGGTCCCGATCCGTTACACTTCACCCATAACGCTCGAAGCGGGCGATTGCGCCCTGGTGGAACAGTATGTGCGTGAGGAGTTCGTGGTAGACGTGCAGTTCGCCGAAGACCCCCAGACCTCCTCTTCCGCCCTCTACAGCCTGCCCACAGCAACGAAGATGGTGAGTTCCGGCACGGTCGACGCGGTGAAGTCTTACAACTTCAATACGCCCTACACCTTCCAGGTGTGGGCCAAGATGGGCTTCTGCAAGGATACTTCCGGCGGCGGAGCCCGCATTGTCAACCTGAACCTCAGCCCCACCACCGAGAAGGACGGAGTTACCTATGGCGGCACGGGCTACGCCTGGATCAAACTCCCGGCCATTTCGGGCAAGAAACTCCTCGCTGTCCGGCTCGACATGTACGCGGCCGCGGCCTCAGGGGCGACGCTCAACATTTCCTCCGCCGTCGACGCGTCGGGCGTGGGGAACGCCGACCAGTGTCCGGCTACGACCTTTGCCAAGATCACGGAATTGAAACTTGCCTCGCCTTCGGTCAACACCCCGTACTACCTTTGTACGGGCAACCAGACCGGGACTCGCTTTGTCGCCATGCATCTCGTTTACAGTTTTGAATAGCATAACCATGAAAGAAGACCTGCGGATTCAAGCACTCATTGCTGAGGAACAGCGCCGGCAGACCGGTGGGCTGGAACTCATTGCCTCAGAAAACTACGTCTCCGACGCCGTCCTGAAGGCGATGGGCTCCATTTGTACCAATAAATATGCGGAAGGCTATCCCGGCCATCGCTACTACGGCGGCTGCGAGGTGGTCGACAAAATCGAGCAGCTGGCCATCGACCGGCTGAAACAGATCTACGGGGCCTGCTGGGCCAATGTGCAACCCCATTCCGGCGCCCAGGCCAATATGGCCGTGACTATGTCGGTCCTCAAACCCGGCGATACCTTCATGGGGCTCGACCTCTCCATGGGCGGACACCTCACGCACGGCTCTCCCGTCAATGCCAGCGGTATCCTCTACCGGCCCGTGGCCTACGGACTGAATCCCGAGACCGGCCGGATCGACTACGACGAAATGGAGCGCAAGGCCCTGGAGTGCAAGCCCAAACTCATTATCGGCGGCGCCTCGGCCTATTCCCGCGAGTGGTACTACGAGCGCATGCGCGCCATCGCCGACAAGGTGGGTGCCATCCTCTGGATCGACATGGCCCACACCGCCGGACTCATCGCCGCCGGCCTGCTGAAGAATCCCGTGAAATATGCCCATATCGTCACTTCCACCACGCACAAGACCCTGCGGGGCCCGCGCGGCGGCATCATCCTCATGGGCGAAGATTTCCCCGATCCTCAGGGACGCACCACGCCCAAGGGGGTGGTGAAGACGATGAGCCAGGTGCTCGATTCCACCGTCTTCCCCGGTGTGCAGGGCGGCCCGCTCGAGCACGTCATCGCCGCCAAGGCGGTGGCCTTCTACGAGGCGCTGCAACCCGAGTTCGTGGAGTACCAGAAACAGGTCCTCGCCAACGCCCAGGCCCTGGGACGGGCTTTCCTGGAGCATGGCTACAAGGTGGTCAGCGGCGGCACCGACAATCATCTGCTGCTCATCGACCTGCGCGGCAAGTTCCCCGATCTGACCGGTCGCAGTGCGGAAAAAGAACTGGAGAAGGCTGCCATCACCCTCAACAAGAACATGGTACCCTTCGACTCGCGCAGCCCCTTCCAGACCTCCGGTTTCCGCATCGGTACGCCCGCCGTCACCACGCGCGGCTTCGTGGAAAAGGACATGACGCACATTGTGGAACTCATCGACACCGTACTCACGGCCTGCGCCGCCACGGAAGACCACAGTGCGCCCGATTCCGTCATCGAGTCCGTGTCTGCCGAGGTGCATCGCATGACGGCCGGCATGCCGCTCAACAAGTATTGATCTGTGCGGAAACTCCTTTTGTCCTTTTTGACGCTTGCGCTCTCCTCCGCGGCCTTCGCTGCAGGGGAGAGACTTGCTATCAGGCCCGACCATCCGCGCATCTTCTTCAATGCCGACACCTGGCCGCAGGTGAAGGCGCGTGCGGAAGGACCTGCGAAAGCCTGTCTTGATCAATTGCTCGCCGCTTGCGACAAGATGACCGACAACCCCGTCTGTACCGGTACGGGCCCCGTCAACCGAAAGGCCGGGAAGCAGGCGGACGGTTCTTATACCTCGTTGGGCAGCACGCCCGTCTCGCCCATCCATGAATTCGGGACGGCGGCAGCCCCGTTCGGGCCAAGTTGGTCCGTGATCGCGACAGGGACGGCGTGACGCTCATGCTGGCGGGCCGGAAGATGACGTTCTGGTTCAACCGGACGGGCGAAGTCGGCGGCGCCGTGACCGTGGGAAAGAACGCCCGCCCGCTCAGCCGTGAAGTCCAGGCTCAGGAAGGTATTATCCTATAGATATATGAAAAGAGTATTTGCCTCCCTCCTTTTGCTTTTGACCGTACTTCAGGCGGATGCCTACCGTAAGCCACGGTTCAAACCATTCGAAATCAAGGATCTGGAACCCAAACCCGCCTTCTGGCAGGTGCGGCCTTCCGAGGTCATTGCGGCCTGCAAGGCGGTGCGCAACGGCCGGGTCGAAGTCATTGCCAAGACCCCGCTGGGCTACCCCGTCTACGCGGTGTTCTTCGGTGATTTCAGCGAGCCGGCACCGCAGACGAACTGGTCTGCGGGCAACTCTTCCACCACCAGGGACGCCTATCTGGGCGAAGCGCCCCGTGACCGTCAGACCATCCTCTTCCTTGCCGGCGTGCACGGCTCCGAGCCGGAGAATGTGGCCGCGGCTGTCAACATGATCAGCCTGCTCGACACGGGCCGTGACCTGCTGGGCCGGGAAGATCCCGAGTTCCTCGCGCTGGCGCGCAGGTATCGCATCATCATCGTGCCCTGCGCCAACATGGACGGACGCCTGATCAGCCCCGACCACTTCCGCCACCAGCCCTATGAGGTGTTCCGCGCCGCCTCGCAGGGAACATGGAAGGATGGGTCACTCATCGGCTGGCAGGGGAGCAAGATGTGGTTCCCGCTGCCGCTCGACAAGGTGCAGCATCCCGGCGGATACCCCAATTCCGAGGGCTACAATCTCCAGCACGACGTGGCGCCCGGCGATATCCGGACTGCCGAGGCGCGTGCGATCTGCCGGCTCATGGCGCGCTGGCGGGTCGATTTCCAGCTGAACGGTCACAGCTGCCAGTATCCGCCCTACCTGATCTATCCCAGCCAGGTGGAGACCGAGGCGCACCGGAAGCGGGCCGACGAGCTCTGCCGGAAGGTGAACCAGGCCTTTTACGACACTGGCTTGAATCCCGGCCGGAAGGGCAACACAAAGCACAGCACGACCATCAACCTCACCAACCTCACGCACTGGTGCTCCGGCGGGCTGGGTATCACCCTCGAGAACTACCATGGCTGCTATACGGCCAAGGGGGAGATCTGGGAATACAGCTTCGAGCAGCTCATGGCGCCGGCGTTCGTGGCCCTGAAAGTCATCATGGCCGACGGCCTTGAAAAACCGCTCGCCGTCAGATAATGACAAATTGTCAGTGGCACGTAGCTTGATGGTATGGAAAGCGTTCCGGAATGGTCCGGGGCGCTTTTTGAAATTAACTAAAACAGCAATATCATGATCAAACCGTTAGCAGACAGAGTCCTCATCGAGCCCCAGGAGGCCCAGACCAGGACTGCGTCGGGCATCTATATTCCCGACACCGCAAAGGAGAAACCGCAGCAGGGCAAGGTGATCGCCGCAGGCCCCGGCAAGAAGGACGAACCCATGGAAGTGAAAGTGGGCGACGTGGTGCTCTACGGCAAGTATTCCGGCACCGAGGTTACGGTGGGTGAGGACAAGTACCTCATCGTGAAACAATCCGACATTCTGGCAATTCTTTAATCGACTGAACTATGGCTAAAGAGATTCAATTCAATACCGATGTCCGCTCCAAGATGAAGGAAGGCGCGGACGCACTCGCCAACGCTGTCAAGGTTACCCTCGGCCCGAAAGGCCGCAACGTGGTCATTGACAAGAAATTCGGCGCCCCGCAGGTGACCAAGGACGGTGTCACTGTGGCCAAGGAAGTGGAACTCGAAGACCGCTACGCCAACATGGGCGCCCAGATGGTCAAGGAAGTGGCTTCCAAGACCAACGAGCAGGCCGGTGACGGTACCACCACCGCTACGGTCCTCGCCCAGGCCATCATCAACGTGGGCCTCAAGAACGTGGCCGCCGGCGCCAACCCCATGGACCTCAAGCGCGGTATCGACAAGGCCGTCGCAGCCGTGGTGGCCGAGCTCAGGAAGCAGAGCCAGAGCGTGGGTGACGACTATTCCAAGATCGAGCAGGTGGGCACCGTTTCCGCCAACAACGACAACTACATCGGCAAGCTCATCGCCGATGCC
>JAFTEQ010000037.1 GCA_017453565.1 Bacteroidales bacterium
TGTATTTCGCCTTGGATAGGTAACATAACTCTTTGATTTCCAAAGGTTAAGTTACAAAAAATCGAGGAAATATCCAAATAAATTGAACATTTCCTCGAAATTTCTAGGCGACCTCTATAGGGACTTTTTCAGTGCCCTCGATAAAACCAGGTGCCTTTCTGCTCCCCCTGCTGGACTTGAACCAGCGACCCTCTGATTAACAGTCAGATGCTCTAACCAACTGAGCTAAGGAGGAATGTTTCCGCATTCATTTGCGGGTGGCAAAGGTACGGAAAAAACTCGTATTTACAAATTTTTTTGCGCTTTTCGCAAGCCTAGAAACGAACGTAAGTCTGGAACCAGATTTCGTTGTAGCCGGGGTTCACGAGGGTCTTGTTGTCGTGACGGCGGTACTCCAACTGGAAGCGCAGGTTCTTGTGCAGCCAGAAGTTGGCCGAAGCCGAATACATGTTGTGGCTGGTGGCCGATGTGGCATCGGCGCGGAACTGATCCCACTTCACATAAACCTTGAGCCAGGGCTTCACCGGAACGCCCACGGTGGCATAGAGGGCATCGGCTGCGCCGCTTTCCTTCTTTTCGTTCCCGATGGCGGTGGCATACTCGGCACGCACCGTCCAGTTGTCCTTGTCGTAATTGACACCGTAGCTCAGGCGTTCGCGGCTGAATTCAACCGCGGGGGCCGTAGCCGTTGCGGCTTTCACCCAACTGCCCTTCCAACCGAACACACCGAGCTTGAGGCCGGCGATCGGCTGCAGCTGGATGGTACCGATGAGGTCCTTGTTCTCATTGGCATCGGCCAGATTGATGCCCTGACCGTTATAGACACCCAACTGATAATGAAGGAGACGGAGCCCGTCCTTGCCCATGGGAAGGAGGTCGCCCTGGATCTGGAGACCCTGGTCACGGCCGCCCATATTGGGTTCGCCCAGACGGTCGCCCATACCGGCCATCTTCTGAACGAGGATGGAGAAATCGCCCATACCCACGTCCCAGGGGTTCATGGGGTTCTCGAAGGTGAAGGCCCGCTTGAACTGACCCAGCTTCACGGAGAACTCCTTGTACTTGGCCCACTCCAGGAAGAAGTCCTTCACGTGCGGATTCTGCCCGTTCATCTGGAGCTGGATGCGGTATTTGAAATCGGTGAAGATGCTACCGTCTACATAGAGACGGACCAGGCGGCAGTTGAAGCCCTGTCCGCCGTTGGCGCCGTCGAGGTCGCTGTACTTGTAGGAACCGATGAAATAGCCGCCGAACTTGGGCGTGGACATGAAGCCCGTCTGCTTGTAGCTGTACTCGGGCGTCTCGGCAAGGCAGAGCGCACCGACCAGGAGGGCTGCAAGGGAAATGAATAGTTTTTTCATAGGGTAATAATCTTTTAATCAACTCAGAAAGGGAAAATCTTGGTGAGCCAGAAGAAGCCGAGGACGAAGCCCACGACACCCACGATGATGCCCACCCTGGCCATATCCTTGGTCTCCACCAGGCCGGTCGACGAAGCGATGGCGTTCGGAGGCGTGGAAATGGGGAAGAGCATGGCGATGGAGGCACAGGTGGCGATGAAGATGATCATGGCCTGGGTGCCGCCGAACGCCACAAAGTCTACGTTGCTGGCCGCAGCCGGATCGGCCATGCCCTGTGCCACCACGATGAGGATGGGGATGAGCAGGGCGGCGGTGGCCGAATTGCTGATGAAGTTGCTGAGGAAGTAGCACACGAGGCCGGCCACCACGATCACAAGGACCACGGACATACTGCCGAACGGGATGGCCTCGATGAGCACCTTCGCAAGACCGGTGTCCTGCAGGGCGTAACCGAGGGCGAATCCTCCCGCTACCAGCCAGAGCACGCTCCAGTTGATTTCCTTGATCTCATCCTTGCCGAAGAGGCCCGTAGCGGTGAATACGGCCAGGGGCACGAAGGCCACGATGTTGGAATTGATGCCGGTGAGCTGCTCGGTAGCCCAGAGCAGGATGGTGCCCACGAAGGTAATCCACACCACGATGTATTTCCAGTCTTTATTGATCTTGCTCTCGGGAATCTCGAGCACGAGCTTCTTGGTCTTGAAGGGGAAGAAGAACTGAAGGATCACCCAGGCCACCACAATCATGATGATCACGTAGGGAATCATATGGATGCACCAGTCACCGAAGGTCACGTCGATGCCGGCCTGCTCCAGATAACCCTTTGCAGTGGCGTTGGGCGGGGTTCCGATGGGGGTTCCGATGCCGCCGAGGTTGGCCGCCACGGGGATGGACAGCGCCAGGCCGATCTTACCCTTGTCGTCGACCGGAAGTTTGGAAAGCACGGGGGCGAGCAGGGTGAGCATCATGGCGGCGGTGGCGGTGTTGCTCATGAACATGGAGAACACCGAGATGATGATGAGGAAGCCGAGCAGCACGAACTGCGGCTTGGTGCCGAAGAGTTTGAGCAAGGCTCGGGCGATGGTGACGTCGAGGCTGTACTTCTCTGCCATGATGGCCAGCACGAAGCCGCCCAGGAAGAGCATCACGACCGGATCGGCCATACTCGACATGATGCGCGCCGGCTTCATGAGCGTACCGAATTCGGGATTGCAGAAGAAGCCGATACCCTTCGTGGAGATGGTCAGGAGGGCAACGGTGATGATGAGCAGCGAGGTGGTCCAGTTGGGGATGATCTCAAAGATCCACATGAGCGCGGCGAACACGAAGAGTGCGATCACGCGCTGCTGAACGACCGTAAGGGCCTCGATACCGAAGAAACTCACGGGGACGGCCCAGAGGAAAACCGTGACGAGCAGCACCAGGGGCAGCAGGACACAGTATTTTACAGAATACTTTCCGTTCGACATAAGTCTAAAGCTTATAAAATGCAAAAGCGGGGGCAAATTTAGGCAATATTTTCGATAATATTATCGTATATTTGCCCTGAAATGAAACAAAAACGAGGGATATCCGCACTCCTGCTCCTGTCCGTCCTCTGGCTGGTAGCGCAGCCCATATCCGCCCAGAATCCCAGCCCCATGACAACAGCATCCCTCCCCGGCCAATGGCGCTACGAAGGCACCTGCACAGATGGCCAGAAGAAGATGGACAAACTCTGCTCCATTTGCGACAACGCCCTCAAGGAAAGCGGTTTTCCCGCCGGAGAGACTGTCTTCCAATTCGCTGAAGACGGCAGTTTTACCCTGCGCGGCGGGGAAAAGGAGACGGGCGGAGAATGGGAACTCGAAAACGACGCACTCACCCTGCGTTTCCGCGGCGCGTTCCACTTCACCTTTCCGGGCACCATCCATAAAGAAGGAGAAGAGGGCTTTACGCTCCTCTTCCCCTACAGTAAATATGAAGGCTTCCTGCAAAGGATACAGTCGGTCATCGGGAAAGCCGATACCTTCCTCACCATCGTCGCCCTGCAGACCACCGTCTCCGACAGCGACAAGGTCCTGGTAGGCTTCCGCCTCTCTCGGCTTAAATAATCCCCTGCTCCAGCATGGCGCGGGCCACTTTCATGAAGCCCGCGATGTTGGCCCCCTTCACGTAGTCCACGCTGCCGTCGGGACGGGTCCCGTACTGCACGCACTGGTGGTGGATGGACTCCATGATGTAATGGAGTTTCTCGTCCACTTCCTTGCCGCTCCAGCTGATGTGCTGGGCGTTCTGCGTCATCTCGAGGCCCGAGGTGGCCACGCCGCCGGCGTTGACCGCCTTGCCCGGAGCGAAGAGGATGCCGCCCTGCTGGAAGAAATGGATGGCTTCCGGCCGGCAGCCCATGTTGCTCACTTCGCAGCAGCACCAGCAGCCGTTCGCTTTCAGTTCCTGCGCATCCTCGAGCGCGAGCTCGTTCTGGAAAGCGCAGGGAAGGGCGATGTCGCAGGGCACGCTCCAGGCCTTCTTGCCGGCCGTGAAGACGGTCTTGCCCGGGAACTTGTCGGCCATGTCCTCCACGCGGTTGCGGTTGGAGGCGCGCATCTCGAGCATGTAGTCGATCATCTCGGGCGTAATGCCGTCGGGAATGGCGCACACGCCATCGGGGCCCGAAATGGCCACCACCTTGGCCCCCAGCTGCAGCGCCTTCGTGGCGGCGCCCCAGGCCACGTTGCCGAAGCCCGAGATGGCCACCCGCTGGCCGGCGATATCCTTGCCGGCCTTATGCAGCAGATGCTGGGTGAAGTAGAGGGCACCGAAGCCCGTGGCTTCCGGACGCAGCACGGAACCGCCCCAGGTACCGCCCTTTCCGGTGAGCACCCCGGTGTTGTACTCGCGGGCGAGTTTCTTGTACATGCCGTAGAGATAGCCGATCTCGCGGCCGCCCACGCCCACGTCCCCGGCGGGGATGTCCTGGTCGGGGCCGATGCACTGCCAGAGCTCATACATGAAGGCCTGGCAGAAACGCATGATCTCCGCATCGGACTTGCCGGCGGGATCGAAATCGGAACCGCCCTTGGCGCCGCCCATGGGCAGGGTGGTGAGGGCGTTCTTGAAGGTTTGTTCGAAGCCCAGGAACTTGAGCATGGAGGGCGTCACGGCACGGTGGAAACGCAGTCCGCCCTTGTAGGGACCGATGGCGCTGTTGAACTGCACGCGGTAGCCCAGGTTGGTCTGCACCTGTCCCCGGTCGTCCACCCAGGTCACGCGGAAGGTGAAGATACGGTCGGGTTCGACCATCCGCTCCACGATCCGGGCCTGTTCGAATTCCGGATGCTGGTTGTACACTTCCTCAACGGACTCGAGCACTTCGCGTACCGCCTGGAGGTATTCGTTCTCTCCGGGATATTTGGCCTCGAGCCGAGTCATTATTTCATTGGTTTTCATTATAGTATGTGGTTAAGGTTCATTCTACCTCCCAGGTGGAGCCGCTGTGGAGCAGTTCGTCCACGCTGTGGATCTTCGACTTGAGCATCACGTCGCGCACCTGGTCGCGCACCCCGTCGTCGTAGGTGACGTCGCGCACGTCGCGGATGACGCCCAGCGCCACAGGGAAATCGGGATAACGCATCTCGGCCAGCAGCATATGGATGCCCATCGCCTGGCAGTGGGCGTCGTGGGTGAGGATGTCGTCCTCGGTCACCCCGTCCTGCCCGATGGTCACCACCCGCAGGCCCAGGCCGTCGAGCACGAGGCCCTTGTCGCGGTTGCGCCCGAAGATCATCTTCTCACCGTGCCGCAGCACGATGGTCCGGTCGGCCCGGACGGCCGGATCGGAAATCTCCTTGTGCGCGCCGTCGTTGAAGATGACGCAGTTGGTGAGCATCTCCATCACGGAACAGCCGTCGTGCAGGGCCGCCGCCGTCATGATCTCCTCGTTGAGCTTGAGCTCCACGTCGAGGCTGCGGGCGAAGAAGGTGCCCTTGGCGCCGAGCACCAGGCTGCCGGGATTGAACGGATGCTCCACGGTGCCGTAGGGCGAGGTCTTCGTGATGGCGCCGAACTTCGACGTGGGCGAATACTGCCCCTTGGTGAGACCGTAGATGCGGTTGTTGAAGAGGATGACGTTGATGTCGATGTTGCGCCGGATGGCGTGGATGAAATGGTTGCCTCCGATGGCCAGGGCGTCACCGTCGCCGCAGGCCTGCCAGACGGTAAGGGTGGGGTTGGCCACCTTGATGCCCGTGGAGATGGCCGTGGCGCGGCCGTGAATGCCGTGGAAACCGTAGGTATCCATATAATAAGGCAGGCGCGAAGAGCAGCCGATACCCGACACGACCACATAGCGTTCCTTCTCATAGGCGAGGGCCTGGCTCACCTTGGGCAGCGCGCGCTGCAGGGCCGCGAGCACGGCGTGGTCGCCGCAACCCGGGCACCAGCGGACCTCCTGGTCGCTCTTGAAATCTTTGAATGATAGTGTTGCCATAGCGCTAGAGTGCCTTGTTGATTGCGTCCACGAGCTCATTCACGAGGAACGGCTGCCCCTGGACCTTGTTGCAGCGCACAATGTCCAGCCCCGGGAAGAGGCCCTGCAGGTAGCGGGCGAACTGGCCGGAGTTGAGTTCACAGACGAGCACCTTGCTGAAACGCGAGAGCACCTCGCCCGTGTTGCGCGGAACGGGGAAAATGTAGTCGAAATGCGCCATCGCCACGGCCTTGCCCTCGGCGCGCGCGGTACGCACGGCCGACAGGATGTGCCCATAGGTGCCGCCCCAGCCCACCACGAGGAGCGGACCCTCGGACGGGCCGTCCACGCTGAGCTCGGGAATAAAATCGGCGATCTTGAGCACTTTTTGGAGCCGCTCGTCCACCATGAGTTCGTGGTTGGCGGGGTCGCTCGAAAGCACGCCGGCGTGGTTCTTCTCCAGACCGCCGATCCGGTGTTCGAAGCCCTTCTGTCCCGGAATGGCCCAGGGACGCACCAGCGTCTCGGGGTCACGCTCGAAGGGACGGAAACGCTCCCCTTCCACCGAACGGGCGAAAGGCGGACGGATTTCGGGATAGTCGGCCATGGACGGGATGCGCCAGGGCTCCGATCCGTTGCCCAGGAACCCCTCCGATAGGAGCATGACCGGCGTCATGTGCTCCAGGGCGATCTTGGCCGCCTGGAACGCCGCGTCGAAACAGTGGGCCGGCGAATGGGCGGCGACGACCGGGATGGGACACTCGCCGTTACGCCCGTAGAGGGCCTGGTCGAGGTCGGTCTGCTCGGTCTTGGTGGGGATACCCGTGGAGGGACCGGCGCGCTGCACGTCCACCACCACGAGCGGAAGCTCAGTCATGACGGCCAGGCCCAGCGCCTCGCTCTTGAGCGACAGGCCCGGACCGGAAGTGGTGGTGACGGCCAGGTCGCCCGCAAAGGCGGCCCCGATGGCGGTGCAGATGCCTGCGATCTCGTCTTCTGCCTGCAGGGTCTTGGCGCCCAGGCTCTTGTGGATGGCGAGCTCCTCCAGGATGCCGGTGGCCGGCGTGATGGGATAGGAACCGCAGAAGAGGGGCAGTCCGCTCTTCTCCGAAGCGGCCAGCAGGCCCCAGGCCACGGCCTGGTTACCCGTAATGTTGCGGTAGGTCCCCTTCTCCAGCGGAGCCGGCGCAATGTGATAGGTATTGGGAATGGCCTGGATGTTGGCGGCGTAGTTGAACCCGTCGGTGAGGACCTTGCGGTTGGGCGCGATCATCTCGGGATGCTTCTTCGCGAACTTGCTCTCAAGATACTGGAAGATATACTCGAGCGGCCGGTCGTAGATGAAACAGGCCATGCCCAGGGTGAACATGTTCTTGCACTTGTGGATGGCCTTCATGTCCATCCCGCTGTCCTTCAGGCTCTCTTCGGTGAGCTTGGTGATGGGCGCGGCGATGAGCGTCCGGTCTTCCACCTTCAGTTCGGTGAAGGGATTGTCGGTGCCGAAGCCGGCGCGCGACAGCCCTTCCTCGTCGAAGGCGTCCGTGTCGAACAGGATCATGGCACTGCGCTTGCACCAGCGGGCGTTGGCCTTGAGGGCGGCCGGATTCATGGCCACCAGCAGGTCGCAGTAATCGCCCGGGGTGTGGATGTCGCCACTGCCGATATGCACCTGGAAACCCGAAACGCCCGAGACCGTACCGTGGGGGGCGCGGATCTCGGCCGGATAATCGGGGAAGGTGGAAAGGGCGTTGCCGTAGACGGCGGACATGTTTGCAAAAAGAGATCCGGTGAGCTGCATACCATCTCCCGAATCTCCTGCAAACCTGATTACAACATCCTGTACATCAATGACTTCGTGTTGCATATCAAAGAATTATGAGAACGCGCTTTTATTTCTGGGCGGGTGCAGGTGCCGCGGCCGGAGCCTGGGCGCTCTGCTGGGCCTGGGCCTGAAGTTCGGCCTGGAGGGCTTCCAACGTGCGGCCTTCCGCGATATTGAGGGCTTTGCGGGCCTCAGCGGTGAGATCGGCGCTCTGCGACTCGTCGAGATAGAGGACGGAGTTCCTGTCGAACACATAGATATAGCCGCCCTTCTTCGCCAGTTCAGCCACGGTATCCTGGGCCTTCTTGTAGATGGGGGCCATCAGCTGCTCCTGCTGCTGCTGGAGTTCCGCCTGGATGCTCTGGCCGAACTCCTGGATGCGCTGCTGGATCTCGGTGAGCTCACGTTCCTTGCTCTCCTTGATGGCGGGCGTCCAGGTAGAAGCCTTCTGCTGATAAGCCTGGTACTTGCTGTTGAACTCGGCCTGCATATCGTTGAAGGTATCCTGGGCTTCCTTGCTGGAAGCGGCCATGGTGGTGCGGGCGGCGTCGGCCTCGGGCATCAGCTGGACGAGCTCGGTGAAATTGACGTGCGCAAACTTGGGCTGGGCCCAGGCGCCGAGGGTGAAGAGTGCCATTGCGGCAACGAGGAAAATCTTTTTCATATTGCTTGTTGGTTTTTGATTATCTGTGTTAGAACTGTTGTCCGATGAGGAAGTGGAACTGGCTCTTGCCGTACTTGGCGTCGTCGAAGCCGTAGCCCCAGTCGATACCCAGCAGGCCGATCATGGGCAGGAAGACCCGCACGCCGAAACCGGCGCTGCGCTTCACCTGGAAGGGATTGAAGTCGCGGATGTCGGACCAGCAGTTACCCGCCTCCACGAAGCCCAGGATGAAGATGGTCGAGGAAGGCTGCAGGATGAGCGGATAACGGAGCTCGGCGGTGAACTTGTCGTAGACGTTGCCCGCATAGGCATAGCCGTTGGAATTGTAGGCCGAAGCGCGGTAGGGCGTGAGCGAATAGTTCTCGTAACCGCGCAGCGGGATGACCTCGGTGCCGTAGGTACTGTAGCCTGACATGCCGTCGCCACCCACCAGGAAGCCCTCGAAGGGTGAATAGCCCCAGTTCCGGTTGTAGTATCCAAGGTAGCCGAACTGGGCCCGGGTCATGAGCACCAGGTCGCCCACCAGCTTCACGTAACTGGCCGCGGAGAACTTCCATTTGTGGTACTCGATCCATTTGTAGCGGTCGGCCGAAGACCAGAGGTACTTGCCCGAGGCGTCGGTGGCGTTGTAGTCCACGTCGCGCCACGAACTCTTGGGCACGCGGTTCCCGTCGGCGTCGTAGGTGTACTTGCGCAGAAGCGAGAACGGAGGCGTGAGCTGCACGGAAGCCATGATGTCGGCCCCCTGGCGCGGATAGATCTGCTGGTCGGTGGAGTTACGCGAGAGCGTGAGCGAGTAATTGAAGTTGTGCGCCACGCCGTCGTCGAAGATGAAGGAGCCCGAATACCAGTTGGTGAGCTTGTAGGTCTGCCAGCTCAGGCCGTTGTAGAGGACGAAATAGTTGTCGGGCCACTTGAGCCGGTTACCCAGCGAGGCCGAGAATCCGTAGATCTCGATCTGCCGGTCGTGGCTCAGGATGTTGAACATCACATAGGAGTTGGTCTGCCTCGTATAGTAGGCGGACAGACTCAGCGAAGTGGGTTTCTTGCCGAAGAGCCAGGGCTCCGTGAAACTGGCCGAAAGGGCCGTGTAATAGGATCCGTTCGTCTGGAAGCGGAACGCGAGGTTCTGGGCATCGCCCAGCGGTACAGGCCTCCAGGCGCTCTTGTCGAGGATACGGTGGGTGGAGAAGTTGTTGAAACTCAGGCCCACGGTCGCCACGAAGGTGTTGCCGCCCCATCCTCCGGAAAGTTCCAGCTGGCTGGACGGCTTCTCGGTGAGGTTGTAGATGATGTCGACGGTGTTGTTGACCTGGTTGGGGACGATGGAATAGCCCTTGGTGGCATCCATGATGGACTCGGGGTCGAACTGCCCCAGCGAGGCGATCTCACGGATGGAACGCTCGAAGTCGGTCTGGCTGAAGAGGTAGCCCGGACGGGTGAAGAGCTGACGCCGCGCCACCCGTTCGTTGGTGAGGTCGTTGCCGTTGATGACGATGTTGTTCAGCGTGGCCTGCTTGCCCTCCGAGATGCGCATCTCCACGTCGACCGAATCGTTCTGGATATTGGTCTCCACCGGCGTCACGTTGAAGAAGAGATAACCGTTGTCGCGGTACATCTTGGAGACGTCGTACTCGTTCTGCTTGCCGCCGCCGAAAAGGCGTTTCTCCATGGAGACCACGTCGTACACGTCGCCCTTGGAGATGGCCAGGACGCTGTTGAGCTGGTCGGTGGTGTAGATGGAGTTGCCCGTCCAGCTGATGTCTCGAAAATAGTATTTATCGCCCTCCTCCAGCTCGAAGTCGATGGCCAGGCGGCCGGGCTTCATGTAGTAGATGGAGTCACGCACGATACGGGCGTCGCGGTAGCCCGCCTCGTTGAAGGCGCTGATGAGTTTCTTCTTGTCGCCCGGGTATTCCTTTTCGTTGAATTTCTTGCTGCTGAAGAAGTTGTAGATCTTGTTCGACTTGGTCTTCTTCATGGAGCGGGCCAGCTTGAAGTCGGACAGGTGTTCGTTGCCGTTGAAGTGGATCTCACCGATACGCACCTTGGGGCCCTTGTCCACGGCGAAGTTCACGCGGATGGCGTTCTTCACCACCGAGTCGCGCTGCACCTCGGCCTTCACGTCGCACTGCAGGAAGCCCTTCTCGGCGAAATACCGCTTGATGATATCGGCCGAAGTCTTCTCCACATAATCGGAGAATTCGCCGCCACGGCGCAGGTTGAGCCGCTCCTGAATGTCCTTGCGTTCACCCGACTTGAGCCCGGTGAACGACCAGCGCGACACGCGCGGACGCTCCTTGATGCTGATGACGAACCAGGCGGAGTCGCGGGCGGGACTGAGGCGCTCGATCTTCACCGACACGTCCTCGAAATAGCGCTGCAGCCAGAGACGCCGCACGATATTGGCCATATCCTCACCCGGGACGGTCACCTCCATACCTTTCTGCAGACCTGTCAGCTGCAGGATCTGCTGCTCGCTGAAGTAGTCGTTGCCGTCGACGCGCATACCACCCACCAGATACTTCCGCGGATGGTTGTAGTCTACCTCGAAGGCAGCTTCCTGGGCGTTCAGGGCGAAGGAAAAGAGCGCTGCGGCGAGAACTATGACGATGCGTCTCAAGGGCATTTCAGTTATAAGGATGCAAAAGTACGCAAATTATTTGACTTTTCCGAAACGACGGTCGCGCGAGGCATACTCGAGCAGCGCGTCGCGCAGACTCTCCTTTCTAAAATCGGGCCAAAGCGTCGCGGAGAACACAAATTCCGCGTAGGCGGCCTGCCAGAGCAGGAAATTACTGATGCGCTGCTCGCCCGAAGTGCGGATGATCAGGTCGGGATCGGGGATGCCGGCCGTTACCAGATAGGGGGCCAGGTCGTCGGCGCCGGCGGCGGCCATGCGGCGCGCGGCCTGGCGGATGTCCCACTGCCCGCTGTAACTCAGGAACAGGATGAGGGTGAGGCGCCGGTTGTCCTTCGTCTCCGCCTCAATGCCGTCGATGGCGGCGAGGAGCTTGTCGGAGAGGCGTTCGCGGTTGCCCAGCACCCGGAGGCGCACGTCGTTCTTCATGAGCGTGCCGAGCTCCCGGTGGATGGAATCGAGCATCAGCTCCATGAGGGTGTCCACCTCCGCCTGGGGCCGGTTCCAGTTTTCCTCGCTGAAGGCGAAGAGCGACAGGAAGGGGATGCCCCACTCGGCGCAGGCCTCGGTGACGGCGCGCACGCTCTCCACGCCTTCCGCGTGGCCGTAGACGCGCTCCTTACCCCGTTCGCGGGCCCAGCGGCCGTTGCCGTCCATGATGATGGAGACGTGGGTGGGCAGTTTTTCGGCGGGGATGTCGATGGAAAGAATGGCCATGGCTACAGATCACTGGTATTGCGGACGTCCTTGCCCCAGAACAGGCGGTCCCGGAGGGCGTCGATGAAATTCGATTTGCCCAGACGCACCCGGCGCAGCGGGAACGGAGCGGCGCAGACCTCCACCCGCACGTCGTCCCCTACCTCGTGGGAACGGTTGTCGAGCGAAAGGACCGCCTTGCCGTCGCGGGCATGCAGGGAAAGGCTCACCCGGCTGTCGCCCGGGATGACCAGCGGGCGCAGGTTGAGGTTGTGCGGCGCCACGGGCACCACCATGAGCACCCGCGTCTCGGGCAGACAGATGGGTCCGCCCGCGCTGAGGTTGTAGGCCGTGGAACCGGAAGCCGTAGAGACCAGCAGGCCGTCGGCCCAGTAGGTGGGCAGCTGCAGGCCGTTCACCTGCACGTCCACGCCGATCATCGCAGCGCTGGCGCGAAGCAGCGAAACTTCGTTCAGTGCATAGGGGCAGATGTCTCCGGCCCCCTCCACGCGCGCTTCCAGCATTTCCCGCTCCTCGATGGAGAAGCAGCCGGAACGCAGGGCCGCCACCGCAGCCGCGGGGCTGTTCTCCGAAAGGAAACCCAGACGGCCCAGCTGCACGCCCAGTACCGGAATCTCAGTTTCGGCCACATAGCGCGAGGCGCAGAGGAAGGTGCCGTCGCCGCCCAGGCTCAGGAGCATCTCCATGCCCGGAACGAGGTCGGCCGAGGAACGCACCTCGTACAGCTCGTGGCCGTCGGCGCGGAGCGTGGCGAGCAGTTCCAGCACGCGTGCATCCTCACGCAGCGCGGCTTTCTTGATGTAGTAACCTAATTTCATAATACAGGCTTCAAATTTAACACTTTCTTTACAATTATCGAGGGAAATGATTACTTTTGTGGTATGACAAGACTCAGCGTGAACATCAACAAGATGGCCACCCTCCGCAACGCCCGCGGCGGCAACCGTCCCGACGTGACCCAGGCCGCCCTGGACTGCGAGCGCTTCGGAGCGCAGGGCATCACCGTGCACCCCCGGCCCGACGAGCGGCACATCCGCTACGCCGACGTACGCGCCATCCGGCCCCTGCTGCACACCGAGTTCAATATTGAAGGCAACCCCATCCCCTCGTTCCAGGCGCTGGTGAGCGAGGTCCGGCCCGACCAGGTGACGCTCGTGCCCGACGGCCCCGACGCCCTCACCTCCAACGCGGGCTGGGACACCGTCGCCAACCGCGCTTTCCTCACCGAGGTCTGCGCCCGCTTCAAGGAAGAGGGCATCCGCACCTCCATCTTCGTAGACCCCGATCCCCGTATGGTGGAGGGCGCCCGTCTCTGCGGAGCCGACCGGGTGGAACTCTACACCGCCGGCTATGCCGAGCGCTATCCCGCCGACCCGCAGCAGGCCCTCGCCCCCTATCTGGAAGCCGCGCGGGCTGCACGCGACTGCGGCCTGGGCCTCAACGCCGGCCACGACCTCGACCTGGAGAACCTCGCCTGGTTCGTGCGCAACATCCCCTGGACCGACGAAGTTTCCATCGGGCACGCCCTCATCTGCGACGCCATCTACCTGGGCCTGGAACACACCGTACAGGCCTATCTGGCGTGCCTCCGCGCGTAAATCCGCGCTTGTGCCGTTTTTTTATTACCTTTGCAGACCTTTTGAAGTAAAACAAAACAAGATAGCTACAATGAAAAAGATCCTCCCCATCCTCCTTGCCGGCGCCGCCGTGCTGGCCGTTTCCTGCAACAACACGACCAAGCAGAGCAACAGCGACGCGCAGGCCCAGGAAGAAGGCGCCGCCCGCAAAAGCGCCATCGTCTATTTCAACCTCGACCGCATCCTGGAAGAATACGATATGGCCAACGACCTCCGCTCCGTGGCTGAGACCAAGGTGCAGAGCATCCAGCAGGAGGTGAACCGCCGCGGTTCCCGCCTCGAGAGAGACATGAAGGACTTCCAGGAGAAGCTCGACAAGGGCCTGCTCATCCGCTCGGTGGCCGAGCAGCAGGGCCAGAAGCTCCAGCAGCGTCAGGCCGAGTTCCAGCAGTACGCCGCCCAGAAGCAGCAGGAGATCGCCGAAGAGCAGCAGGTGCTCATGAACCAGATCGCCGACGCCGTGCACAGCTTCCTGGAGAGCTACAACGAAGAGAAGGGTTACGCCCTCATCCTCACCACCCAGGGTGCGCTCCTGCCCGCTCCGGTGGCCTGCGGCGACAAGTCGCTCGACATCACCGACGACATCCTTACCGGCCTCAACGCCGCCTACGTGAAGGAAAAGGGCAAGGGCGAAAATAAATAAGGAGGCGGCGTGCGCATCGCCATCCTCTCCTGCTTCCACCCCTACCGGGGCGGTATTTCCCAGTTCAACGCCTGTCTGTACGCTGAGCTGGGAAAACAGCATGAAGTGAAGGCCTTCAATTTCAAGCGCCAGTATCCCGATTTCCTCTTTCCCGGCAAAACCCAGTTCGTAAGCGAGCGCGACGAAGCCGTCGCCGTGCCTTCCGACGCCCTGCTCGACACCGTGTGTCCCCCCAGCTGGGGCCGCACGGCCCGGGCCATCCGCGCCTGGAAACCCGACCTGCTCCTGCTCCGCTACTGGATGCCCTGGTTCGCCCCCTCGCTGGGCTGGGTGGCCCGCAAAATGCCCTCTTCCTGCAAGGTGGTGGCCATCCTCGACAACGTGATTCCGCACGAGCGCCACTTCTTCGACAAGCCCCTCACCCGCTGGTTCCTGGGCGGGGTGGACGGTTGCGTCACCCTCTGCCCCGAAGTGGGCGAGGACCTGCTGCGCTGGAAGGGCGACGCCCGCTACCGGGTGATCCCCCACCCGCTCTACAGCCATTTCGGGGAGAAACTCCCCCGCTCCGAGGCCGAACGGAGCCTGGGCCTGCGGCCCGGCCGGAAGAACCTGCTTTTCTTCGGACTCATCCGCGCCTACAAGGGGCTCGACATCCTGCTCGACGCCTTTTCCCTGCTGCCCGACGACTACCAGCTCATCATTGCCGGCGAGCCCTACGGCAGCTTCGACAAATACCAGGCGCAGATTGACGCCAGCCCCGGAAAGGGGCGCATCTTCGTCTTTCCCGACTATGTGCGCGACTCCGAGGTAAAGCGCTTCTTCTCGGCCGCCGACCTCACCGTCCTCCCCTACCGGAGCGCCACCCAGAGCGGCGTGAGCTCGGTTTCCTATCATTTCGAAGTGCCCATGGTGGTGACCGACACCGGCGGCCTGCGCGAAGCCGTGGGCGGCCGCGGCACGGGACTTGTTGCATCCCACCCGGATCCGGCCGAGATCGCGGCGCTGGTGCAGCGCTACTTTTCCGAACCGGGGCTTCCGCAGCGCTGCGTGGAAAACATCCGCCGCGAACGGGAGCGCCTCTCCTGGGAGAGGTTCTGTGAAGAATTGCTTATCTTTGCACAAGCATTATAAAAGATGAAACGCCTGACCGTCCTGCTCTTCGTCCTCCTGCTGCTGCCTTTCGCCGCGGCGGGACAGGACTACGTGGCGCCCGAAGTGAAGGTTTCTTCCGACCGGGTGCGCGTGGACGGCCGCAGCTACTACGCCCATGTGGTCCTGGAGCGCCAGACGCTCTATTCCATTGCCCGCGTCTATGAGGTGAGCATCCAGGACATCTACGACGCCAACCCCAACCTCGATCTGCCCACGGCGGGGGTGAAGAAAGGCCAGGTGCTGCTCATCCCCATCAGGCCGGCGCAGCATCAGGATAGCCCGCAGGCCGAACAGAAGCCCGCACCCGCTGCACCTCAGGCCGTTCCCGCCGCTCCTACGGACAGTTCCGTCCGCAAGGAAGCCCTCTTCCCGCAACTCATGCAGATGCTCGGACTCGGCAAGGAGGAGCGCGACAGCAGCGTGTTCGTGCTCGACCGGCCGGAAGTGATCCGTGTGGCCCTGCTCCTGCCCTTCAAGGCATCGGGCATCGCCGACGGCAACAGCCTCGATTTCTACGCCGGCGCCCTGCTGGCCGCCCGTGACCTGGGCGAACAGGGCATCCGCCTGCATATAGACGCCATCGACATGGCCGACCAGCGCAGCCAGCCCGGACAGGCGCTGCTGCAAGGGAGCGACGTGATCATCGGTCCGGTGGGCGTGAACGACATCAACCGCATGCTGGGAATCTGCCCCCGCGACCGCTTCCTCATCTCCCCGCTGGAACCCAAGGCCGCTCCGCTCGCAGCCACGCACAATGTGATCCAGGCCCCCACCCCGGTACAGGAGCAGAACCGCAACGCCGTCCGCTGGGCCCTGGAAGAGATGCAGCCGGGCGACAGCCTCTTCCTCATCCGCCAGAAAGACGCGCCCCTGAGCGAGGGCGCCGCCAGTCTCGTGGAAGCGCTCAACGCCTCGGGCCGGCACTACGGTACCATCAGCTACGGCCTCCTGCAGGGCCGGGCCATCCAGTCCACCTTCGTCTTCAAGGCCACGAAGAGCGGCACCAACCGCTATCTCATCGCCTCGGAAGACGAATCGTTCGTGAACGACGCCATCCGAAACATCAACCTTATGGCCTACAAGAAGCATGACGTGGCCCTTTACGGACCTTCACGCCTGCGCTCCTTCGGCACCGTCGAGGTGGAGAACCTGCACAACGTGCAAACCCGCATCGCCGCCAGTTACCATATAGACTACAACGACCCCGAGGTGCAACGCTTCGTCATGGCCTACCGGGCCCTCTGCCAGGCCGAACCGGGTTCGTTCGCCTTCCACGGCTACGACACCTTCCGCTATTTCGTGGAGTTGTGCGCCCGTTACGGCCGTATGTGGGAAATGAAACTCACGGAGTACCCCGCTTCGGGCCTCCAGACCGATTTCCGTTTCTCGAAAGAGGTTTCCGGCGGGCACGTGAACACTGCGGTGCGCCGCGTCGTCTACACGCCGGAGTTTAAGATTGAAGCAGTACGCGCGCGTTCGCAATCGCCTGAGGAGTAACCGACGCGCCGCTGAGCAGCCGCGCGATCTCCTCCACACGCGCCTCCCCTTCCACACGTTCGATACCCGACCGGGAACGGCCGCCTTCGTCGCGCTTGCGCACCACGTAATGCGCCTGTCCCTTGGCGGCCACCTGGGGCAGATGGGTGATGGCGAAGACCTGCATATCCTCGCCCATACGGCAGATGAGCGAACCCATCCGGTCGGCCGCGCTGCCCGACACGCCGCTGTCGATCTCGTCGAAAACGAGGGTGGGCATGCCCGTGTAGCGCGCCATCATGGCCTTGAGGCTCAGCATGATGCGTGAGATCTCGCCCCCGGAGGCGCAGCGGGCCACGTCCACGGCGGGCGTGCCGTCCGAAGAGAAGCGGAAACGCACGGCGTCCGTGCCCGAAGGCCCGGCTTCGGCCGGCAGCAGGTCCACTTCGAAGGCGGCCCGGTCGAGTTCCAGGAAACGCAGGGTCTCCAGGATATCGGCAGCAAAGCCCTCTGCGGCGCCGGCGCGTTTATCGTGCAGGGCCGAGGCCGCCCCGGCATAATCCTGCTCCAGGGCCACCACCCTTTTCTCCAGCTCCGAGAGCCGATCTTCCAGCGCGCCCGAATCGTCGAGCGCCCCGGCGTACCGGTCGCGCAGCGAAAGGAGTTCCTCCTCGCTGCGGCAACCGTATTTGTGCATGAGGTCGTAGAGTTCCCGCAGGCGGGCGTCCACCTGGGCGAGGCGCTCTTCAGACACCTCCACCCCTTCGGCGGTCTGCTCCAGTTCGCCCGAGAGGTCGTCGAGTTCGATGCGGCTGCTGCGGATGCGCGCGCACAGCTCTTCCAGGGCGGGAATGTGCTCCTGGCAGCGCTCCAGCACCCGTTCCGCTTCGCGCAGCGCCTCCGCGGGGCCGGACCGTTCGTCCGACTCGGGACGCAGCAGATCCAGGGCCTGGGCGAGGTCCTCACGCAGGGCCTCGGCGTGCGCCAGGCGCTTCTGCTCGGCTTCCAGTTCGGCAAGTTCCCCCGCACGCAGGCGGGCCTCGTCGAGCCGGCGGAAGCGTTCCTCGTTGTAGGAACGGTCGGCGGCGCAGGCCGCGAGGCGTCCGCGCAGTTCTTCCCGTTCGGCGCGGGCCGAGGACAGTTCCTTCCACAGGCCGCGCAGCGCCTGCGCATCGGCGGCCGCACGGGCGTAGTGGTCGAGCAGCGAAAGCTGGAAACGCCGGTCGGTGAGCAGGAGGCTCTGGTGCTGGGCGTGGATGTCGACCAGCCGGCCCGAGAGTTCGGAAAGGACCTGCAGCGGCACGGGCGAATCGTTCACGAAACAGCGGGAACGGCCCGTACGGGAAAGGGTGCGCCTGATGAGGAGCCGTCCCCCGTCCCAGTCGGCCTCGTGCTCCTCGAGCAGGGCCTGCAGACGGCCGTCCTCGTCGTCAATCGAGAACTCGGCCTCCACCACGCAGGTCTCCGCCCCCTCGGAAATGAGGGAGGCGTCGGCCTTGGCGCCGGTAAGCAGCGAAAGGGCGCCCAGCAGGATGGACTTGCCGGCGCCGGTCTGCCCGGTCACAATCACCAGACCCTCCGGAAACGAGCTGTCCAGAGCGTCGATGAGGACGTAGTTGCGTATGTGGAGGGAGCGGAGCACGGCCGCGTCGTCTATTCGACGCCTTCGCCGTCTTCGGCCTTGGCCTTGCGGAAGTAGAGTTCGTCGTTTTCGAACTCGGCAATAGCCACGAGGTCGGGTTTGGGCTGGCGCTCGTAGTACTTGGATATCTCGATCTGCTCCTTGTTCTCGAACACCTCGTCCTTGGTGTCGCGTTCGTTCTTGAAGTCTTCGAGCTTCTTGCTCAGTTCTTTTTTCTCGGCCAGGGCGATCTGGTTCGCACGGCGGGAAAGGATGACCACAGACTCATAGATGTTGCCCGTGGGCTGCGAGAGCGCCTTGATGTCTCTCGTGATGGTGTTGGTTGGTATTTTCTTTTCCATACTATTGGTACGAAGCCGCGGGCGGGGAAAGTTTCAATTTTTTCCTTTCACTTTTTTGTACAGCCCTTCGAGCTCCTTGCGGTGGGCCGATTCGGGATACTCGCCCACGAAATTGAGGTAGTCGTCCTCGAACACGAGGAAGCGCTCGCGCTGTTTGGCGGGCACAGACAGTTCGGCGTATTTGTAGGAGGCCATGGCCGCCAGGTAGAGGATCTCCTCGCGGTAGCGGTTCTCGGAGTCGTCCTTGAGCACGTTCTTCAGGGCCACGCGGGCGGCCTTGTAGTCTTCCATCTTATAATAGAGGCGCGCGTTCTCGTAGGCTTTGCGGTCGAGCCGCTCACCCAGTTCCTCGAGCATCCGGTCGCACACGGCGCTGTGCACCGCGTCGCCGTAGGTCATCTTGTACTCGTTGATGGCCGCGATGGCCACGTAGGTGGGCGTCTGGTCGAGTTCGTAGCGCAGGGTGGCCTTGTAGAGGCAGTCTACCCGCAGGAAGGCGGCCGACTCGGCGAAGCCCGAGCGGGGGAAGTGCTCGAGGTAGTTCTTGAAATTGGTCTCGGCCGTGGGATAGTCCTTGTAGCGGTAATTGCTCAGGGCCCAGTAGTACTGCACGGTGTCGTCGCGTTCCGTTCCGGCCGTGAGCACCGACAGCGACTCAAACAGGGCCGAGGCCTTCTGGTACTTCTCGCGGTTGAACAGTTCGAAGGCGGCCTTATATTTCGCCTCGGCGTCGTTACCCTGCAGCAGGGCCTCGTACTGCGACTTGCAGGAGCCCAGACTCAGGGCCGCAAGCAGCAGGAGGGGCAGTATCTTGCGCGTTTTCTTCATTGTTTCAAAAACTTTTCCGCATCCAGGGCGGCCCGGCATCCCGACGCCGCCGCGTTGATGGCCTGACGGTAGCGCGGGTCCTGCACGTCCCCGGCGGCGAATACGCCTTCCACGTTGGTGCAGCTGCTGCAGCCGTCCGTCACAATATAGCCTTCCGGATCGGTCTCCACCCAGGGTTTCACCAGTTCGGAGTTGGGGTGATGCCCGATGGCCAGGAAGAAGCCGCTCAGGGCTATATCAAAAACCTCGCCATCCTTGCGTTCGATGCGCGCGCCGGTGACGCCGCCCCCGTCGCCCAGCACTTCGCGGGTCTGGCAGTTCCACAGGATTTCAATGTTGGGCGTGTTCAAAACACGCTCCTGGCTGGCCTGGGAGGCACGGAGGACGTCGCGCCGCACGATCATGTAGACCTTGCGGCAGAGTCCGGCCAGATAGGAGGCTTCCTCGCAGGCGGTGTCTCCCCCGCCCACCACGGCCACGTCTTTTCCGCGGTGGAAGAAGCCGTCGCAGGTGGCGCAGGCCGAAACCCCCTGCCCCCGGTATTTCGCTTCGGACGGCAGGCCCAGGTAGCGGGCCGTGGCCCCGGTGGCCACGATCAGCGTCTCGGCTTCCAGTTCGGTCCCCTCGTCGAGTTTCACCTTGAACGGGCGCTGCGAGAGATCCAGCTCCTGCACCACGCCCCGGCGCACATCCGCCCCGAGCCCCTCGGCCTGGGCGCGCATGGCGCTCATGAGCTGATAGGCGTCGATACCTTTCTCAAATCCGGGATAATTCTCCACCACAGTGGTGGTGGTGAGCTGTCCGCCCGGCTCCGGGCCCTCGTACAGCACGGGTGCGAGCGCGGCGCGCGACGCATAGATGGCGGCCGTATATCCGGCGGGCCCGCCCCCCACGATCAGACACTTTACATGTTCCATAGAGGACAAAGTTAGCGCTTTTTGGAAAATAATAGCATATCTTTGCAGAATATGAAAAAGAAAGCCGCCACCCTCCTTACGGCCCTGCTGGTACTCATCCCCGCCTATGCCGTCCTGAGCGAAAAGAATCTTTCGCAGACCCTGTCCGTGCTCCGCTTCGAGTTGTCCTCCTCTTTCAAGGAGAAGGAGAAGATGGTCAACCGGTTCAGCGGTTCCGGCGAACGGCAGCACGCCCGGCTCGTGCGCATGATGCAGCAGAGCAACGAGCTCTCGCTCATGCTCTACTCGCAGAAGCAGGACTACACCTTCGACATGACCTACGCCCTCAACGAGGTGTCGCGCCAGTACGACGAGTTCTCGGCCCGCCGTATGCCGTTCGACGACATCGTGAAGCGGCTCGACATAGACATAGACCGCTACAAGCGGCTCCTCCTCACCCTCAAGAGCCTGCCTCCCTCCTCCACGGTGGAGTATCTCGACAGCCTGGGCAACGTGGTGGTGCTCGACGCCGGGGTGCACGTTCCCCGCACCAGCGGCCTGTCGCGCCGGGGCGGAAAGGGCCACGGCCACGCCTTCCAGCTCGATTCGCTGGGGCGCGAGGACCGCGACAGCTGCATCTTCTACGCCGGCAAACTGCTGGAGATCAGCGAGGCGCAGAAGACGCGGATCGTCGTCGACAGCACGCACTACCAGGAGACGGCCAATATGCTCAAGTCGGCCTACGAGTATGCCCAGGAGCGTTACAAGACCGTGCAGTCGAAGATTTTCGTGGACGGGCAGACCGGCTACCTCACCCTGCTCAAGTCGTTCAAGCGTTACTGGCGCCAGGCCACGAACGACGCGCGCGACAAGTACAGCCGCAAGTATTTCACCAGCGTGCACAGCCAGTGGCGCGGTCCCATGGTGATCGGTTTCTCCATCTTCGTCCTCTTCTACCTGGTGGTCTCGCTGCTGGTGAGTTTCGTGCTGGTGCGCATCCTGAGCAAGAAGGTGAAGTTCTTCCAGAAGGAGCGGCTGCTGCGCAACCGTTTCACCACCACGCTCATCTGCACCGTGGTTATCTTCGCCCTGTCCATCATGCTGGCGAGCGCCTTCTCCACCCAGCATTTCTTCAGCATGGCCTCCAAGATCCTGGTGGAGTTCGCCTGGATGCTCACGGCCATCTTCATCTCGCTCATCATCCGGGTAGACGAGGGCAGCGTGCGCGCGGGCATCGCCCTCTATTCCCCCATGCTCCTGATGTGCCTGGTGATCATCTCCTTCCGCGTCATCTTCATTCCCAACAGCCTCATCAACATCATCTTCCCGCCCATACTCCTGCTGTTCACCCTCTTCCTTGCCTGGACGCAGATGCGCTACCGTAAGCGCGTGCCGCACAGCGACCTGGTGTTCGGCTGGATCTCCCTGCTGGTGATGGCTTCCACCACGGTGGTCGCCTTCTACGGCTACGTGCTCCTGGGTGTGCAACTCCTCATCTGGTGGTTCTTCCTCCTCACCCTGCTGCAGACCGTCAGCGCCGTCTACGACCTCCTCAGCCTCTACTATGAGCGGCATATCAAAAAGCTCAAACTCCTCTACATCGAGGCGCATCCCGAGCTGCCGCACCGCACTGACGAGGATCTCATCGCCGTCACCTGGCCGCACGCCCTGTTCCGGAAGGCCCTGTTGCCCATCGCCCTGGTGCTCTCCGTTCCGGCCAGCCTGCTGCTGGCTTCGGGCGTGTTCGACCTCACCGACGTGTTCAAGCGCGCCTACAGCTTCCCCTTCCTGCAGGTAGAGGGCTACATCAGCCTCTCCTTCCAGCGGGTCGTGATGGTGCTGGTGCTCTTCTTCATCTTCCGTTTCCTCATCTACGTGGCCCAGGCGGGCTACCGCCTCTATAAGATCCGTTCCCTGCTGGGCCGGTCGAGCGTGAAGGTGCTCAACGAGAATCAGGTCAATTTCACCCTGGCCTCCAACATCATCAGCCTTTCCATGTGGAGCATCTACGTGATTACCCTTTTCGTGCTCCTGAAGATTCCCACCACGGCCGTGAAGGTGATCGGCGCCGGTCTCGCCACCGGCCTGGGCTTTGCCATGAAGGACATCCTCAACAACTTCTTCTACGGCGTGCAGCTTATGTCGGGCAGGCTCCGCGTGGGCGACTATGTGGAGTGTGACGGCGTGCGCGGCAAGGTGGACAGCATCACCTACCAGACCACCCAGATCGTGGCGGCCGACGGTTCCGTGATGGCCTTCCCCAACAGCACCCTCTTCAACAAGAATTTCAAGAACCTCACCCGCAATCACGGCTACGAGCTCCTCTCCTTCCCGGTGGGCGTCAAGTACGGCTCCGACGTGGAGCAGGTGCGCAAGATCATCATCGAGGCCCTGCTCCCCCTCCAGAAGACCGACAAGTACGGCCGTGAGATCCTGGATTCCAAGTTCGGCGTGCAGGTGCGGTTCCTCGACTTCGGCGACAGCAGCATCAACCTCTCGGTGGTGCAGTTCATCTCCGTGGAAGAGAAACTCGCCTACGCCTCCCGCGCCAAGGAAGCCATCTATAACGCCCTCAATGAGAACGGTATAGAGATTCCCTTCCCCCAGCGCGACCTGCATATTCTCTCCGCTCCGGAGAAATAACGCGCTCCTTCCGTCCCCGGCGGCGGCATGCCCTGCCGGCGGTACGCGCCGTTGGCGCTATCCCTCCCACTGCGCTTCGCTTGCGGGCCCCTCCCGCTGACGAGCCGCGGGTGGCTACGCCGCCCGCAGGGCACGCCGCCCCCGGTCCGGGACCGCGCGATGGACCGGAAGGGGTATTTGGAGGATTCGTTTTGAAATCTCAGTATAATTTGTTTCTTTTGCAAAAGAATCACTGAGCCATGCTTGGAGTAAAGTCAAATAGGAGTCCCATAAAGGGTGTGTTCGCGGACAAACTTCGCGAGCAGATAGCTATTGCCCAGCTGGAACGTCAGGCAGATAAAGCTCAAACACAAACCAAATCAGCCGTAGAGTCAAGGAAGTAGTTGGGATGGAGGGAGTGTGATGTTGCGGTTTTCGGAGGAGTCATCAACGGACATATTGAAAGGTTTTGAATGTGGCATCCAGGAAATGGATGGCTTCATTCACGGAGCTCTTGATGCCTTTTTGAAAGCTAATCCTCAATTTAAACTCAATTTAGCAACCGATGATGAACGGGGAATTGTCGCTATGTTTGTCATCAGTCCCGGTATCTTCGTGGACAATGACGGTGAATTCCAGGACATCCCGTACGGCAAACCCTGGAGTTACTTTGATGAGGACGCCCAAATGCAATCCGGGACCATGTATCCATCTCTGGAAATTGATTATCTGGCCGTACGCAAAGATGTTCGCGAATGTGGTTATGGTTCACGGATAATTGAGGAGTTATCCTTGCGAGCGAAGAAAAGAAACTTCTTTTTTCTCACAGTTGACGCCTATCATACCAAAGGGTATAGCGCGATCCCCTTCTATGAAAAACAAGGTTTCTTCGCTTTACAAGAGTATTCTGAAGAGTTTAATACGCTCCGCATGGCGCGGCGTGTATAGCGGGGGCAATGAAAAAGGGAGGCTCCGAAGTGCCTCCCAATAGATTTTGCCCCAAGATACCGCAGCGGAACTACTTCAAAAAGCGAGGGACAGCCGGCGGGGACTTTTGCACTAACCCTTTACCCAATATTTGTAGAATCCTGAAAAGTTATTACCTTTGCAGTAGGATTCGTCGAAGGGGAATTCGCGTAAGGGATGACAACCTTTTCAAGGAAACTTGATCCGAGCCCCATTTTCAAAGCCGTTACCTGACGGCTTTTTTTGTTGAAGGGCCTTTAGGCCGATGAACCCGTTACAAGACTCTGACGCTTACGTGTCGGCCTAAGCCTTGGAAGAGTCTGACCAAGGTTGAGAGTTGGATATCAGCATGTCCCCTCTCCACTCTGGAAATGAAACTCTTCTTAGTGCCAATCTTATCGGCCAGCTGCTCCTGAGTGAGCCCCGCTCTGATACGCTCATCTTTCAGTTGCTCGCCGATAATGAAGGCGTCACACTCCATCTCGAACTGATCGCGCTCGGGAGTGCCCACCGCTCCGAAATCCTCAGTGATGAGGTCTTCAATAGGAGTCAAATCCATTTTCTTTTTAAGGTTTTTCTTGTTATCCATTGTTCTGCTCTTTTTTCTGGTCAAAATACTTCTTCATCAGTGCCTCTGCCTTATCCAATTGCTCTGCAGGGATTTTTTGAGTCTTCTTTTGGAAGCCATTAAAGAGAATCACCAAATTCCCGGCGTCAAAGCAGCAAAAAACTCGATAGATATTGTTCTCATGTTCAACACGTATCTCAAAGAGTCCTTTCCTCCCCTCTATCGCTTTTAGGAACTTTATAGGAATCACTTCCACCATCATGATCAAGGTAAGCACTTGATATAGTTTTTTCAACGCCTCTCTATCCAGTGTCTTTCTAAACTCCTTGAAGTGAATTTCAAAAACGACCACATGCCTCACAAACTCCTTTTTCATACGACGCAAAGTTAACTAATTAGTAAACAAATTCCAAATAGTATTATACTGACTTACCCGGACAACTCCGGGGACTTAGACTGTTGATGATTCGTTGTGAAGGGAGCTGCTTCCCAGAACGGGAAGACCGGATGCTCCTGATTTCATTACCGGCCGATTCGACGACCGTTGTGTCGAATACAAAGATAAGCATAACTGGGTAATTGTTTGCAGAATTCCGAAAAGTTCGTACCTTTGCAGTAGGATTCGTCGAAGGGGAATTCGCGTAAGGGATGACAACCTTTTCAAGGCAACTTGATCCGAGCCTCATTTTCAAAGCCGTTACCTGACGGCTTTTTTTTTGCATTTCCCAAAACCGCCTCTGCCAGAAGGCAGCTTCGGCTCTGTATATACAAATGCGGAGCCGCATCGTCCTGGATGCGGCTCCTTCTCCTTATTAAAGTGCTAAGTTGTGAGACTTGGCCACGCATAGCACTGTTTCGTCTGCAAATGTACAAAGAATTATTTACTAAACTATTTGTCCTTTAGTAGATGGCGATTGTTTTTTCCTTGAAGGACGAGCATTTGCTGAATTGCTATCTGATTCAACTTCACCAACCTTTCACTTTGCGGAATTCCATCATTGATGAGCACGGAGTTGATGCTTTCCATATTCGAAAGGCAGATCAGTTCATTGATGGTCGCATAATCCCGAATATTGCCAGTCAGATTAGGGTTGATATCCCGCCACTGTTTTGCAGTCATTCCAAACAATGCCACATTTAAAACATCTGCCTCCTCGGCGTAAATAAATCCTGCCTGCATAGCCGTTATTTCCTGAGGTATCAGGTTATGTTGTATGGCATCGGTGTGAATTCGGTAGTTAATCTTTGAGAGTTCCCGTTTTGCCGTCCAGCCCAGTTGCTTCTGCTCTTCAGCCTTAAGGCGCTGGAATTCTTTGACAAGGTATAGCCGGAATTCCACAGAAACCCAAGTGGCGAATTCAAATGCAACGTCAGGTTGAGCATAAGTGCCTCCATATCGTCCGGCTTTAGACTGAAGCCCTATGGCCCTTGTTGCATCTATCCATCTTGATGGCGACAAAGTAAATGCATTCAATCCGGCTTGTTTTCTAAACCCTTCGAATTCGATGGGGTTAAAATTTGGATTGTAGAGAGACTCCCAAAGTCCAAGAAATTCGATAGTGTTTCTATTTCGCATCCAATTAGCAACAACACCATTGGGATTTATTATTACGATAATGAAGCTTTCAAAAAAGTAGACACAGAAGGGTAGAAAAAAGTTTTTGTTTAACTTAGGGCCGCGTTATCGATGCTCTGTCGTAGGTGGTTATCCTCGGATGGTCGAGGAGAGCCATTTCCCAGAGCTCCCCGCAGACCAAA
>JAFTEQ010000038.1 GCA_017453565.1 Bacteroidales bacterium
CTATTATTGTTGGGAAGACTCTTCTCTGCTTCCGCTTCGGGTGGGCAAGGATGGATTCGAACCACCGAAGGTATAACCAGCAGATTTACAGTCTGCCCCATTTGGCCACTCTGGTACTTGCCCGTGTCTGCCGCAGCCATTTGTGGCAGAGCGAGCCGATGGGGGGATTCGAACCCTCGACCCCGAGATTACAAATCACGTGCTCTGGCCAACTGAGCTACATCGGCAGTATTTCAAAGACCCCCTTTTTTGGGGACTGCAAAGATAGCAATTATTTGCAACTCTGCAAAACTTTTTCGATGTTTTTGGAAATACTGTCAGAATCGAGTCCACAGGCCGTTCTTTGCTCTGTCTGACGGGCTTGGCCGATGAAACGGTCGGGGATGCCGAGGCCCTCGACGGAGGGGCCTCCCGGGCACGGGGCGAGCGCTTCGCTCACCGCTCCGAAGAGGCCGCCCTTGAGCGTCCCGTCCTCGAGGGTGATGATGTGCCGGTAGCGTTGCGCGATGGTGTTGAGCAGCGCCTCGTCGAGCGGTTTGAGATAACAGAAATCGTACACGCCCACCCGTCCCGGGAAACGGGCGGCGGCTTCGAGGGCGCGGTTCACCACGGGCCCGAGGCCGATGAGCGCCACGGTGTCGCCTTCCAGAAGGGTCTCGCCCTGTCCCACGGGCCAGGGCGTACGCGGGGCGTCCTGCCAGGGGACGCCTTCTCCCGTCCCGCGCGGGTACCTTATTATAAACGGGCCGCGGTCGTGGGCGAGGGCCGTGTGCATGAGCCGGGCCAGCGCCGTCTCGTCGCGGGGGGCGCAGACAATGGTGTCGGGCACGCTCCGGTAAGCCGCGAGGTCGAAGACCCCGTGGTGCGTGGCTCCGTCTTCGCCCACGAGACCGGCCCGGTCGAAGCAGAGGACCACGGGCAGCCGCTGCAGGGCCACATCGTGGATGATGCAGTCGTAGGCGCGCTGGGAGAAGGATGAGTAGATGTTGCAGAAGGGACGCAGTCCGCCGGCGGCGAGTCCCGCCGAGAAGGTGACGGCGTGTTCCTCTTCAATGCCCACGTCGAAGAAACGCTCCGGGAAACGTTCCGCGAAACGGTTCATCCCGCAGCCGCTGGCCATGGCCGGGGTGATGCCCACCACGCGCGGGTCCTTTTCGGCCAGTTCGCAGAGTACGGCGCCGAATACGTCCTGATAGCGGTCCGCAGCATGCGGGCCGGCGATGCGTGCGCCCGTGTCGGGGTCGAACCTGCCCGGCGCATGCCAGGTTACCGGATCGGCTTCGGCGGGCGCGTAGCCCTTGCCCTTGGTGGTGATGCAGTGCAGTACGCGCGGGCCGTGCAGGTCGCGCAGGCGGGTGAGGGCCGTCACCACCTGCTCCAGGTCGTTCCCGTCGATGGGGCCGAAGTAGCGGAAGCCCAGGGCTTCGAAGATGTCGCCGCCGCTGCGCTTGACCATCCAGGCCTTGAGGCTGCGCAGCCAGCGCTGGAGCCATCCGCGCAGGCGCCGCTCGCCCAGGAAGTCCCATACGCGCTGTTTGAAGCGGTTGTAGTGCCGGTTGGTGGTGATGCGCAGCAGGTGTTCGTGGATGCCGCCGAGGTTGCGGTCGATCGACTGGTTGTTGTCGTTGAGGATCACGAGCAGGTCGGCCTTGCTCGCTCCGGCGTTGTTCATGCCTTCGAAGGCGAGTCCGCCGGTAAGCGCCCCGTCGCCGATGACGGCCACGGCTTTCCGCCCTTCCCCCTGCAGCCGCGCCGCTTCGGCAAAACCGAGGGCTGCGGAGATGGAGGTGGAGGAGTGCCCTGTCGCGAAAGCGTCGTAGGGACTCTCATCGGGACGCGGGAATCCGCTGATGCCCCCTTCCGTGCGGAAGGTCTTGAACGCCTCGCGCCGGCCCGTGAGGATCTTGTGGGCGTAGGCCTGATGGCCCACGTCGAAGACGATCCGGTCTTCCGGCGTATGGAATACCCGATGCAGGCCCACGATGATTTCCACAGCGCCCAGGCTCGAGGCGAGGTGGCCGGGATTCACGGCGCAGCAGCGTACCATGTAGTCGCGCAGCTCTTCGCAGAGTTGCCGCAACTGCGCTTCCGAAAGGCCCTTGAGGTCGGCGGGGGAATCTATCTTGTCGAGCAGGGGATACATCGTCTAGTCTTGGTTGGGTCGGTCGAGTCCGAGTTCGGGATGACGGTCCGAGGAGCGGGCGAAAAGGTAGGCCGCGACAACAGCACCGATGCAGAGGGCGGTGAACATGAGTTCCACGCGCACGGCTCCCGCGGCTGCGGCGCCGGCCAGAATGAGTCCGGCGATCATCTTGAACGACAGCAGACCCAGGTTCTGAATCCAGTACACGAGGGCGTAGGTGGTACCCAGCACCTTGTCGGGCACGATCTTGGGCACGCTGGGCCAGAGGGCTGCCGGCACGAGCGAATAGCCGAAGCCCAGCAGCACCATGGCGAGGTAGCCGAAGAACGGAACCCCTTGCGGCGCGAAGGCGAGCAGCAGGTGGGCGGCGAGGGCGAGGACGGCTCCCAGCATCATCCAGCGTGTTCCGCGCCCTCTCTTGTCGACCAGGATGCCGAACAACGGCGCGAAGATCACCGTGGAGAAGGGCAGCATGGCCACCATCCATCCGGCGGTCTGCGCAGGGATGTCGAAACGCGGGACGAGGATGGCGCCGGCGAACTTCTTGAAGGCGATGATGCTGCTGTAGAAGAGCACGCAGAGTATGCCGCAGAGCCAGAAGTTCTTGTTGGTCAGGATTTTGAGCACGTCGGAGAAGCGGAATGCGTCGCTCTGTGCCGCCGACGCTTCCAGCTTGCGGCTGCGCTCCGCCCGGGCGTCGAGCGCCACGAAAAAGGCCCAGAGGATGAGCCCCGCCGCCATGAGGGCCATGCCCACCAGGGCGGGCCGCGCCGTTTCGGCAAGGCTGTAGACACCGGAGGCCCGTTCCTGCACGAGGCGGGGTGCCAGCACCAGGGCGAACGCCGTTCCGAGCCGGGCGATGGCGAGTTGCAGGCCCATGGCGAGGGCCATGGGACCGCCCCGGAACCAGCGGGCGATGGAGCGTGTCACGGCCGTACCCGCAATCTCGCTGCCGAGGCCGAAGAACATGCAGCCCGCGTAGGCGATGCGCAGTGACCGGGCGGCGGGAAGGCCGGAGAGCAGGGCGTAGAGCACGGCGCCCGCCCCGGCGGCCATCATCCCCACGAAGATGGAGCCCGTGAGACGGACCCCCCATTTGTCGAGCAGGATGCCGCAGAGCACCAGACCGCCGAAGACGCACAGGACGCTGTAGCCGCTGGTGTAGAGTCCGTATCCGGCGGCATCCCAGCCCAACTGGGTGAGTCCGGGCTGCTCGAACAGGTGGGAGATGCTCGAGAACATGTCGTCGAAGTAGTACGATGCGAACATCGGTACTACCAGACACGCCAGGACGATCCACCTGAGCGATTTACGCGGGTTAGCGGCCATGGAAAACTAGTTCCTGATGTTGGGCAGTTCGAGGCCGTAGCCCTTGGCGCGGTCTTCTTTCTTGAGCAGGAGGCTGAAGAGGAAGGCGAGTACGCCGAAACTGGAGAACACCAGCATGGGCACGAAATAGCTGCCCGTAGACTTGCGCAGCGACCCGATCAGCATAGGCACGAGGCACAGGCCGATGTTCTGCACCCAGAAGATGAGGCAGTAGGCGCTGCCGAGTACTTTTTCATCGATGATCTTGGGCACGCTGGGCCAGAGGGCCGCCGGCACGAGCGAGAAGCTCACGCCCAGCACGATGATGAGCAGCAGGGCGAACCATTTCTGCGGGAAGACGGGCAGCAGGAAGGCGAAGCTGAGGTGGCACACGATCATGATGGTGGCACCCGCCATGAGCATGGATGCGCCTTTGCCCACCCGGTCGAGGAAGATGCCCAGCAGGGGGGTGAGGCACATGGCCAGCACGGGGAAGAGGCTGAAAAGCTGGGCCGCGGAGGCGGCGTCGATGCTCAGGGTCTCCTCCAGGAAGTTGGTGGCGTAGCGCTGGAAGGGGAAGATGGCGCTGTAATAAAGCACGCACAGCAGGGCCACGATCCAGAACATCTTGCTCTTGAAGATGATGCCCAGGTCGCTCACATGGAACTCGTCTTCAGGCGATTTCTCTTCCGTGGCGAGCCCGGCGGCCACCAGCTGGCGGTCGAACTTGCTGTCCATGAAGGCGAAGATGATGAAGTTGAGCAGGCCCACGCAGAGCAGGGCGCCGCAGAACCCGAGCGGGGCGGTGATGGTGCCGCCCGACTTGGCCGAGATGATGGGGGCGATCCACATGACGGCGAACACGCCCAGGCGCGCAATGGCCATCTCAAGTCCCATAGCGAGGGCCATCTCCTTGCCTTTGAACCATTTAGCGAGGATCTTGGAGACATTGGTCCCTTCCATCTCGCAGCCGCAGCCGAAGATCATGAAGCCGAGCGCGGCCATCTTGGCGCTGGCCGGCATGGCCACCCACCAGCTGCCCAGCCACTGGGCGAAGCCCGTGGCCTGGAACCAGTCGCTGATGCCGATAAACTTGATGCCTGCGCCCAGGACCATGAGGCCGGCGGAGAGGATGCCCGAGAAGCGGACCCCCAGTTTGTCGAGCAGGATGCCCGCCAGGATGAGGAAGCCGCAGACGGTGAGGATGTATTCCGATGCCGCATACTTGCCGAATACGCCGCTGTCCCAACCGAGGTTGGTTTCCACCAGCGATTTGAGCGGGGACATCACGTCCACGAACATGTATGCGAAGAACATCATGAGGGCGACGAGCACGAGCACGGTCCAGCGGACGGCCGGGCTGTCGTTCATCAGTTTCTGTATTTTTTCTGCCATGGTATTTGTCTTTCAAGCCATGCGGGCGGAGACCGCAGTCCGGCCTCCGGCTGCAGGGGTATTCGCTAGAACGGGAGATCGTCGCCGCCTTCGTCGGCCGCAGGTTCGGAAACCGGAGCTGCGGGCTGAGGCTGGGGTGTCGGGCGCGGGGGCTGGGCGCTCTGCGCGTATCCGCCCTGGGGACCTGCCGGAGCCGGGGCGCCCGGTGCGGGCATGTAACCGCCTTCCCCGTCGGGACGGCGCCCGAGGAGCTGGAGGGAGTCGACCGTAATCTCGGTGACATACTTCTTCATCCCCTGCTGGTCGGTGTAGGAACGGGTCCTGAGCCGGCCTTCAATGTAGAGTTGGGTTCCCTTCCGCACATACTTTTCGGCAATGTCCGCCGAATTTCTCCAGGCCACGATATTGTGCCATTCTGTGTTTTCGCGCAGTTCTCCGCTGCGGTCTTTGTAGCGTTCGGTGGTGGCAAGGGTGAACGTGGCCACCTTTGCGCCGCTGTTTCCTTCGAGGTAACGTACTTCCGGGTCTCTTCCAACGTTACCGATGAGCATGACTTTGTTGAGTGACATAACTATAAAAATTTAGTAGTGCCAAGGTAGGGATTTTTTGGCAGATTCCGATATCTGAGTCCGAACTTTGTTCGATTTTTTGCCGGCCGCCTTGCGCTGCGCAAGCTGAATATGCGCTTCCTCAATCACCGGTTTGGCGAAAAGACTCTGATTATTTAAACCATGCCGGCGGCCCTCCGGAGGGCCTCGCCGTCGGGTTCCGCACCAGTCATGAGGGCGTAGCCCGCAACGGCCTGGGCGAGGATCCAGTCGCGTCCGCTCAGGTACAGCGGCGCATGGCCGCATAGACAAGGACACTTGTAGTTCGCTTCCAGGATGGCGGGGCAGGCAAGGCGCTCCGTTTCGGCAATGGCTTCCGGAAGGGTGTAGACGAGCAGGTCCGATTCGGCGGCAAGGCGGGGAAGTTCGGAAAGCGGCCTCAGGAACGGTTCCCGCAGCGTACGGTTGCAGACGATGACCTGCATGCCGAGGTCGCGCGCCGCCGCTGCGACCGCCTTCGCCGCACCGCCCCATCCGGCTACCACCGCCCGGGATCCCGGTCCGAAACCGGCGCCGGAAAGCACGGCGCGTACCCCCAGATAATCGGAATTGTGCGCTTCAACACCCCGCCCGGTTTTCACCAGCAGGTTGGTGGCTCCTATGACGCGCACCGCATCGGACAGCCATCCGCGGCCCGCCTCTTCCAGCTGCGCCACGCGCCGGAAGGCGTTTTCCTTGAAGGGCGCCGTCACGTTGACCGCCTCATACTCCGCCTCGAAGCGGGCCCAGGCCTGTTCGAAATCGGGGGTCTCGATGAATTCATAGGGCCAGGCCCCGGCGTAAGCAGCCGAGAACAGCCGCGGACTAAGCGAGCCCTGGAGCGGATAACCTATGAGACCGAAACGACGCATACAACGCAAATATAATGATTTTCCATCACTTCACGTATTTCCGTACTTCCGATTCCGGCAGCCGCGAGAGGGTGGCGATCTGGCGGTAGGACATCCGATGCCGGACCCGCAGGTCCCTGGCGAGAAGCAGTCTTTGCCCGGTGTCGAGATGCCGTGCCGTGCGGACACCGAATAAATCAAGACAGATATCTTCGCTTATCTTTCGGGCTTCAAGGTCTTCCAGAAGGACGCCCCGGACATCGGCCATCCGGCCTAACAACTCCTCGTCTCTTGCCTTTCCGCTGGAGAGGATGGCCCACGAATGTCCGTCAACCCCTTTGCCGCACGGCCTCGAAGAGGAGGACGGCGGTGGAGACCGAGACGTTGAGCGAGTCGAGCCGGCCGCGCATGGGGATGCGGATGTGGGCGTCGGCGGCCTTGCGCCACTGCTCCGACAGGCCGGTGGACTCGGTGCCCATCACCAAGGCGGTGGGGCCGCGCATGTCGGTGTCGTAGCAGGACGAGGAGTCCTGGAGCTGCGCGGTGAGGATGCGGATGCCCCGTTCCTTAAGCCAGGAAATGGCTTCCGCCGAAGTGCAGACGGCGACGGGCACGGTGAACACGGCCCCGATGCTGGCACGGATGAGGTTGGGGTTCCAGAGGTCGGTGAGGGGGTCGCACACCAGCACGGCGTCGGCCCCGGCCGCATCGGCGCTGCGCAGTACGGCACCGAGGTTGCCCGGTTTCTCCACGGCTTCCAGTACGACCACAAGTGGATTCTCCCGCAGTTGGAGGTCCTCCAGGCGGGTCGGTTTGGCCCGCACTTCTGCCAGCACGCCCTCCGTTCCGCCCCGGTAGGCCACCTTCCGGTACAGCGCCTCCGGCAGTTCGAAGACCTTCGCGCAGGCTGCCACCTCCCCGGTCGGGGGAGCGTAACACCCGCGGTTCGGTAGCGGGGGGACCGTCCCGGAGGGATGGTGGGGTGAGCCGGAACGGCGAACCTCCCCCGACCGGGGAGGTGGCAGCGGAGCGTTGGCCCCGCAGGCCGGCAGCTGCCAGCCGTCCAGCAGTTCCGGGCAGACGAAGAGCGAGTCGATCTCGAAGCCCGCCGCGAGGCAGTGCTCCAGCTCGCGCCGGCCCTCAACCACGAATAAGCCGCTCTCACGCCGCAGGCTCGATTTCTCCTGCAGCGCGAGCAGCCGTTTGATCTTGGGATTCTGTCCCGAACTGATGCGTTCAGTCTCCATACTGGACGTTCCCGCCCGCCGGTTTCTTGGGCGCGATGGCCCAGACCACCAGATAGGCCCAGAAACCGAAGGAGGCGCAGATGAGGGCGACCAGGAATATGATGCGCACCACGTTCACGTCAATGTCGAGATACTCGGCAAGTCCGGCGCAGACGCCGGCGATCTTCTTGTTCTCGGTATCGAGATAAAGTTTCTTCTCTGCCATAGTTGCTTATTGTTTGTCTTCCTTTTCTTTCTTGAGCGCCTTCTCGGGCCGCATCTGCGGGAAGAAGAGCACGTCCTGGATGGCGGTCTGCCCCGTCATGAACATGGTGAGCCGGTCGATACCCATACCCAGGCCCGAAGTGGGTGGCATGCCGTATTCGAGGGCGCGCACGAAGTCGTAGTCGATGAACATGGCCTCGTCGTCGCCCTTGCTCTTGAGGGCGGCCTGCTCCTCGAAGCGCTCCAGCTGGTCTATGGGGTCGTTGAGCTCTGAATAGGCGTTGGCCAGTTCCTTGCCGCAGACAAAGAGTTCGAAGCGTTCGGTGAGGGCCGGGTTGGAACGGTGCCGCTTGGTGAGCGGCGACATCTCCACCGGGTAGTCGATGATGAAGGTGGGCTGCACGAGTTTCTCCTCGCAGTAGGCTCCGAAGATGGCGTCGATGAGCTTGCCCTTGCCCATGGAGGGCTCCACTTCCACATTGAGCTGCTTGCAGGTGGCACGCAGGGCCGCTTCGTCCATGCCGCTCACATCCACGCCGGTGTATTCTTTGATGGCCTCCAGGATGGGCAGCCTGCGGTAACCCGCCCTGAAGTCGACTTTCTGTCCGGCAATGTCCACCACGGTGTTGCCGTTCACGCGCAGGGCGATGCGCTCCAGCATCTTCTCCACGAACTCCATCATCCAGAAGTAGTCCTTGTAGGCTACATAAATCTCCATGCAGGTGAACTCGGGGTTGTGGGTCTTGTCCATGCCCTCGTTGCGGAAGTCCTTGGCGAACTCGTACACCCCGGGGAAGCCGCCCACGATGAGGCGTTTGAGGTAGAGTTCGTTGGCGATGCGCAGGTAGAGCGGGATGTCGAGCGCGTTGTGGTGGGTGATGAAGGGACGCGCCGTGGCGCCGCCCGGAATGCCCTGCAGGATGGGGGTTTCCACCTCGAGGCAGCCGGCCTCGTTGAAGTACTCCCGCATGGTGGCCACGATCTGCGCCCGTTTCACGAACACGTCTTTCACCTGCGGATTTACGATGAGGTCTACGTAGCGCTGGCGGTAGCGGAGTTCGGGGTCGGTGAAGGCGTCGTGCACCACGCCGTCGGCCTCCTTCACGATGGGAAGGACCCGAAGCGACTTGCTCAGCAGGGTGAGTTCGCGGGCGTGCACGCTCAGCTGGCCGGTCTGGGTGAAGAAGGCGAAGCCCTTGATGCCCACGATGTCACCGATATCCAGCAGGCGCTTCCACACGGTGTTGTAGAGGGTTTTGTCTTCGCCCGGGCAGATTTCGTCGCGCTTCACATAGATCTGGATGCGTCCGCTCTCGTCCTGGAGTTCCCCGAAGGAGGCGGCGCCCATGATGCGGCGGCTCATGAGACGCCCTGCAATGCAGACTTCCTGGAAGTTTCCCTTCTCCGGATCGAAGCCCGCCGCAATCTCGGCGGCGCTGGCGTTCACGGGGTAAAGGGCTGCGGGATAGGGCTCAATGCCCAGTTCCCTGAGTTTGGCAAGGCTGTCCCGGCGGATCTGCTCCTGCTCGCTGTATTCGATGTTGGCCATTTCTTTACTGAACTAATCCTACAAAAGTACGATGAAAATCCGATATTCTGAAATAATTTGGTTAACTTTGCACACTTATGGCAAAAGAGTGCAAATGGATTGTGAAGGACCCGGCCGATCCCGTGAAAGTGGAGCGGCTGGTGGCCGAGGTGGGTATCGACCGCGTGCTGGCCGACCTGCTGGTGAGCCGGGGCGTGGAGACCTTCGACCAGGCCCGCGCCTTCTTCCGTCCGAGCCTCGATGACCTGCACGACCCCTTCCTCATGAAGGATATGGACAAGGCCGTGGAGCGTCTGCACAAAGCCATTTCGCAGGGCGAGAAGATCCTTGTCTATGGCGACTATGACGTGGACGGCACCACCGCCGTGGCCTTGGTCTACTCCTTCGTCAAGCGCTATACCGACCAGGTCGATTTCTATATTCCGGACCGCTACGATGAAGGGTACGGCGTTTCCATGAAAGGCGTGGAATGGGCTGCCTCGCAGGGCTTTACCCTGCTCATTACCCTCGACTGCGGCATCAAGGCCATCGAAAAGGTGCGCTATGCCGCGGAGCGCGGGGTCGACGTGATCGTGTGCGACCACCATCTGCCCGAAAACGAGCTGCCCGCCGCCGTGGCGGTGCTCGACCCCAAGCGGGAAGACTGCCACTATCCCTTCGACGACCTGTCGGGTTGCGGGGTGGGTTTCAAACTGGTGCAGGCATACGCCCAGCGCTTCGACATCCCCTTCGACACCCTGGTGCCCCTGCTCGACCTGCTGGTGGTGAGTATCTCTTCGGACCTCGTTTCCATGGTGGGCGAAAACCGCATCCTGGCCCATTTCGGCCTCAAGCAGCTCAACGAGCGTCCGCGCAAGGGCTTGCAGGCCATGGTGAATCTTTCCAACCTGGAGCCGGGTCACCTGACCATAGACGACATCGTCTTCAAGATCGGTCCGCGCATCAACGCGGCCGGACGCATGGAAAGCGGCCGCCTCGCCGTGGAACTGCTCACTGCGTCCGACAGCAGCATGGCCATGCGCGTGGGAGAGAAAATCAACAACAACAACCACGACCGCAAGGAGATCGACCGTGAGATTACCCGGGCGGCCCTGGAGATGGTGGAGAAAGGCGAGTGCCTGGCGAGCCGCAACGTGACGGTGGTTTATGACCCGTCGTGGAACAAAGGCGTGGTGGGCATCGTCGCCTCCCGCCTGGTGGAGGCCTACTACAAGCCCACCGTGGTGCTCACCCGCTCCAACGGATTCGTGACGGGTTCGGCCCGCAGCGTGCAGGGTTTCGACCTCTACGAGGCCATCGAGAGCTGCGCCGACCTGCTGGAGAACTTCGGCGGCCACGTCTATGCGGCCGGCCTGACCATGAAAGAGGAGCATCTGGAGGAGTTCAGCCGCCGGCTCGACGAATTCGTGGCCGGGAAGATCACTTCCGAGATGCTCACGCCCGTGGTGGAGGTGGATTCCCGCCTCGACTTTTCGCAGATTACCCCCAAGTTCTTCCGTATCCTGAAGCAGTTCCAGCCCTTCGGTCCCGGTAACGGGAACCCCGTATTCATGACCGAGAACGTCTACGACGCCGGCAACGGCCGCAGGGTGGGCGCCGGGGGCGTGCACATGAAACTCGACCTCATCCAGGAGTCGCAGCCCTATCACCAGATTCCCGCCATCGCCTTCAATATGGCCGACTACTACGAGTACATCCGGGGCGGGAACCCGCTCGACGTGTGTTATTCGATCGTAGAGAACTACTATCGCGGCAATTCCTCCATCCAGCTCAGGGTGAAGGACCTGCGTGAGCGCGAAGAAATCATTTGATCCCAGCCCGCAAGGGGTACATTCCGTAACCGATTTCCCGGAAGGCCGCAATGGTCTCGGGATAGGGCGTGTCACAGCAGTCGGTAAGCCCCACCTGGTAATTCTGCCCGTCGAAACGGCCGCTGGTGGCCATGTCGGAGAACTGGTGCCAGTGTGCGCCTACGATCTGCGGGTGCCGCAGGGCGGAACGCATGTACTCCTTGTAACAGGCGGCCCGGTCATCCTGGTCGCTGCAGTTCATTTCTCCCGGGTGGAAGAGTCCGCGGTCCATGGCGCCGAAGTGGAATTCGCCAATCATGACGGGCTTGTCGATGTCTTCGGGCAGGGTGAAGCTGTCCAGGGTATAGCGGTATAGGTTGTAGCTGATTACGTCACAGTATCGTGCACCGATCTGCAGCACGGCTTCCGTTGCCGGATGCCCGTTGAAACGGCAGCCCAGGTACAGAAGGCCCGGGGCGTAGGTGTCGAAGCATTCGCGGATGGTGGCGTAGTATTTCTCGATGACGCGCCAGCTGAACGCTTGAAGATCTTCTTCCGAAGCCTGCATGGGGTCGACCGGCTGTCCGTGCAACTCCTTCAGGAAACGGCACATCTCTTTCCGGGCCATCAGGTCCGCAGGGGCCTGTGCGATGCAGCGGGCAATGTGGGTGTCGTCGCCCCAACGATGTTCGTTATCCACGAAAAGACCCAGGCACCAGGGGTCTGAGCACTCAGCCTGGCGTTCTTTGAGCTGGCGGATGATTTCCGCACGGAAAGCCGGATCGAAGGGATCGGGAACCTCCCACCAGGCCCCGCCCGTCGGAATCGGCTTGGAATGGATTTCCAGCCGGTCGGTGTAGGGGGTGCGATCCATCAGGCAGATGGCGCGGTCGGAGGAATTGGCAATGGTGTTGAGTCCCCAGCTCTTCAGGCGCGCGTGTGCGCGCTCAGCATATAAATGGACATAGTCCGGGCCGTATTTACGCCGGATATTGGCGAAGGAAAAGTCGAAAGTCGAGTCGATGCCGCGCGCCGTGTAGTACGGAGCGAGAAGCAGATCGTTTGTGTGGTAGAAGAGGGCTTCTTCCGAGCCCTTTTCCGGCAGGTCCTCGAAATAGAACAGGCGGGGTGCCAGATTCTTGCCCTCCAGCGGCGTGACGGCGCTGGAGGGGTTCACGCGTACGACACCGTTCGACCAGAACAGATAGCCTTCCGGATCGACCATCCACCATTTCCCGTCTACCTTCTCCACGCGGAAACGGCCGGTCGCCTCGAGGCGGGGGCCGTTTTTCCATCCGCCGAACTGCGAACGGTCGTCTGGACCCGGGTGCCCGGCCAGGTCCCGGTCTTCCTGCTCACGGGCCCGCACAAGGTCTTCGTCGCTATGGGTCTTCCCGGGCCAATCCTTCCATTTGAACTGCCCGTAACGGTCGATGAAGGGGAAGAAATCCGCACTGTCGCGGTACATGTATTCGGGCGCCTTTGCCCGTTCCCCGGGCCGGAAACGGATGCCGGAGACCTCCCATGACAGATCCAGTTTGTTCCAGCGCGAGGTGAAACGGATTTCGGAGATTTTGGAGAGGTCCGCACCGTAGGCGAAGTTCCCGTCGGTGGCATAGGGGGTATTCCTCATGCGGTCCAGTAGTCTGTCCAACTCAGGATGGGGCAGGTCCGCCGGCAGGGGCAGGGTGAAACTGCGTGTTTCCAGAGGCCGGACCTGCAGCCTGTTTTCCGTGCAGCCGCGCTTGGGCCAGGTATTGGTCACATCCATGTTGCGCAGGGAAACCACCAGGGATAGATGCTCCAGCGAGTCGCAGTTGTGCACGGTGAACGACAGGGCTTTATAAGAACGCAGGTCGAAGTCGCCCGTGATGCTCACGCCGCCGTTTTCAAAGGCGCTGCGCTTGATGTGGAAGCCGTCGGGGAGGGGCTCGAAAGCGCCACCGCTCACGGGCAGCATGCGCACGCCCGGCCGGGCGAGGGGATTGAAGCCCTTTTCGTTACAGGCGGAAACAAGGAGGAGCAGGAGGGCGAGCGGAAGAAATCTTTTCATGGTTTGAAGTGCAGATAGAGCCGTTGGGCGATTTCGTCGGGCGTGAGTCCGTCGGTATCGAAAACCAGGGAGGCCGTTTCCATATAGTCTTTGAGCCGGCTTTCCAGCAGCGACTCCATGGTGTCGGTGTTCAGCAGGGGCCGTTTGCGCCACGACCGGGCCAGGCGCTCCCGCAGGGTTTCCGGCCTGGTGCGCAGGAAAACGCACTGCGTGTGCGTACGCACCAGATTCCGGGCCTCCTCGCGGGTGACGGTGCCTCCGCCCAGGGAAAGCACCAGCTGGGCGTCATCGCCCTGTTCGGCCAGCAGGGCCCGGAGACTCTCCAGTTCGAGCCGGCGGAAGCCTTCTTCTCCGTCTTCACGGAAGATGTCGGGAATGCTGCGGCTGCAGCGGCGCTCCAGATAGCGGTCGAGGTCTACGAAAGTCCAGCCCAGCAGGGAGGCAAGCCGCACGCCTACGCTGCTTTTGCCACTGCCCATGAATCCGGTGAGCGAGACGATTCCCATAGGCCGTCAGAAGAGGGTGGGTTCTTCGATTTCGAGATCGAGGGGCTCCTCGGGCTGGATGGGCTTCGGAGCCTCAGGCCTGGGTTCTTCCGCCACCGGTGCCGGCGGGTCGACGGGAATCTCTTCCACCTCGGCGGGTTCTTCCTCCGGTGCCGGCGGAAGCTCGTCTTCTGGTTTGTGCAGGGGCTCGATGAAGCGCACTTTCTTCACTTCGCCGCGCTCCACCACCTTCTTCCCCTTGGCCGCCACGCCCTTCTTGGCAATCCACTCTTCCGCCTCGATTTGCTCGGGACTCTTGTCGGCGAGTTTCCAGATCACTTCGTAGCGGGGATGCAGGTCGCCCGAAAGGTCTACCAGATACGACTTGGCGCCCTCGGCGATGAACGAAACCGGGGTATTGTCGCTCACGGTGAAGGAGAATCGCTTCACGTAGAACGACTTCACGCCGCCGTCGTAGTAGAGTGCGGTAAAGGTCTTTTCGGGGTCGAACTTCTCGATGAGCAGCACGTCACCCTGATATTTGTTCACCAGTTCGAACGAAGTGGTGTAGAAGGTGCCGTTCCTGAAAACGGCCAGCACCTTGTCGTCCGAGGCGAACTGGCCCAGGTAGAGGCCGCGTCCGTCTTCGTTGAGTTTCTGGATGTCGGAGTCGTACCAGATGTCCTTCCCGGCAATGGTGGAGACGCCTTTGCTGCGCAGGGTGATGCGCTGGATGCTGTTCTTGCTCACCAGATTGCCCCGGGCGCTGCGGCTCTTGATGGCGAGCGTGCTGAAGTCGTACTCGAACGCGGTCTTCTTGAGCTTCGGCTTGGGCCTGAGCTGCACGCGCACCGACTCGGCCTCGCCGTTGTGGTTGGCGGTGAACCAGAGGATCTGCGAACCCGGCGTACCCTGGGTGATGTCGTATTCCTTGTCGCGCGTCACGCTGGTGATGGCGAAACGTTTGGCATAGTAGACACTGCTCTTGCCCTCGCGGTAGATGACGTTGTAGATCGTGCGTTCGTCGCCCCGGGTGAACACGCCCACATAGAGCAGGTCCTTGCCGAAGAAGGCCTTGTCGGTCACCTTGGTGATGCGGTAGCGCCCGTCGCGCCCGATGACGATGATTTCCGAGAGGTCGGAGCAGTCGCAGACATATTCGCCGCCGTCGTCGCGTTTGAGCCCGATGCCCACGAAGCCTTCCGCAAGGTTGGCCGAGAGCTTGGCGTTGTTGTTCACCACCTTGGTGGCGGCGATGGTCTCGAAGCCGGTGAGCTCGGTCCGGCGCGGGAAGTCCTTGCCGTACTTTTTCTTGAGTTCCTTGAACCAGTCGATGGTGTAGGCGGTGATGTGCTCGATCTGGTCGCGCACCACCTTCATCTCGTCCTCCAGGGCGAAGATCTTCTCGTCGATGGCCTTGGTGTCGAACTTGGAAATCTTGCGCACGGGTTTCTCCACCAGGCGCAGGATGTCTTCCATCACGATCTCCCGCTTCAGGAGGTCCTGATACTGCTTCATGCGCTCGAAGATGTCGGCGAGCTGCGTGTCCCAGTCGGCCTGGTCCTGTTCCAACACCTTGTAGATCCGGTTTTCGAAGAAGATGCGCTCGAGCGAGGAGTAGTGCCAGTCGCGCTCCAGTTTGTCGAGTTTGATGCGGAGCTGCTGCTCCAGCAGGTCGCGGGTGTGGAAGGTGTCGTATTCGAGGATGTCGCGCACCGAAAGGAACTGCGGCTTGTCGTCCACGATCACGCAGGCGTTGGGGGCGATGCTGGTTTCGCAGTCGGTGAAGGCGAAGAGGGCGTCGATGGTCTTGTCGGGCGACACGTCCCCGGGCAGGTGGATGATGATGTTCACCTTGTCTGTGGTCATGTCCTCGATCTTCCTGATCTTGATCTTGCCCTTCTCCTTGGCCTTGAGGATGGAGTCGATGAGCACGTGCGTGGTCTTTCCGTAGGGAATCTCGGTGATGGCCACGGTGCTCTTGTCGATCTTCTCGATCCTGGCGCGCACCTTCACGGTACCGCCCCTGCGTCCGTCCTGATACTTGGAGCAGTCGGCCGAGCCGCCGGTGGGGAAGTCGGGATAGATCTGCCAGGATTTCTCTTCCAGGATGGCCACGGAGGCGTCGAGCAGTTCGTTGAAGTTGTGGGGCAGGATCTTGGAAGCCATACCCACGGCGATGCCTTCCGTACCCTGGGCCAGCAGCAGCGGGAAGCGGACCGGGAGTTCGGTGGGCTCCTGGTTGCGTCCGTCGTAAGAATTCATCCAGTGGGTGATTTCCGGGTCGAAGACCACTTCCTTGGCGAACTTGCTCAGCCGCGCTTCGATGTAACGCGGGGCGGCGTTGCTGTCGCCGGTGAGGATGTTGCCCCAGTTACCCTGACAGTCGACCGTCAGCCCTTTCTGGCCCAACTGCACGAGGGCGCCCAGGATGGAGGCGTCGCCGTGCGGGTGATAGGCCATGGCCTGTCCCACGATGTTGGCCACCTTGGTGAAGGCGCCGTCGTCCATCTTGAACATGGCGTGGAGCACACGGCGCTGCACGGGTTTGAGACCGTCCACGATATGGGGGACCGCCCGCTGCAGGATAACATAGGAGGAATAGTCGAGGAACCAGTCGCGGAACATGCCGGAAAGCTTGAACTTCCGGCTGTCGCTGTCGAGCAGGCGGGTGAATCTGCCGCTTTCGGCCGCGTTTTCGTCGAGAGGGGCTTCCTCTTCCAATTCCGTTTCTTCGGAGATGATGTCTTCGTAGTCTTCGCTCATAGTTTACTCTTCGTATCCGAATTTTCTGAGTTCTTTGCGGTTTTCGCGCCAGTCGGGGTCAACCTTCACGTAGAGCTGCAGGAACACTTTCTTCTGGAAGAAGTCCTCCATCTCCAGCCGTGCCTGGGTGCCCGTACGCTTGAGGGCCGCACCCTTCTTGCCGATCACGATTCCCTTCTGCGACTCGCGCATCACGTAGATCACAGCATCAATGTCGTAGCGCTCGGCGCCTTCGATGAAGCGTTCCACCTCCACCTGGCAGCAATAGGGAATCTCTTCCTTATAGTTGAGGAGGATCTTCTCGCGGATGATCTCCGACGCGAAGAATCGCAGGTTGCGGTCGGTGAAGGTGTCCTTGTCGTACCAGGGCGGGGCCACGGGCAGGAGGTCCACCACGGTGTGCAGGATCGTCTCAATGCCGAAACCTTCCCGGGCCGAGGCCGGGATGACGGTGGCGGCCGGCACCCGCTGCTGCCAGCTTTCGATGAGGGCGTTCACGCCGGCCTGGTCGCTGAGGTCGATCTTATTGATGACCACCACCACCGGACAGCGCAGGTCGCGCAGGCGCGAAACGTATTCGAGGTTCTTCTCGGGCTGCTCCACCGTGTCGGTGACATAGAGGATTACGTCGGCGTCGCCGATGGCCGCGTCCACGTAGCTCAACATCCGTTCCTGCAGGCGGTACGAGGGCTTGAGGATGCCCGGCGTGTCGGAATAGACGATCTGCCAGTCTTCCCCGTTCACGATGCCCATAATCCGGTGCCGGGTGGTCTGCGCCTTGGCGGTGACGATGCACAGTTTTTCGCCCACCATCGCGTTCATGAGGGTGGACTTCCCCACGTTGGGGTTGCCGATGATGTTGACGAATCCCGAGCGGTGCGCCATTATACGTATGCTCCCATTTTCAGGATGTTGGCCTCGCCTTCGGTGAGGTAACGCCATTCACCCTTCTTGAGTCCCTTCTTGGTGAGTCCGGCAAAGTAGACGCGGTCGAGGGCGCGCACGTCGTAGCCGAGGGCCTCGAACAGACGCCGCACGATGCGGTTCTTGCCCGAGTGGATCTCGATGCCGAGTTTGCGGTGGTCGCCCTCGTCGATGAACTCCAGTTCGTCGGCCGCCTCCACCCCGTCGGGCAGTTCCACCCCGGAGAGGATGCGTTCGCGGTCTTCGACGCTGAGTTCCTTGTTCAGGATCACCTGATAGATCTTTTTCTTGTCGTACGACGGATGGGTGAGGCGCTCGGCAATCTCGCCGTCGTTGGTGAACATGAGCACGCCGGTGGTGGCCTTGTCGAGCCGGCCCACGGGGAACACCCGGGCGGGGCAGCCCTTGATGAGGTCCATCACGGTCTTGTCGGCGTGGGGGTCGCTGGCGGTGGTCACGTACCCCTTGGGCTTGTTCATGACGATATAGACCTTGGCCTCTCCCTTGAGGCGCTCGCCGTTGAAGCGGATGTCGTCGTTGACCGCGTTCACCTTGGTGCCCAGTTCGGTCACCACCTCACCGTTCACGGTGACGCAGCCGGCCTGGATGAGGGTGTCGGCCTCGCGCCGCGAGCACACGCCGGAATTGGCGATGAAGCGGTTGAGGCGCATTTCCTCCTTCACGGGGAAGGATCCTCCTTTCTCTTCGGCATGGCGGTCCAGCTGGGGCCGGCGGTCGATCATGGCGCGGATGCCTTCGTCGGAACGCTTGTCGAACTGTACGTATTTCCTGGGTTTGGCGCCGAAACGGGGTTTGCGGTCGCCGTAGGGCTTTTCACCGTAGGGTCGGTTTTCGCCGTATGATTTGCGCGGCCCGTAGGCCTTGCGCTCGCCTTCAAAGCGGGATTTGTGCTCGCCTTCGAAGCGGGGTTTGTGTTCCCCATAGGGGCGGTGTTCGCCCTCGAAACGGGGCTTGTGCTCCCCGTAGGAGCGGTGCTCGCCATAGCTGCGGTGTTCCCCGAAGGAACGGCGTTCACCGTCCGGTTTGCGCTCGCCGTAGCTTACGCGTTCGGCCGTGGCGCCCGGTTTGCGGCGGGGCCTGAGTTTACGGCCGTCTTTGGAAAATTCGTCCATTGTACAACTGGTTTTCAGCGGGATGCCGTCGTGACTCACGTCGCGGCGGGCCTGTCATTTGAGTTTGAAATTATAGGTAATCGTGCCTTCCTGCAGGGCAGGGGCGTCTGCTTTCATGTTGAATTTGGCTTCCATGGCCGTCTTGCGTACCTCGGCCCAGAGTTTGGCATTGGCGGGCACGGTGGTGCCGTCGGCGCCGGGTTGGGCCCGGACCACGTTGCCGTAGTTATCTACCCAGATTTTGACCACCACCTTTCCGCTTTCCTGCAGATTGTAGTTGGGGCGCTGGAGGGTGGCTTCCTTAATCTTGCGCCCTTCCAGATGGGCGTTGGGCTTGCCTTCGGCGGGGCCGTTGTCGGCGTTGCCGCGCGCTTCACCCGCCTTGAACTCGGGTGTCGCTTCCGAGGCGGCGTGGGGCGTCGTGAGGCTGGTGTCCTTGCTGGACATGCCGGGGAAGAGGGCGTTCTTGTTGATCTCGGGCTCCTTGGGCGCCGGGGTCTCCACATCGCCGAAAGCGTCGGGCGTCGCCTTGGGGGCTAGGTTCTGCGCCGTGGAGACATGGGGCGATTCGCTGCGCTGCACCATCTCCACCGGCTTCTCGCGGTCTACGTCCTCGCCGCGAGCCCGGGGGCCGTATTTGAGTTTGAACTGTTCCTGCTCCTCCTGCTCGAAGTCGATGAGGAAGGTGTCTTCGGGCGGCGGGGGCCAGATGTATTTGAGTCCGGTGAAAGATACCACGGCCAGGGCCCCTCCGTGCACCAGGAGCGTCAGAAGAACGCCGGCGACGGTGGAAACCTGCTTCTTGCGGGCCCTTTCCTGCTGGTAGGCTTTCATCATTCGGGTTGCGTGGCCAGTATGACCTTGTAGTGGTTGCGTTTGGCGATGTTCATGACCTGCACGATCTCACCCACGGGCACGCTCTGGTCGGAGTAGATGGAGAAGGTGGGGTCCTCCTCGCTCTGGAGCAGGCCCACGAGGTTGTCTTCCACCTGGTCGAGCCGCTCGGGGATCTCGCTGCCGTTGATGTGGTAGGTGTACTGCCCGTCGCCCCAGTCCTTGATGGAAACCGACACAGTGGGCTTGGCGCTCACCTGCCCGGTGCTCTTGGGAAGCAGGAGCTTGAGGGCGTTGGGGTTCACCAGGGTGGAGGTGACCAGGAAGAAGATCAGCAGGAGGAACACGATGTCGGTCATGGACGACATCGAGGTGTTCGGATCTGCCTTGGTGGTACGTTTGATGGCCATTACTCTTCAGATTTGGCGGACGGCTCGTTGAGCAGGTCCATGAATTCGATGGTCGCGTTCTCCATGCTGAACACCACGTCGGAGATGCGCGCGGTGAGGAAGTTGTAGCCGAAGTAGGCCAGGATGCCCACGATGAGACCGCCCACGGTGGTGATCATGGCGGTGTAGATACCGCCGCTGAGGAGGGTGATGTCGATGTTGTTGCCGGCGTTGGCCATGTTGAAGAAGGCCTGCACCATACCCATTACCGTGCCGAGGAAACCGATCATAGGCGCGCCGCCCGCGATGGTGGCGAGGAAGGGAAGCCCCTTCTCGAGCCGGGCCACCTCGAGGTTACCCACGTTCTCCACGGCGGTCTGGATGTCGCCGAGGGGACGGCCGATGCGCTCGATGCCCTTTTCTACCAGGCGCGCCACCGGCGTGTCGTACTTGGTGCAGAGGGTCAGGGCCGACTTGATCTTGCCGTCGTGGATGTAGTCGCGGATGTCGTCGATGAAGTTGCGGTCGATCTTGGTGCTGTTGTTGATCATCCACCACTTCTTGCCGAAAATGTAGAGGGCGATGACGGAAAGGGCCAGGAGGACGATCATGAGGACGCCGCCCTTGGAGGCCATGGCAATGAGGGAATAGGACATCTCCTGCTGCTGCGGCGCGGCGGCCTGGGCGAGCGTTGCGAGGGAGTCTGTCTGAAGCAGGTTGAAGAGCATATCGTTGGTTTTTCAGTTAACTTGCAAAATTAGCAATTTTTCCTGAAAAAACCAGCGCCCTGCGGGCTCAAAAAGTCAATCGTATTCCACCCGGCTCAGGAAGAGGGCGTGACCGGGGACCGATTCGCCGGCCAGCGGACGGCGCGACGCCGGGACGGGGCTTCCGTTTTCGCCTTCCGCAAGGACGGGCCCGACAATTTCCGCCAGGCTTTCCGGGCTGCGTTTGCCCCGGCCGATTTCCAGGAGCGTACCCACCACGGCCCGCACCATGTTCCGGAGGAACCGGTCGGCCGCAATGCGGAACACCCAGTAGTCTTCCGAATGGGTTTCTGCCCCCGAGAGAATCTGAAGGTCAGGCGTGTAGCGCTCCCAACGCGCATCGAAGACGGTGCAGACCGAAGTCCTCGTGTCGGTGCCGGTCTTTTCGAAACAGGAGAAGTCGTGCCGGCCCAGCAGCGCCTCTGCGGCCCGGTTCATTTTTTCGAAATCGAGCCCCGGGTAGGTGTAGAGGTAGGAATACCGGCCCACGAAGGGGTCTTTCCGCCGGTGCAGGAAATAGAGGTACTCCCGCCGGGTGGCGTCGAAGCGGGCGTGGAACTCTGCAGGTGCCGGCTCGACGGCCTCCACCGCAACGGCTTCCGGCAGGATGGCGTTGAGGCGGTAGCGCAGGTCGGCGCAGTCGGCGACGGGCGCTTCCGTATCGAAATGCGCCACGTAGGAAGAGGCGTTCACGCCCGTGTCGGTGCGGCCGGCGCCGGTTACGGGCGTCTGCACCCCGAGCAGGGTGGAAAGCGCCTGTTCCAGCGTCTGTTGCACCGAGGGGTCGGAAGGCTGAATCTGCCATCCGCAGAAGGGGGCGCCGTCGTATTTGAGGACAATCCTGTACCGCATGTTGCAAAGGTACATTTTTTGTAAGGAAGAAGCAATCGTCGAAAACAAAAACAAGAGATAAATGGAAACCGTAGACATCAAGGCCCTCAACGACCGCATCCAGCAGGAAAGCTCTTTCGTAGACCTGCTTTCGCTGGAGATGGGCAAGGTCATCGTGGGGCAGAAACACCTGGTGGAGAACCTTCTGATCGCCCTTCTGGCCGACGGCCACATCCTGCTGGAGGGTGTTCCCGGCCTGGCCAAGACCCTCGCCATCAGCACGCTCTCCAAGGCTGTGGACGCCAAATTCAGCCGCATCCAGTTCACCCCCGACCTGCTCCCCGCCGACGTGGTGGGCACGCTCATCTATTCGCAGAAGAAAGAGGCGTTCGAGGTGCGCAAGGGTCCGGTCTTCGCCAACTTCGTGCTGGCCGATGAAATCAACCGTGCCCCCGCCAAAGTGCAGTCGGCCCTGCTGGAAGCCATGCAGGAGCGTCAGGTGACCCTGGGCGACGAGACCTATCGCCTGCCCGAACCCTTCCTCGTGCTGGCCACCCAGAACCCCATCGAGCAGGAGGGAACCTCTCCGCTGCCCGAGGCGCAGGTAGACCGTTTCATGCTCAAGGTGGTGGTGGATTATCCTGCCCGGGAGGAGGAACGTCAGATCGTGCGCATGCACAACGGCGGCTCCTTCCCCCAGCCCAATCCGGTGGTGAAGCCCGAAGATATCATCCGGGCCCGGAGCGTGGTGCGCGAGGTCTACATGGATGAGAAGATCGAACGCTACATCGTGGACATCGTCTGCGCCACCCGTCAGCCCGAAAGCTGCGGCCTCGACAAGCTCAAAGACCTCATTTCCTATGGTGCGTCGCCGCGTGCCAGCATCTCCCTGAGCCTGGCGGCCAAGGCCTATGCCTTCATCAAGCGGCGCGGCTACGTGATTCCGGAAGATGTGCGCGCCGTGTGCCCCGAGGTGCTCCGGCACCGTATCGGACTCACCTACGAGGCCGAGGCCGAGAATGTGACGCGCGACGAGATCGTGAGCCAGGTCATCAACGCGGTGGTGGTACCGTAGTGCCATGTCTGAAAGGAGCGCCGCCGACTTGCTGAAGAAGGTGCGGAAGATCGAGATCCGCACCAAGGCCCTCTCGCACCAGATCTTCGCGGGAGAATACCATTCCGCCTTCAAGGGACGCGGTATGGCATTCAGCGAAGTGCGTGAGTACCAGTACGGTGACGACGTGCGCAACATGGACTGGAACGTCACCGCGCGTCTGCGCGCCCCCTATGTGAAAGTGTTCGAGGAGGAGCGGGAACTTACCGTGGTGCTGCTGGTCGACGTGAGCCGCTCGGGCCTTTTCGGCACGGCGGTGCGCAGCAAGCGTGAACTGGTGGCCGAGATTGCGGCCGTGCTCGCGTTCAGCGCCATTCTCAACAATGATAAGGTAGGCGCCCTTTTCTTCAGCGACCGCGTGGAGAAGTTCATCCCGCCGGGGAAGGGGCGCAGCCACCTGCTGCACATCATCCGCGAGATCATCGAACTGGAACCGCAGTCCGACGGCACCGATATCGGGGCGGCCCTGCGTTTCCTCACGGGCGCCCTCAAGAAAAAGTGTACCGCCTTCCTGCTCAGCGACCTGCTTGACACCGATGCAGCTGGCAATCCCCGCTACGAAGACGCGCTCAAGGTGGCCGCGGGCCGGCACGACCTGTCGGTCATCCGGATTTCCGACCCCCGCGAACGGAGTCTGCCGCCCGTGGGACTCGTACACATCAAAGATAGCGAGACCGGCCGTTCGGCCTGGGTGGACACCGACCGCAGGGCCGTGCGTGACGCCTATGCCCGCTGGCAGGCGAACCTGGTGGCTACGGAACAGCGGCTCCTGAACCGCTATCACGTGGACCATGTGGAGATTGCCACCGACCAGGATTATGTAAAAGCCCTCATGGGCCTGTTTGGAAAGAGATGATGACGAAACTGACCCTCCTGCTGCTCGCCGCCCTGCTGGATTTCGTCCCGGCCGGGGAAGCCTTCCTGCAACCGTTGCAGAAACGCGACTCCATCCTGGTGGCCGACCAGCTCGAGTACGGTTTCCGGCTTGACAGCGTGGCCTCCGGCACCCTGCTGGCCCTGCCCGATTTCTCGCAGATTTCGGGCGACACCCTCACCCTCGTGCGCGGCTGGCAGGTCGATACGCTCAAGGCGCGGCGCCGCCAGCCCTGGCGCAGCATCCGCGCCCACGTGGTGATCGCTCCTTTCGAAGAGGGGACCTACCACCTGCCGCCCATCCCGGTGCTGCGGACCGTGGACGGGAAGTCCGATACCCTGCTTTTCTCGCCGCAGACCATGGATGTGAAGACCATTCCCATCGATACGGCCACGTTCAAACCCCACGACATCAAGGGCCAGATCGGCTATCCGCTGACGGCGCGGGAGGTCCTGCCCTGGCTGCTCGGAGCCATACTGCTGGCCGTCCTCATCTTCCTGCTGCTCCGCTGGCTGGAGCGGCGCCGCGACGAAGCAAAACAGGCTCCGCGCGAACCCGCCCACATTGTGGCGCTCCGCCGTCTGGAACACTGGCGCGACCGCAAATACTGGGCGCCCGACAAACAGAAAGTTTTCTATTCGGGGGTCACCGACACCCTGAAGGAATATATAGGTGAACGCTACGGGATGGATGCCCCCGAGATGACCACGGCCGAGCTCTTTACGGCCTTGAAGGACGTGGAAGGGGTGGAAAAGGAGCTTTACGGTGATATGAAGGATCTTTTCGAACGCGCCGACTTCGTGAAGTTCGCCAAGCACGTGGCCGACGACGGGGAGAACGCCTCCGTGCTTCCGGTGGCCGTCCGTTTCGTTTCGTCGACCTGCGTCACAGAGCCTGAGGAGGGGCCTGCCGGAGATGAACTTTGAGTATCCCTTCCTCCTTTGGCTGCTCGCCATTCCCGCCCTGCTGGTACTGCATTACCTGTGGAGCGAATGGAAGGGACGCCGTCCGCATCTGCGGGTGTCGGCGGCCGCGCCCTGGCTCCAGAAGGGTACGGGGGTGCTCGCCGTGCTGCGGCACTTGCCTTTCCTGCTGCGGACCGTGGCGCTGGTGATGATCGTGCTGGCCCTCGCCCGTCCGCGTTCCACCACTGAGGTGGAGAAGGTGGACACCGAGGGCATCGACATCGTGCTCGCCATGGACGTGTCGACCAGTATGCTGGCGCGCGACTTCAACCCCGACCGCATCAGCGCGGCCAAGGACATCGCCATCGAGTTCATCGCCCAGCGGCCTTCCGACCGCATGGGCATTGTGGTGTTCGCGGGGGAGAGCTACACCCAGTGCCCCCTCACCACCGACCGGGCCACCCTCATCAACCTCATGAAGGAGGTGCAGACCGATCTCATCGAGGACGGGACGGCCATCGGGAACGGCCTGGCCACCGCCGTGGCGCGGATGATGGATTCCGATGCCAAGAGCCGCGTGGTCATCCTGCTCACCGACGGCGTGAATAACTCGGGTGAGATCGCGCCCGAGACCGCCGCCCAGATCGCCAAAGACTACGACGTGCGGGTCTATACCATCGGGGTGGGCGCGAACGGGGAAGCGCCCTATCCCGTCATGACCCCCTGGGGCGTGGAACTGCGCAAGATCCCCGTGGAGATTGACGAGGCGCTGCTGAAGAGCATCGCCGAGACCACCGGCGGCCGCTATTTCCGCGCTACCGATAACACGAAACTCTCCGAAATCTATTCGGAAATCAACAAGATGGAGAAGATTCGCACCACCGTGGACAGCTTCCCCGTCTATAAGGAACTGTTCGGGCGTTACGGACTCGTGGCCCTGATCTGCCTGCTGCTTGAGATGCTGCTGGCCATAGTGATAAGGAGGATGCCCTGATGCTGGTCTTTGCCCATAGCGCCTGGTTGCTGCTTCTGCTGCTCGTACCCCTGATGCCCCTGGTGTATGCGCTGGTGCGGTATATGCGGCGCCTGCGCGTGCAGCGTTTCGGCGATCCGGCCCTGGTGCGTTCGCTCATGCCCTCGTATTCGGGGGCCAAGGGCTGGGTTCGTCTGGTCCTTTTCGACCTGGCCTTCCTCTTCTTCGTGTTGGGCCTCGCCCGGCCGCAGATCGGTGCCAAGCTCAAGGAACGCGAAACCCGGGGCGCCGAGGTGATGATCTGTCTCGACGTGTCCAACTCGATGCTCGCCCGCGACTACTCGCCCAACCGGCTGGAGCGCGCCAAACTGGCCATCTCCCGTTTGGTCGACCGTCTGCAGGACGACCGCATCGGCCTCATCGTCTTTGCCGGCTCCTCCTTCGTGCAGCTGCCCATCACCACCGATTACGTGTCGGCCAAGATGTTCCTTTCGAGCATCGATACCGAGTCGGTTCCCGTGCAGGGGACGGCCATCGGCGATGCCATCCGCACCGCCGCGCGCGGGTTCAGCAGCCAGAGCGAAAAGAGCCGCGCCATCGTGGTGATCACCGACGGGGAGAACCACGAGGACGACCCGGTGGAGGCCGCCCGGCAGGCCGCCGAAGCGGGAATCCGCGTCTATACGATCGGGGTGGGTTCCGCCCAGGGACAGCCCATTCCCATGAACGGGGAGCTCCTCAAGGACTCCTCGGGCGAGATCGTGGTGACCCGGCTCGACGAAGGGACGCTGCGGCGCGTGGCCGAGGCCGGAGGAGGCGCCTATGTGCTGGCGGGGAACGAGGAATTCGGGCTCAACCCCATCCTGTCCGACCTGCGCCGGCTCGAAGCCGAGCATTTCAAGTCGGTGGTCTTCGAGGCCTACGACGAACAGTATATGTATTTCTTTGCCGTGGCGCTGGCTCTGCTCGTACTGGAGACGCTGGTGGGTGAGCGGCGGCACAAGAGGAGGTTGTTCGAATGATGAGAAAGTGTCTGAGCTTCCTGCTGCTTCTGGCGGCCCTGTCACCTTCCGCCCTGGCCCAGGCGGACCGGCGCGAGGTGCGTGCCGGCAACCGGAAGTTTGCCCGTGAGCGCTACAAGGAGGCGGAGATCGATTACCGGCGCGCCGTGCTCAAGGACTCCACTTCCGTAGCGGGACAGTACGATCTGGCTTCGTCGCTCTACCGTCAGCAGGACTGGGAAGGTGCGCAGAAAGCGCTCGATGCCGTGAAGGAGACGGCGCCCGCCGGACCGCATGCTGCCGCCTGGCATTACAACCGGGGCGACGTGGCCCTCCAGAAAAAAGACTATGCCGCGGCGGCCGATGCCTTCAAACAGGCCCTGCTCCTCACGCCCGATGATATGGACGCGAAGGAGAACTACATCTACGCCAAGCTCATGATGCAGCGCCAGGGCGGAGGTGGTGGCGGCCAGGACCAGAATCAGGATCAGAATCAGGATCAGAACCAGGATCAGAACCAGCAGAATCAAGATCAGAATCAGGATCAAAACCAGAACCAGGACCAGCAGAATCAGCCCGACCGGCAGGATCAAAACCAGGACCAGAATCAGGATCCGGGGCAGCAGCAGGGCGACCGGCAGCTGTCGCGCCAGCAGGAGCAGCAGATGCTGCGGGCCATCCAGGCCAAGGAAAAGGAGACCCAGGATAAGGTAAAAAAGGAAAAGGCGGCCCTGCTCCAGTCGCGGCAGAAAGAGAAGAATTGGTAGTATGAAAAAGTATATCGCGCTCATCCTGGCCCTTGCGGCCGTGCTGACGGCGGCCCCGCTCCGCGCGCAGCAGTCCATCCGCGTGGAGGTAGCCAACCTCGTGGCCGCCGACGAGCAGTTCAACCTGACCTTCGTCATCGAAGGGGAGAAGGCGCCTTCGGCCTTCGAATGGAGCCCGGGCGAAGACTTCCGTCTGGTCTGGGGACCGCAGAAGGGGACTTCTACCTCCATCAGCATCGTGGGCGGAAAACGCACCCGCTCGTCGCAGACTACCTATACCTATGTGCTCCTCCCGCGCGGGACGGGCAAGTTTACGCTGCCCTCGGCCAGCGCTACGGTGGGGGGCAAGACCATCGTCTCGCGCCAGGCCGTGGTGGAAGTGGTGTCCGACGGACGTCAGGGCGCCCCGGCGGTGGGTTCCGGACAGGCGGATGCGGACTCCGCGCCGCGGCAGGAGCGTCAGGCCGGCCAGGTGGCGGGTGAAGACCTCTTCCTGCGCCTGCTGCTCAGCAAAACCCGCGTGGTGGTGGGCGAACCGGTCACGGCCACGCTCAAACTCTATCAGCGGGTGAACATCTCGGGTTTTGAGGATGCCCGTTTCCCTTCGTTCAAGGGTTTCTGGAGCCAGGAATTGCAGGCGCCCAGCAATATCGAATTCCGCCGGGAAAACCTGGGTGAGATGATCTACAACACGGCTGTGCTGCGCAGCTGGACCCTCATCCCGCAGCAGTCAGGCGCCCTTCAGATCGATCCCGCCGAAATCGTATGCCTGGTGAACGTGCGTACCCGCTCCTCGGGCAACAGTATTTTTGACAGTTTCTTCCAGGATGACATCCGCACTGTGCGCAAACGCGTGTCCACAGCGGCCCAGACGCTTCAGGTGTCGCCCCTTCCCGCCGGCGCTCCGGCTTCGTTCGGGGGCGGGGTGGGCAGTTACCGCCTGGAAGCGGCGCTCACCCGCGATTCGCTGCGCACCCATGACGCCGCGTCGCTGCGCGTCACCGTGTCCGGAACGGGTAACGTATCCCTGCTGGAAGCACCCAAAATTGCATTTCCGCCCGATTTCGAAGTCTACGACGTGAAGTCTTCCGACTTTAAGGGCGGTAAGCAGTTCGAATATCCCTTCATTCCGCGCAGTGCCGGAGAATTCGTGATCGGCCCCGTGGAATATAGCTATTTCGACGTCTCGTCGGGCCGTTATGTGACCTTGCGCTCGCAGGAACTGCCCATCCGGGTGGAACGGAGCGGGGAACAGACCGGAGCGACTCCTGCCGGCGGGCATCTTTCCGTGGCGCCGTCGCGCTCTGACGTGCGTGACCTGGGGAGCGACATCCGTTACATCCGGACGCGTCTGCCCAGACTCAGGGAGCCGGGCCGTTTCTTCGTGGGTACGCCGCTCTTCTGGGCCCTGACCCTGCTGCTGCCTCTTCTGGCCGCCGGCCTCTATCTGCTGTTCCGCCGCCGCTCCCGCCGTCGGGCCGACCTGGTGGGAACGCGCCGCCGGGGCGCCACGCGCATGGCCCGCCGCCGCCTATCCGATGCGCAGGACTACATGGAAAAAGCCCTTCCGGGCGCTTTCTATGAGGCGCTGCACAAGGCCCTGCTGGGCTTCGTTTCCGACAAATTCGCCCTTCCGGTTTCGGACTGGGATGCCGAAACCTTTGCCAGCCGCCTGTCCGGCGCGGGGGTGGACGAAACGGCCTGCAAGGCCTTCACGGAACTGCTCGACGCCTGCGCTTACGCCCGTTATGCGCCTTCGTCCGACACGGACGGCATGCGCGGCCACTATGAGCAGGCGGTGCAGGTCATTTCAGACATCGACGAACAGATGAAACACAGTCCCAAACGCGGCTCGGCGGCACCGCTCGCCCTGCTGCTCCTGCTGCTTCTGCCCGCTCCCGGGCTTTGGGCGCAGCGGGCCGATTACCCCGATTCGCTCTGGACGGCCGGCGTGCAGGCCTATGCCGACGGCCGCTGGGAAGATGCGGCCCGTGACTGGACGGCCGTGCTCGACTTGGGCCTCGTCTCGCCCGAACTCTATTGCAATCTGGGGAGCGCCTGGTTCAAAGCCGGGGAGACGGGCCGTGCCGTGCTCTGCTATGAGCGTGCGCTCAAACTCGACCCCTCCGACCGCGACGCCCGCTTCAACCTCGCCCTTGCCTCGGCCCGCGTGCAGGATCGCATCGACTCCGTGCCGGAGTTTTTCCTGAAAACGTGGATGCGCCGCCTGGGCTGGTCGCTCGGCTCGGACGCCTGGGCCGTGTTCTTCCTGATCCTGTTCTGCACGGCTCTGGCCATGGCGCTCCTGTTCCTGCTGGGGCGGAGGTCGCGGGTCCGCAAGACCGGTTTCTTCCTGGGCATCGTGTTGCTCCTGCTCTCCATCGGCTGCCTGACGTTTTCGCTCTGGCAGCGGCACGATTTCCTGCGGGCGGGCGAGGCGGTGGTCATGAAGCCTGTGACCTCGGTGAAAAGCGCGCCCGGCGGCGACGCAACCCTGCTTTTCGTGCTCCACGAGGGCACGAAGGTGAAGCTGCTCGACCAGGTGGAAAACTGGTCTGACATCGAACTTTCGGACGGCCGTCAGGGCTGGATTGCCTCGGCCGACATTGAAGTGATATGAGCAAAGGCCTCCTGTTTTCCATAGAGGAATTTGCGCTCAACGACGGTCCGGGTATCCGCACGACGGTATTCCTGAAGGGCTGTCCGCTGCGCTGCGCCTGGTGCCACAACCCGGAGGGCTGGCTACCGGAGCCTCAGCTGATGCGGAAAAAGGAGCGCACGGAAACCTGTGGCTTTGAGATGGAGGCCTCTGATCTGGCCGCACGGCTGCTGCGCGACCGTGACCTCTTTGCGCAAAGCGGAGGCGGCGTGACCTTTACGGGCGGAGAACCCCTGATGCAGGGGCCGTTCCTGCTGGAGACGATGGCGCTGCTGCAGGATGTCCACACGGCCGTGGAGACCTGCGGCCATGCGCCGGAACCCCTGTTCCGCCAGGTGGCGGAGGCGGCCGGCCTGATCCTGTTCGACATCAAACTGGCCGATCCCGGCCTGCACCGGCGCTGGACCGGAGTGGATAATGTGCTCATCCTCAGGAATCTCGCTGCACTCAAAGCCTGCGGCACCCCGTTCGTGGCCCGTGTGCCCCTGATTCCGGGGGTCAATGACAGCGTGGAGAATATGCGGGCTACGGCGTCCCTGCTGGAGGATGCCCCGTCCCTTCAGCGGGTGGAACTGCTGCGCTACCACAAGACGGCCGGCGCCAAATATCCCATGCTGGGCCTGGATTACCGGCCCGGTTTCGATACGGAAGCTCTGCCGCAGGTGCACGACTGTTTTACGGAAAAAGGAATGAAACTATTGATATTATGACAGAAAGGATAGAGAAACTCCGCGCTTTCCTGCGCGGCGGGGGCCACCACCGTTTCCGGCGTACGCCCGAGGAACTGGGGCTCGATGGTTTGAGCGCCCGTTTTGCTGCCGAGTGTCTGCCCGACGTGGAGCGGAGTGCCCGGATGCTGGAGGCCCTTCTTGCGGCGGAACAGCCCGTCATTCTGGAAGGGGAAAGGATCGTGGCGACCCGTACCATCAGCCGCATTCCCTCGGTCTTCACCGATGCGGAATGGGCGGAAATCAAGGCGGCCCATACCCTGCATGAGCGGGGCACCGTATCGAATATCTCGGCCGATTACGAGGGAATCCTGCGTGACGGACTCGGCGCGCGCCGCGCCCAAATCGCCACCCGTCTGGAAGATCCCGGTCTCGATGAGGACGGACGGCGTTTCCTGAAGGCGGCCGACGACTGCATTACCGCCCTGCAGGGCTTCATCGCCCGTTACGAAGACTGTGCCCGTGCGAACGGTCTGGACGAGGTAGCGGAGGTGTTGCGCGTCATCCGCAGCGAAGCGCCGCAGACCCTGCACCAGGCGCTCCAACTGCTCCGGATGGTTCATTTTACGCTCTGGGAGAGCGACTGCTACCACAACACCCTGGGTCGTTTCGACCAATATATCTATCCCTTCTATGAGGCCGACCTCCGCGCGGGCCGTCTGGACCGGGACGGGGCCGCCGACCTGATCACCGAGTTCTTCCTCACCTGCAACAAGGACAGCGACCTCTATGTGGGGATGCAGCAGGGCGACAACGGGCAGAGCATCGTCCTTGCCGGCCGCGATGCCGACGGGCGCTATCTCTTCAACGAAGTGTCGCGCATCTGCCTGGAGGCCAGTTACGACCTGAACCTGATCGACCCGAAGATCAACCTGCGCGTCGACAAGGACACGCCGCTTGACGTTTTCGAACAGGGCGCGCGGCTTACCAAACGCGGCCTGGGCTTCCCGCAGTATGACAATGACGACGTGGTGGTGCCCGGGCTCATCAGCTTGGGCTACGCACCCGAAGATGCCCGCAACTACGTGGTGGCAGCCTGCTGGGAATTCATCATCCCCAAAAACGGAATGGAGATTCCCAACATCGACGCCCTTTCCTTTGCGGGCATCGTGAGCGAGGCGATGGGGCATCTGCCCGATTTCCCCGACTACGACGCCCTCTGGGCCTGGGTGGACGGGCGCATCAAGGCGGAGTGCCGCCGTATCGCTTCCGCCCACGACCGCCTGTACATCGTGCCGGCGCCCTTCATGTCGGTGCTCATGGGCGGATGCATCGAACGGGCCCGGGATATTTCCCTGGGCGGGGTATACAATAATTATGGGGTGCACGGAACGGGCCTTTCCACGGCGGCCGACTCGCTCGCGGCCGTGCGTAAGAATGTATATGAAGACAAGAGCATCGGGGCGGAGGAACTGTGCGCGGCCCTCGCCGACGACTTCAAGACCCGGCCCGACCTCTATGAGAAACTGCGTTTCGACGGTCCCAAGATGGGATTGGACGACGACGCGGTGGATGCCGTGGGCACCGCCCTGCTGGATTCCTTCGCGGAAGGGCTGAAGGGACTGCGCAACGAAAGGGGCGGGATCTGGCGCGCCGGTACCGGTACGGCCATGTATTATATCTTCCACGCGAAAGACCTGCCCGCCACGCCGGACGGACGCCATGCGGGCGAGGTGATTCCCGCCAATTTCACCCCGAGCATGTTCCTGCGGCAGCGGGGGCCCGTATCGGTGATGCGCTCGTTCAGCAAGCAGCACCTGCAGGATGCCATCAACGGCGGCCCGCTCACCATCGAACTCGACGACAGCATCTTACGCAACGATGAAAGCGTTTCCAAGCTCGCCGAACTCATCCGTTTCTTCGTGCGGCGGGGCGGTCACCAGCTGCAGCTCAATACGCTCGACAAGGAGACGCTCCTCGATGCCAAGGCCCATCCCGAACTGCACCGCAACCTGATCGTCCGCGTGTGGGGCTGGAGCGGCTACTTCGTGGAACTCGACGAGTGTTACCAGGACCATATCATCAACCGAATCAAATACAAACTCTGATACCCCATGAAAAGGACTCTTACCCCTTACATGTTCTGGATTGCCTTCGTGGCGTCCCTGGGCGGCCTGCTCTTCGGATTCGATACGGCCGTCATCTCCGGTGCGGAAGGCGCCATCCAGAAAATCTACGGCCTGTCCGATTTTGCGCACGGCTTCACCATGGCTACGGCGCTTATTGGAACCATCCTGGGCGCCCTGTTCTGCGGCCGGCCCGCCAAGCGTTTCGGCCGCTTGCGTTCCCTGCAGGTCATTGCCCTGCTGTACCTGATTTCGGCCGTGGGCAGCGCCTGGATCGTGAACTGGTACTCCTTTATGTTCTTCCGTTTCATCGGTGGACTGGCGGTGGGCGCCTCTTCGGTGATCGGTCCTATGTACATCGCCGAAATCTCCCCGGCCGCCTGGCGGGGCCGCTTCGTGGCCTTCTTCCAGTTCAATATTGTGCTGGGTATCGTTCTGGCCTACTTCTCCAATTACTTCATTGCCGGCGTGCCGAACGACTGGCAGTGGATGATCGGGGCGGAGTCGCTGCCCGCGCTGCTCTTTGCCGTGCTCCTGTTCACGGTTCCGGAAAGCCCGCGCTGGCTGGTTTCGCAGGGGCGTGACCCGGAGGCGGAGGGCGTGTTCGCCCGCACCGGCGAGGCCGACATCCCCGGCGAGATGGAGGCCATCCGCGCCTCGTTCGCTTCGGCATCCGGAACGAAGAAGGAGCGGCTCTTCCAGCGGAAATTCCGCAAGCCTGTGCTCATCGCGCTGCTGCTCGCCACCTTCAACCAGCTTTCGGGCATCAACGCCATCCTCTATTACGCTCCGCGCCTGTTCGAGCTCTCGGGCGTGTTCCGCGACGGCGCCATGCTGCAGTCCGTCATCGTAGGGCTCACCAACCTTACCTTCACCATCCTGGGTATGGTGCTCATCGACAAGCTGGGCCGCAAGACCCTGCTGGCCATCGGTGCCGTGGGTATGGTGGTGGCGCAGGCCCTGGTAGCCCGCGGCTTCTATCTGGAGGCCTTCCAGGGTTACTATCTGCTCATCTGCATCTGTGCCTACATCGCCTTCTTCGCCTTGTCGCTGGGGGCTACCATCTGGGTCATCATCGCGGAGGTGTTCCCCAACAGCGTCCGTGCGGAGGGACAGGTCTTCGGCAGCATGACGCACTGGGTCTGGTCGGCCCTGCTCACCTGGTTCTTCCCGCTCTGCCTGTCCATCGGCGGACAGTATATCTTCAGTTTCTTCACCGTCATTGCCGGGCTCTCGTTCCTGTTTGCCCTATGGATGCCGGAGACAAAGGGTAAATCGCTGGAAACTATCCAGAAAGAACTGGTAAAAGAATGAAACGTATGCTCCTGTTCCTGAGCCTTGCCCTGCTGCTCGCCGGCTGCGCGCCGCGGGCGGGCGAGCGGGTGGTCATCCGTCTCGCCGAGGGCGAGTTCGAAGCCACCAGCCTGGCCGTAGACCACTTTGTGGAGGCTGCCGTTCCCTTTGCTATGGAGCGGACCCTGCGTCCCGACGACAGTCCTGAGATGAAAGCGCTCCTCGCCAGAATTCTCTGGAAAAACAATGAACTGCTGGAGCGTGTGGACCTGCCCGCATCGGTCCGGATCGTGGATGTGCGCCCCGGCGAGGAAGAGGCCGTAATCGCCTGCGCTCTGAAAGAAGGCTGGGATGTAAGAACTCCCTCCGCCTGGCGCAAGCTCATCCAGGAGGAAAACCGGGCGGACGGCTTCCGCTGCTTTTATGTCGCTTCCGACGGGGACGATGCGGCCGACGGTCGTACGCCCGGCTCGGCCTGGCGCTCCCTGGAGCGGGTGAATGAAGCGGAACTCGGCTTCGGCGACACGGTCCTTTTCCGTTCGGGCGACGTGTTCCGCGGCTCGCTCGTGCCGCTTTCCGGCCGTCCCGGCGCCCCCATCCTTTACGGACGCTACGGGACGGGGGAGAAGCCCGTTATCGAACCCTCCTACGATGCCAGCGATCCGGCCGATTGGACGCCGGCGGGGGACGGGCTCTGGAAATGCGTGCGCGCCTCGCACGATGAACTCTCCGGCGTCATCTTCAACCACGGGGCCGACGGCTGCGCCTTCAAGGTAGACCGGCCGGAGCAGCTCGGCGGGCGCGACCTGCATTTCTGCTGGCTGCGCGACGAGGGAGCCGTCTACTTGGTGAGTGGGGTGAATCCCGCCCTGCGCTTTCGCTCCATCGAACTGGGCGAGAAACGCCATGTCATCAACGAGGACGGCTGCCACGACGTCTGTTACGAGGGCCTCTGGCTTCGCTATGGCGGGGCCCACGGGATAGGCGGCTCCGATGTGCGGAACATCGTGGTGAAGGACTGCGATATCTGTTGGATCGGGGGGAGCACCCTCTATGTCGACGACGGGGGTCGCGGCGTGCGCTACGGCAACGGCATCGAGTTCTGGAGTGCGGCGGAGCATATCGTGGTGGAGGGCTGCCGCATCTGGGAATGCTGGGACGCCGGGCTCACCAACCAGTCGAATGAACCGGGGGTGGTGCAGAAGGATATCGTCTACCGGGGCAACGAAATCTGGAACTGCGAATACTCCTACGAGTACTGGCAGCAGGGCGACGGGGCCCGGACCGAGGACATCTCCTTTATTAATAATGTATGCCGCGACGCGGGCAAGGGCTGGGGTCACCGCCAGCGCTGGAACCCCAACGCGGCGCACCTCATGTTCTACGACACTACGGCCGAAACGGCCCGTTTCGTGGTGAAAGGCAATTACTTCGGTGCAAGCGAAAACTGCGGCATGCGCCTCTTCAATGCCTGGTACGCCTCGCTCACCATGGAGGATAATACCTGGGAGACCGGCGGCGCTCCGCTCTGCCGCTACCACGGCCGGCCCACCTCCGATCTTATCTATAAGTATCCCGACCGGCTCGACCGCATACACGACGACAACCTTGCCGAGATTGAGGGTCAGACCGTGGAGCAGCCCGAGGTATTCGGGCCCGGTCCGGCCGGGTTGGAACGCTTCCGAACCCGCTTCGGATTCGATTAGTGTGTGATTTTTTTATTGAAATCTTTTGGCGAGTCAAAAAAAAAGCCTATCTTTGCCCGTTGAAACTAGTGTTTTAACAAAAAGGAAAAAACTTTAGTTAACTAAATTAATACGTATTATGAAAAAAATTATTGTCTTTGCCGCTGCGCTTCTCGTGAGCTTCTCCGCTTTCGCGCAGGAAACCAACCGCGATGCGCAGGGCAACATCCAGAAGGGTCCGTATGAGACCAATGGTTTCTGGGACAACTGGTCGATTGGCGCTGGCGTGGGCATTGACATTGCCCTCGACAACCTCATCGGCGGCCTCCTCAAGAAGGATCAGGCGGTTGAACGTGGATTTGCTTTCCCGGCTATCGACGTGACCGCCACCAAGTGGTTCGATCCTTGCTTTGGTGCCCGTTTTGGCTGGCAGGGCCTTGCCGCCAATCTTTACGACACCGATTTCTCCTACAACTACGCGCACGGTGACCTCCTCTGGAACTGGTCGAACCAGTTCTGGGGCTATAAGGAGAAGAGGTTCTACAACCTCATCCCCTATCTGCACGCTGGATTCAACTGGACCCGTTTCGACCGTGGTGTCGCTGCCGGTGCCGGTATCATCAACAAGTTCCGCATGGGTAGCGTGATCGACCTCATCGTCGACCTTCGTCTCGTTGGAAGCAAGGCAGCTGTATTCCCTGCTCCCGCCGCCGGTAACGCGCTTATGTTCGCTGCTACTGCCGGTCTGAACTTCAACATTGGCAAGAGCAACTGGACCCGCAAGGCTACGACCGTGGCCGGCTATGCCGCCGCCGTCGCCGCCGCTGAGGCTGCCGCCAACGCCGCCCAGGCCGCGAAGGACAAAGCCAACGCCGCCAAGAAGTCCCTCGCCGACAAGAACGCCGCCCTCGCCGCTGAGAACCAGCAGCTCAAGGACGAGCTCGCCAAGGCCGGTAAGGACAACGGTGACATCTTCAACAACCTCCTCAACGAGCCCATCATCGCTTACTTCGAGATTGGCAAGGCTAAGCTCACCGCCAAGGAGCAGGCCCACGTGGAGTACGCTGTGAAGAACATCATCAGCCAGGGCAAGAACGTGAAGTTCACCCTGTCCGGTAACGCCGACAGCAAGACCGGTAGCAAGAAGCGCAACCAGCAGCTCTCCGAGCAGCGCGCCGACTACATCTACAAGCTTCTCACCGAGAAGTACGGTCTCGATGCCAGCCAGTTCACGGTCAAGGCCAACGGTGGCAACGACATCTTCGATACCCCGGAACTCAACCGTGCTTGCATCATCGAGAAGCAGTAAGCTGCGACTCGGATGAAAATCCACAGGGCTGGCCTTCGGGCCGGCCCTTTTTTGTTTCCCCCGTGTTTCATATCTGCGCGAAAATGACTACTTTTGCAAGATTAGTCAGTAGCCGTTTTTATGCAGGAAATCAGAAATATCGCGCTCATCGCGCACGTCGACCACGGCAAGACCACCATGGTGGACCGGATGATCTATCAGGCCAACCTGGTGCGCCAGCCCGAGAATCTGGGTCAGCTCATTCTCGACAGCAATGACCTGGAACGGGAACGCGGCATCACCATCCTGGCCAAGAACGTGTCGGTGACCTATAAGGGCGTGAAGATCAATATCATCGATACGCCGGGCCACAGCGATTTCGGCGGTGAAGTGGAGCGCGTGCTCAATATGGCCGACGGCGTACTGCTGCTCGTAGACGCGTTCGAAGGCTGTATGCCCCAGACGCGTTTCGTGCTGCAGAAAGCGCTGCAGATGGGAAAGAAACCCATCGTCGTCATCAATAAGGTAGACAAACCCAACTGCCGTCCCGACGAGGTGCAGGAAGAGGTGTTCGACCTCATGTTCAACCTCGACGCCAGCGAGGAGCAGCTCGACTTCAAGACCGTGTTCGGTTCGGCCAAGCAGGGCTGGATGTCGCTTGACTGGCGCAAACCCGGCAGTGACATCACTCCGCTGCTTGATACCATCCTGGAAGAGATTCCCGCACCCGCCGTGGTGGAGGGAACGCCGCAGATGCTCATCTCCTCGTTGGAGTACTCGCCCTACGTGGGGCGTATCGCCGTGGGTAAGATCACGCGCGGTAGTTTGCGCAGCAGCCAGCAGGTTTCGCTCTGCAAACGCTACGACGTGGTTCAGAAGCAGAAGATTAAGCAACTGATGGTCTTCGACGGCCTGGGGAAGACGGCGGTGGAGGAAGTGCGCTGCGGTGACATCTGCGCTGTGGTGGGGATCGACGGCTTCGAGATCGGCGACACCATCGCCGACTTCGAGAACCCCGAGGCGCTTCCGCCTATCGCGGTGGACGAGCCCACCATGAGCATGCTCTTCACCATCAACAATTCGCCCTTCTTCGGCAAGGACGGCAAGTTCGTGACCTCGCGTCACCTCAAGGAACGCCTCGAGAAAGAACTCGAGAAGAACCTTGCCCTGCGGGTGAAGCCGGGCCTGTCGGCCGACTCCTTCGTGGTCTACGGACGCGGCGTGCTGCACCTGTCGGTGCTCATCGAGACCATGCGTCGCGAGGGCTTCGAGCTCCAGGTGGGGCAGCCCAAGGTGC
>JAFTEQ010000039.1 GCA_017453565.1 Bacteroidales bacterium
CGCCGCCGGAAACTTTCCTGACGGTGAACGTGCGGGTGTGCGGGGTGGCACCGCTGATCTGGATGACCACGCCTCTGAATTTCTGAAGTCTGTCCTTGTCGCCTTCCTTGATCCGGTAGGTCACGGTGATGGTATCACCGGCCTTGAACTCGGGGAAGCTGGCGGCTTTTCCATTGGAGAAAGCCTCTTCTACAATCTTGATGTAATCCATAATTTCAAAATATTAACCGCGCAACGTCACAAAACCAATAAAAAACCATAAAACACGTGAGAGGTTGCGTTTTGGGACTGCAAATGTAGGAAGATTTTTGGTGATAGCAAACTTTTTTTCAAAAAACTAACGCTTTTTGCCCTTTGCAGCCGGTGTAAGGTCCAGGACGCGGACATTCCGGAACTTCACGCCCGGTCCGTGACCGAGGAATCCGATGTAGCCCTTTTCGTTGAACATGCCCGGATGGTTGTGGTGATCCACGGTGTAGGGGTTGACGTTGCTCCCGTCGGGGGCGACGTTGTGGCCCTGGCAGGCCTCCCGGATGTCGGCATCCACGATGACTTCACCATTGACGGTGACGGTGATGTGGTCGCCCTGGACGCGGATCTCTTCGCAGCTCCACTCGCCGAGGGGCTTATGCTTGATGCGTTTGGCCGGGATCACGCCATAGACCGATCCATGGACCTGGTATTCCTTGAGCCAGCCGGCGTAAATGGGGTCGTCGTGGTCGAGGACCTGTACTTCGCACATGCCGCCGTAGGCAGCATCCACGCCGTGGGGCGTGCGCACACCGACGCCGTTGTTGGCGCCCGGGCGGACGAAACTGAACTCGAATCGGAAGACGAAGTCGCGGTATTCCTTCTCGGTATAGAGGTTGCCGCCATTGCCATAGCCCGCGGTGACATAGATCTCGTTGTTGGTGATGCGGTATCCGTCCTTGTTGCCGGTCCACTTGTCCAGGTTGGTGCCGTCGAAGAGCATCTCGAAGCCGGCCTTCCGCTCCTCATCGCTGAGGGTGAAAACGGGGGAGACGGCCTTGGTCTCGGCAAGCATCTTCTTGATCTCGTCCACGGCATAGCCGTCATCCGCTGTGCCGCGGGCCTGGAAGGCCTGGACGGCCTTGCCCAGCACGGCGGCCTTCGTCGTGGCATCCAGGTCGTCGACGCATTTCGCGGCGATGTTCTTGGCGGCCATGGCTGCTGCGACGGCGACTTCCGTGTCAGCGTTGTCCAGGAAGGTTCCGGCTACGGCGAATGCCTTGGAAGTCGGCGTGTTGGCGAGTTTGGCGAGGAAATGCTGCAGCAGGGCGGCATCCTTTGTCGCAGCCAGCGCTTCGGCAAGCGCCTCGCACTTGCGGTCCACGTCCTTCTCGTAGCGGTCCACGAAACTGACGTAGTCCCTCAGCGCGGTGAGATTGCCGGCCTTTCCGGCGGCAAGCAGGGCGGGAGCGGCCTTATAGTTGCCGGTCTTGCCGAGGGCCTTGACAGCTTCGGGAGAACCGTTCTGCGCTGCTTCCGTCAGGTCCCTTACCGCCTCATCGGTGCCGGAGAGCGCCAGGGCGGGGAAGAAACGCTCCGGATGGCGGGCGCCTTCGATGATCTTGATGACGTTATCGTATTTCTCGGCAGGGGAGAGGGTCTTGATGGCGGCGGCAAAGCCCTTGGCAAAGCCGGGGACATCTTCCTCTTTCGCCTTGTCCAGCAGATTCGCCAGGCGTCCGATATCCGTGGCTTTGGCAATGCCCGGGAGGGCCTGGATGGCGCCGGGATCGCTCTCTGCGGCAAGCGCAAAGATCCGCTCGGCGGCATTGTCCATCCCCTTGGA